>NZ_SNWA01000002.1:1862291-2172673 GCF_004361815.1 Paraburkholderia sp. BL10I2N1 | reverse complement strand
TTGCGTGGCGCGACGACTTCGCATCGCTCGTCGAGCACGTGCAGAAGAAGCTGAAAGCCGGGCAAACCGTCGAACTCGAAATCGAAGAGGCGAGCCATCTGTTCGCGCTGGTGCTGGCGGAGGTCGAGACGGCAGGAGGCGCGCTCACCGAGCCGCTCGAGCATATCGTCAAGGAATTCGCCAGGTCCGATGCGGCCGGCCGCGTCGAACTGCTGCTCGCGCCCGCCACAGCGCGCGCGGTCATGGCCGCGCGCCATCGGCCGTTTCTCGCGCGCGATCCGGTCGTCTACCGGATCGAAGCCGAGCGGAGCGCGGCGCGCTTTGCGAGCTGGTATGAGATCTTCCCGCGCTCGATGAGCGACGATCCGAACCGGCACGGCACCTTCGCAGACGTCATCGCCAAACTGCCGCGCATCCGCGACATGGGCTTCGACGTGCTCTATTTCCCGCCGATCCACCCGATCGGCGTCACCAACCGCAAGGGCCGCAACAACACGCTGAACGCCCAGCCCGGCGACCTGGGCAGCCCCTACGCGATCGGCGGCAAGGAAGGTGGTCACACCGCGGTGCATCCCGAACTCGGCACGCTCGACGACTTCAGCACGATGCTTGCCGCCGCGCATGAACACGGTCTCGAAATCGCGCTGGACTTCGCCATTCAATGCTCCCCCGACCACCCGTGGCTGAAGGAGCATCCGACATGGTTCGCGTGGCGCCCCGACGGCACGCTGCGCTACGCGGAAAATCCGCCGAAGAAGTATCAGGACATCGTGAACCCGGATTTCTACGCACACGACGCGAAGCCGGGGCTGTGGCTTGCGTTGCGCGAAGTGATCCTGTTCTGGATCGAAGCGGGCGTGCAGATCTTCCGCGTCGACAATCCGCACACGAAGCCGCTGCCGTTCTGGGAGTGGATGATCGCCGACGTCCGAGCGCGCCACCCCGACACGATCTTCCTGTCGGAAGCGTTCACACGGCCGCGCATGATGTATCGCCTCGCGAAGGTCGGCTTCTCGCAGTCGTACACCTATTTCACGTGGCGCGAATCGAAGCGCGATTTCACCGACTACCTGACCGAACTGACGCAAAGCAACGCGCGCGAGGTGTACCGGCCGAATTTCTTCGTCAATACGCCGGACATCAATCCGCGTCATCTGCAGTCGTCGGGGCGCGCGGGCTTCGTGATTCGCGCGGCGCTCGCCGCAACGCTGTCTGGCCTGTGGGGTGTCTACAGCGGCTTTGAACTGTGCGAGGCGGCCGCGCTGCCGAACAGCGAGGAATATCTCGACTCCGAGAAGTACCAGCTGCGTGCGTGGGACTGGCATCGGCCAGGCAACATCGTCGGAGAGATTACGGCGCTCAACCGCATCCGCCGCGCGAACCCTGCCCTGCACACTCATTTGAACGTCACGTTCCTGCCCGCGCACAATGAACATATCCTGTTCTTCGAGAAAGCGACCGAGGTGCGCGACAACGTGATCATCGTCGCGATCAACCTCGATCCGTTCAACGAACAGGGCGCGGATATCGAGCTGTCATGGGCGACGTTCGCGCACTGGCATCTGCACGATCAGGCGGCGATCGAAGTCGTCGACCAGATGACCAGCGAGCGCTTCGAATGGTACGGCCGATGGCAGCACATACGGCTCGACCCCGGCGTGCGGCCGTTTGCGATCTGGCGCATCGCCCCCACCGGCGGGCTGCCACGCCCTATTCCCGAGCCCGCCAGCGAGACGGACATCGGGTTCGACTCTCCGAATGAAGGTGCGATATGAAACGCGACGATTCTCCCGAGGGCACCTCGCACGCGCACACGAGCGCCGCGGCATCGCCCGGCGACAGCGCGAAAGCGGCCAAAAGCGTGGCGCGGCGCGGCAAACCGTCGGCCCTGCACGACGATCCGCTCTGGTACAAGGACGCAATCATCTATCAGGTGCACATCAAATCGTTCTTCGACGCGAACAACGACGGCGTCGGCGATTTTCCGGGGCTGATTGCGAAGCTCGACTACATCGCCGAACTCGGTGTCGATGCGATCTGGCTGCTGCCGTTCTATCCGTCGCCGCGCCGCGACGACGGCTACGACATCGCCGACTACCGCAATGTGCATCCGGATTACGGCAGCCTGTCCGACGTCAAGCACTTCATCCAGGAAGCGCATGCGCGTGGCCTTCGCGTGATCACGGAACTGGTCATCAACCACACGTCGGATCAGCATCCGTGGTTTCAGCGCGCGCGGCGCGCGAAACCCGGTTCGAACCATCGCAACTACTACGTATGGTCCGACACCGACCAGAAATACATAGAGACGCGGATCATCTTCATCGACTCGGAGCCGTCGAACTGGACCCACGATCCCGTCGCGGGCGCGTACTTCTGGCACCGCTTCTACTCGCATCAGCCCGACCTGAATTTCGATAATCCCGCCGTGCTGCGCGAGGTATTGCATGTCATGCGCTTCTGGCTCGACATGGGCATCGACGGGCTGCGGCTCGATGCGGTGCCGTATCTCGTCGAACGTGAAGGCACGAACAACGAGAACCTGCCGGAGACGCACGCCGTCCTCAAGAAAATCCGCGCGACTATCGACGCCGAATATCCGAACCGGATGCTGCTCGCCGAAGCGAACCAGTGGCCGGAGGACGTGAAGGAATATTTCGGCGACGAAGACGAATGCCATATGGCGTTCCACTTCCCGCTGATGCCGCGCATCTACATGTCGATCGCGAGCGAAGACCGCTTCCCGATCACCGACATCATGCGGCAGACGCCGGACCTCGCCGAATCCAACCAGTGGGCAATTTTCCTGCGCAATCACGATGAACTCACGCTCGAGATGGTCACCGATTCCGAGCGCGACTATCTGTGGAATACCTACGCAAGCGATCGCCGCGCACGGCTGAACCTCGGTATTCGCCGGCGCCTTGCGCCCTTGATGGAGCGCGACCGTCGCCGGATCGAACTGATCAATTCGCTGCTGCTGTCGATGCCCGGTACGCCCGTCATCTATTACGGCGACGAACTCGGCATGGGCGACAACATCCACCTCGGCGACCGCGATGGGGTGCGCACGCCGATGCAATGGTCGTCGGACCGTAACGGCGGTTTTTCGCGCGCCGATCCCGAACAGCTCGTTCTGCCGCCTGTGATGGGTGCGCTGTATGGCTTCGATGCGGTCAATGTCGAAGCGCAAAGCCGCGATCCGCATTCGTTGCTGAACTGGACGCGCCGCATGCTCGCCACCCGTCGCGCGAAACAGGCGTTCGGTCGTGGCGGCATCCGCTTCCTGAAGCCGGAGAACCGCAAGATCCTTGCGTACCTGCGCGAAATGCCGGGCGAACCGGCGATCCTGTGCGTCGCCAATCTGTCGCGTGCGCCGCAGGCCGTCGAACTCGATCTGTCGGAATTCGCCGGTTCGGTGCCGATCGAGATGACAGCCGACTCCGTATTTCCCGCGATCGGCCAGCTCACCTATCTGCTGACGTTCCCGCCATACGGTTTCCTGTGGTTCCTGCTCTGCTCGGGTGGCCAGCGCCCGACATGGAGCCAGGCGCAACCCGAGCCGCTGCCCGAATTCGTCACGATCGTGATCCGCGAAGGGCAAACCGGAGCGACACCCGAAAACGTCCGCCTGCTCGAATCGGAAGTGCTGCCGTCCTGGCTGAGCCGCCGCCGCTGGTTTGCGTCGAAAGACCAAAAGATGGGCGCGGTGCGCCTTGCCGCGCTGACCACGATCCCCAACGGAGGCTTCGCGTTCACCGAAATCGAGGTGGACGTCGCCGACCATACCGAGCGTTACGTGGTGCCCATTGCGATTACATGGGGCACCGACACCACGACGCCGCTCTTCATGCAACTCGCGCTGGCGCGCGTGCGCCGCGGCCGCAACGTCGGGCACCTGACGGACGCGTTCTCACTGCCTCTGTTCGCACACGGCGTGCTGCGCAAGATGCGTGAGGGCGCGGCCGTCCCGACTGTGCAGAAGAGCGAAATCCGCTTCGTGCCGACCGAGCGCTTCGACGAACTCCGCGACCTGGGCGAAATGCCCGAAATCCGCTGGCTTGCCGCCGAGCAGAGCAACAGCTCGCTCGTGATTGCGGATGCGGCCGTGCTGAAGCTGGTGCGCCGGCTGGTCGACGGCGTCCATCCGGAAACGGAAATGAGCCGCTATCTGACGGAGATCGGCTATCAGAACACCGCCCCGCTCTATGGCGAAGTCGTACGGGTCGATCCGGCGGGCGTGCCGCATACGCTGGCGATCCTGCAAGGCTTCATCGACAACCAGGGCGACGCGTGGAACTGGGCGCTCGACTATCTGCGCCGCTCAGTCGATGAACTCGCGCTGGCGATCGAAGGCAACGAAGCGTCGTCGGACCGCGCTAACGAGGAAGAAGCCATCGAAGGCTATTGCGCGCTTGCCGGCACCATCGGCAAACGGCTCGGCGAACTGCACGTCGCGCTGGCGTCGCCTTCGGACAAACCCGCCTTCGCTCCTGAGCGGGCGACGGCGGAACAGGTCAAGGCGTGGACGGATGGCACGGAGTCGATGCTCGCCGCTGCGCTCGACGTCCTTGGCGAAAGGCTCGACCATCTCGCCGACGACATCCGCGAACTCGCGCAGAGCCTGCTCGACCGCCGCACCGCGTTGACGGCCGCCGTCGCGCAACTCGTGCCGCCGGAAGCGAATGCGCTGCGCATCCGCATTCATGGCGATTTCCATCTGGGCCAGGTGCTGGTAGCGCAGGGCGACGCCTACCTGATCGACTTCGAAGGCGAACCGGCGCGCACGCTCGAAGAGCGGCGCATGAAGTCGAGTCCGCTGCGCGATGTCGCGGGCCTGTTGCGCTCGCTGTCGTATGCAAGTGCCGCGGCGCAATCGACCACCGAAAACGCGCCGCAGCAAACCGCCGATCGCAAACGTGCTCTTTTCGACCGCTTCCGCGGCTATGCGGGCGAGGCTTTCCTCGAACAATACCGCGCAGCGGTGGCGGACTCCCCGCAACCACTCGTTGCACCCGACTTCGAGGAAGCCTTGCTCAATCTGTTCCTGATCGAAAAAGCCGCCTACGAAATCCGCTATGAAGCGGCCAACCGGCCCACATGGCTCGGTCTGCCGGTACGCGGACTGGCCTCGCTCGCGAGCCGTCTGCTCGGCGACACGGGAACGCCGCACGACGCACCGGCGTCTGGCCCGAAGGCCGGAGGCGACGATGAATGATCGCGACCCGACCATCGGTCTGAGCCCGCTCGACATCGATGCGCTCATCGAAGCCCGCCATCCCGATCCGTTCTCGCAACTCGGCCTGCATTACACCGACGCCGGGCCGGTCGTGCGCGTCCTGCTGCCGAACGCATCGCACGTGACGGTGATCGCGCGCGACGACGGCCGCACGCTCGGCGAACTCGCAACGATCCGCTACGGGCTCTTCGCGGGGTTCGTCACCGAAGCGGTGCCGTACCTGCTGCGCGTCGACTGGCACGGCACACCGCAGGAAATCGAAGACACCTACTCGTTTGGCAACGTCCTGTCCGACGAAGCATTGACGCGGCTGTCGCATGGCGATCCGTACGCAGTGCTCGAATGTCTCGGGTCGCGGCCAGTCACGCACGACGGCGTGCCAGGCGTGCGCTTCGCGGTATGGGCGCCGAATGCGCGGCGGGTCTCGGTGGTGGGCGACTTCAATTCCTGGGACGGACGCCGCCATCCGATGCGTCTGCGTCATCATGGGGGCGTGTGGGAACTGTTCGTACCGCGCGTCGGCGCGGGCACACGCTACAAGTACGAAATGCTGACGCGCGATGGCCACCCGCTGCCGCTGAAGGCCGATCCCTGTGCGATGCAGACCGAGCGGCCACCTGGAACAGCGTCCGTCGTCGCACACGTCGACGAGGTCGAGCAGTTCGCGTGGACCGACGGCGCGTGGATGCAGTCGCGTGCGGGCAGGCAGACCCCGCAATCGCCGATCTCGATCTACGAAGTGCATGCGGAGTCGTGGTTGCGCGTCGCGGAAGAAGGCCGGCGCGGCCTGACCTGGTCCGAACTGGCGGACCGGCTGATTCCGTACGCAAAGGGTATGGGCTTCACGCACCTCGAATTCATGCCGATCGCCGAACATCCGTTTGGCGGCTCATGGGGCTATCAGCCGCTCTCGCAGTTCGCGCCCTCGGCTCGCTTCGGCCGGCCTGAAGCGTTCGCCGACTTCGTCAACCGCACGCACGAAGCGGGGCTTGGCGTCATTCTCGACTGGGTGCCGGCGCACTTTCCGAACGACGCTCACGGGCTCGTCGAATTCGACGGCACACCGCTGTACGAGCATGCCGATCCGCGCGAAGGCTATCACCAGGACTGGAACACAATGATCTACAACCTCGGCCGCAACGAGGTGAGCGCGTTCATGGTGGCATCCGCGCTGGCGTGGTTGAAGCGCTATCACGTCGATGGTCTGCGTGTCGATGCGGTTGCGTCGATGCTGTATCGCGACTATTCGCGCGCCGCCGGCGAGTGGGTGCCGAACATCTACGGCGGCCGGGAAAACCTCGAATCGATCGCCTTTCTGAAGCGCCTGAATCATGAGGTCCGCCACATGCCTGACGTGCATGGCGCAATCACGATCGCGGAAGAATCGACGGCATGGCCTGGCGTCACGGCGCGCATCGAAGACGGTGGCCTGGGGTTCGACTTCAAATGGAACATGGGCTGGATGCACGACACGCTCCACTACATGCATGAGGATCCGGTCCACCGGAACTACCACCATCACAGCATGACGTTCGGCATGGTCTACGCGTATTCGGAGCGCTTCGTGCTGCCGCTTTCGCACGACGAAGTCGTGCACGGCAAGGGGTCGCTGCTCGGCAAGATGCCGGGTGACCGCTGGCAGCGCTTCGCGAATCTGCGTGCGTACTTCGGTTTCATGTGGACGCATCCGGGCAAGAAGCTGCTCTTCATGGGCGGCGAATTCGGACAGATGGCCGAGTTCGATCACGATCAGTCGCCGCACTGGCATCTGCTCGACGACCCGCTGCATCACGGCGTACAGAGGGTCGTGCGCGACCTGAACCGCCTCTACGACGAAGAGCCTGCGCTGCACATGCTCGATAGCGACCCCGGCGGCTTCGAATGGCTGATCGGCGACGACAGCGGCAACAGTGTGTTCGCGTACCGGCGCGTCGATGGCGCGGGGCGCGAACTCGTCGCGGTCTGCAACTTCACGCCGGTGCCGCGGCTCGGCTATCGCATCGGCGTACCGCGAGCCGGACGGTGGAGCGAAGTGTTCAACAGCGACGCGAGCGTGTATGGCGGTTCCAACCTCGGCAACAGCGGGCTCATTTATACGGAGGAAGTCGCGAGTCACGGCAAACCGCAATCGGCCGTTCTGGTGCTGCCGCCGCTCGCCACGATCATCCTGCGGGCGGACTGATGTCGCCCGGCACGCGCCGCGCTCAGCGCGGCTCGGGTGCGTACCCGCCGGGACTTCCCGATAACGAACGAATCAGAACAAGGAACGGGAAACATGTCGCATGCATTGCCCGACCGGCTGTCGCCGGGCTCACCCTATCCGCTCGGCGCAAGCTGGGACGGTCTCGGTGTGAACTTCGCCGTGTTCTCGGCGCACGCGCATCGGATGCAACTGTGTCTGTTCGATCCCACCGGCCGCAAGGAACTGACCCGCTTCGACCTGCCCGAAAATACCGACGAGGTGTGGCACGGCTATCTGCCCGGCGCGCATCCGGGCACCGTCTACGGGTTTCGCGCGGACGGTCCTTACCAGCCGCAGCACGGCCACCGCTTCAATCCGCACAAGCTCCTGCTCGACCCATACGCCCGCAAGCTCGTCGGCCAGTTCCGCTGGTCGGATGCGCTGTTCGGGTACCGCGTGCATTCGAACCGGCTCGACCTGTCGATCGACCGTCGTGACTCGGCGCCGGCGATGCCGAAATGCGTCGTGATCGACGAAGCTTTCGACTGGTCGCACGATGTGCGGCCGAATACCCCCTGGGGTGAATCCATCGTCTACGAAGCGCATCTGCGCGGCGTCTCGATGCTCCGCCCCGATCTGCGCCATCACGAACGCGGCACGTTCGCCGCGCTCACCGCGCCCGAGTTCATCGACCATCTGCTGAGGCTCGGCGTCACCGCTGTCGAACTGCTGCCGGTGCATGCATTCCTCAACGACCGCTTTCTCGTGAGCCGCGGCCTGCGTAACTACTGGGGCTACAACACGGCCTCGTTCTTCGCGCCGGAGCCGTCGTATCTGTCGATGCATCGTCTCGACGAAATGCGCATCGCCGTGCGCCAGCTACATGCGGCGGGTATCGAGGTGATTCTCGACGTCGTCTACAACCACACCTGCGAAGGCAACGAACTGGGCCCGACCGTCTCGTGGCGCGGCCTCGACAACGCCAGCTACTACCGGCTGATTCCGGGCGACGAACGGCATCACATCAACGACACCGGCTGCGGCAACACGCTGAACATGCCCCATCCGCGTGTGCTGCAGATGGTGATGGATTCGCTGCGTTACTGGTCGACGGCGTTCAACATCGACGGCTTCCGCTTCGATCTCGGCGTAACGCTTGGCCGCGAGTACAGCGGCTTCGATCCGGGCTCCGGCTTTTTCGATGCGGTCCGTCAGGACCCGGTGCTGTCGCAGCGCAAGCTGATTTCCGAACCATGGGACATCGGCCCGGGCGGCTATCAGCTCGGCAACCATCCCCCTGGCTTCTCCGAATGGAACGATCGTTTTCGTGACACGGTGCGCCGTTTCTGGCGCGGCGACGCCGGCCTGCGTCCCGATCTCGCGGCGCGCCTGACCGGCTCCGCCGACCTCTTCAACCGGCGCAGCAGAAAACCCTGGGCGTCGGTGAATTTCGTGGCGTCACACGACGGCTTTACGCTGGCCGATCTGGTCTCGCACGAGCAGAAGCACAATGAGATAAACGGTGAAGACAACAACGACGGCCACAACGAGAACTGCAGTTCGAACTGGGGTGTCGAAGGTCCGACCGACGATCCGGACATCGTCGAAACGCGCGCACGCGTAGCGCGCTCGATGTTCGCGACGCTCTTCACGGCGCTCGGCACACCGATGTTTCCTGCTGGCGACGAGTTCGGCCGCACCCAGCAGGGCAACAACAACGCCTACTGTCAGGACAACGAGTTCTCCTGGCTCGACTGGGAGCGCGCGACGTTGCCAAGCGGTGCGCGGATGACGGAGTTCGTCGCGCGCGTGATTGCGCTGCGCAAGCAGCATCCGCTGCTGCGCGAGACGCGCTTTCTGTCCGGCGACCATGAAGTGCTGCCCGGTCTCTACGATGTGGGCTGGTTCGATGAACGCGGCGAGCCGTTGACGATCGAAGCGTGGCAGGACCCGGAAGGACGCGCGCTCACGCTGCGGCGCGCGGGTCCGGATCTGAGTGACCAAACGGAAGTATTGTTGTTGATGTTGAACGCGAGCGGCGAGGCGCTGACGTTTACCCCGCCTCCGCCGCACCTGGAATGGAATGTGCTCCTCGACACGGCTAATCCGGACGCGCCGCCGCGTCCGTTGACGACCCCCGTGCTGGACGTGGCTGCCCACGCGCTCGTCATAGTGGCTGCGCTGCCTGTCGGCGATGCGGACTGGCAGGCTGGCTGGCGTGCGGGCGCGCAGTACGGCCCGCGCCTCTTGACCGCGCTGCCGCCCGACCCCGGCACGCAGACGCACGATTGAGCTGGAGCGCAGGCACCGCGTGAGAGGCCCGATGGCGGGCCCGGTTGTCCAACCGAATGGTGATGAATCATGTCTCAAATTCCTGTCGACCCGCATACGCACCATCATGCGCACTGCCTGCCATTTGGCGCCCAGCTGCTCGGCGCCGGCCGCGCGAAGGCGCGCACGCGCTTTCGCTTCTGGGCGCCATCCTGCAAGGCGGTAACGGTCGAGATCGAGGGTGGGGCGCCGGCTGCATCGGTTGACATGACGTCGACCGGCAATGGCTGGTTCGAAGCGGAGGTCGCGTGCGGCGCGGGCACGCTGTATCGCTACAAACTCGACAACGGGATCATCGTGCCCGATCCCGCCTCGCGCTTTCAACCGCAGGATGTGCATGGTCCGAGCGAAGTGATCGATCCGCGCGCGTACCACTGGCAGCACACGCACTGGCACGGCCGGCCATGGGAAGAGACTGTGTTGTACGAGCTGCATGTCGGCGCGCTGGGCGGCTATGCGGGGGTGATGGAGCGCCTGAAGGCGCTCGTCGAGCTGGGTGTCACCGCCATCGAGCTGATGCCGCTGAACGATTTTCCCGGCAGCCGCAACTGGGGTTACGACGGCGTGCTGCCCTACGCACCCGATTCATCGTACGGCCGGCCGGACGACCTGAAAGCGTTGATCGACACGGCCCACGGTCTCGGCCTGCAGGTGTTTCTCGATGTGGTCTATAACCACTTCGGCCCGGACGGCAACTATCTGCATCAATATGCCAGCCCGTTCTTTCGCGAAGGCACGCATACGCCGTGGGGTCTCGCAATCGATTTCGCGCGTGTCGAAGTCAGTGAATTCTTCTGCGACAACGCGCAATACTGGATCAACGAATACCGCTTCGATGGCCTGCGTCTCGACGCGGTGCACGCAATCGACAACGACGCCTGGCTGCGCGATTTTTCCGATCACGTGCGCGCCTCGGTTCAGCACGGCCGGCATGTGCATCTGGTGCTGGAAAACGAGCGCAACACGGCCAGCCTGCTCGACACGCATTTCACCGCGCAATGGAACGACGACGCGCACAACGCGCTGCACGTGCTCTTGACCACCGAACACGAAGGTTACTATCGCGCGTACGCCGACCGGCCGATCGAGCGTCTTGCGCGCGTGCTCGGCGAAGGCTTCGGCTATCAGGGCGACCCGTCGCCGATTCACGACGGCCGGCCGCGCGGCGAGCCCAGTGGCCATCTGCCGCCGACGTCGTTCGTGATGTTCCTGCAGAATCACGACCAGATCGGCAATCGTGCGCTCGGTGAGCGGCTCCGTTCGCTGTGTCCGCCCGACGCGCTGCGCGCCGCGACAGGTCTGTTGCTGCTGTCTGCGCAGATCCCGCTGCTGTTCATGGAAGAAGAATACGGTTCGGAGCAGCCGTTCCTGTTCTTTACCGACTATACGGGCGAACTCGCCGACGCCGTACGCGAAGGACGCCGGCGCGAGTTCGCGCGCTTCTCCGCATTCAGCGATGAGAGCCGTCGCGCGCACATTCCCGATCCGAACGATGCGCGAACGTTTGCGTCATCGTCGCCACCGAGGGCAACAGAGCCTGCGCCCGATGCAGACGAAAGGCTCGAATGGATGCACTTCTATAAATCGGCGCTCGCCGTGCGCGGAAAACTGATCACACCGCGCCTTGCCCACGCGAAACCGCTCGGCGCGAACGTGCTGTCCGCGCGAAATGGCGCACACGCCGATGCGCTCGTCGCACGCTGGCGGCTCGGCGACGGCCAGACCCTTTCGATCGCGCTCAACCTGTCGAGCAACAGTGTGCCGCTGGTGGAAACGCCCGTCGGCAAGGTTGTCTTCGAAACACCGCCGCGGGTACGCGATTCCATTGCAGCCGGGGAATTGCCGTCGTTCTCGTTCGTCGCATGGCTGACGGGCGACATCAGCGAATACGCGATTGGGCATGATGCGCGCAAGGTCGCCAAACGGGAGCCCCACGCGTGAACGCCTCCAGACGATCCGGCGATGCGGTCGAAAGCCTCGCTGTGCGTGCGGGTTTCGAAGTCGAGTGGCACAACGCGCACGGCGAGATAGAACGTGTCCCCGAGCGCACGCTCACCACACTGCTCGAACGCATGGGCCTGCCATGCAGCAACCCGGCGCAGCTCAGACATAGCGTGACCATGCTCGACGCCGAAACCTCGGGACGCCGGCTCCCGCCGCTGATGACGGCCGAATGCGAACGCGGCATCGCCCTGCCTGCCGCGGCGGTGAAATCGGGTAGCCGCTACCGGATCGAACTCGAAAGCGGCTCGTTGATCGACGGCCGGTTCACGGCCCCCAAAGGCGAAGCAGCGTTGCTGTCACCGATCAGCGAAACGGGTTATCACACGCTCGTCATCAATGAACAGCGCGTCACACTCGCTGTTGCTCCCGCGCGCGGTTATACCGTCGCCGATGCATGGCGCGCCCTGCACGAAGATGCCGCCGGCACGCCGCCTCTATGGGGCATTGCGGCTCAGCTCTACGGGCTGCGCCGCGTGGGCGATGGCGGTATCGGCGACTATTCGGCGCTCGCGACACTGGCGACCGAAAGCGCAAGACGCGGCGCGCATGCGCTCGCGATCAGCCCGACCCACGCGATGTTCAGCGCACAGCCGCAGCGCTTCAGTCCGTATTCGCCATCGTCGCGCCTATGGCTGAACGTCACGCACATCGATCCCGCTGCCGTGTTCGGCACAGAAGCCGTGCACGCAGCACTGGAAGCGGCGCACGCAAGCGAAGCGTGGTCCCGGCTCGAAAGGTTGCCGCTGATCGACTGGCCCCAGGCTGTGCCGCTGAAACTCAAGGTGTTGCGCACGCTGTTCGAGCAGTTCTGTGTCCACGACCGCGCTCAGGACCTGCCGCGCGCGCTCGAATTTCACGGCTTCTGCACGCGAGGCGGACGCGCACTCGAAGATCACGCACGCTTCGAAGCATTGCAGGCCGCCCAGCTCGCGCAAGCGGAAGGCGACGGCCACTGGCGCAACTGGCCTGAAGCTTTGCGCGACCCGCGCAGTTGCGAGGTCGACGCGTTTGCGCTCGAGCATCGTCATGAAGTCGAATTTCATCTGTTCCTGCAATGGCTCGCGGCGAAGGGACTGTCGCACGCGCACCATGCGGCCCGCGATGCCGGGATGGCAGTCGGCCTGATCGCCGACCTCGCAGTGGGTTGCGACAGTGCCGGGAGTCACGCGTGGTCGTATCGCGACGAGATGCTGACGGGCGTATCGGTCGGCGCGCCGCCTGACCTGTTCAATCAGGCCGGTCAGGCGTGGGGCCTCACCACCTTCTCTCCGCGCGCGATGCGCACGCAGGGTTTCGCCGCGTTCATCGACATGCTGCGCGCGGCGTTTGTCCACGCGGGCGGCGTACGCATCGATCACATCCTCGGCCTGCGACGCCTGTGGCTCGTGCCGGAAGGCGAGCCCGCCCGCAACGGCGCGTATCTGCGCTATCCGCTCGACGACCTGCTGCGCCTGATCGCCCTCGAATCGTGGCGGCATCGTTCGATCGTCATTGGTGAAGATCTCGGCACAGTGCCCATGGGCTTCCGCGAGCGCCTCTTCGAACATGGGCTCGCCGGCATCCGCGTGCTATGGTTCGAACGCAGCGGCTCGGGCGAAGGGTTCAAGGCCCCGCGGGATTGGGACCGTGATGTGGTGTCGACGACCACGACGCACGATCTGCCGACCGTCACCGGCTGGTGGCGTGGCGAGGATATCGACTGGCGCAACCGCATCGGACAGACAGCCTTGCGTGCCGACGGCCGCGATCATGTGGCGCTCGCTCACGCGGAACGCGCCGCTGATCGCGATGCGCTGTGGCGGGCCTTTCAGCAGGCCGGCGTCGCCGCAGCCGATGTGCCCGCGCCTTCGACAGACAATGCACCGGTCGATGAAGCGCTGGCGTTTGTGGCGGCGACACCCGCTACGCTCGTCACGTTCCCGCTGGAAGACCTGCTCGGCCTTGCGGATTCGCCGAACCTGCCCGGCTCGATCGATGAACATCCGAACTGGCGCCGCCGCGTCGCACAGAGCGTAGACGAACTGTTTCTCGACGCAACCTTCTGCGACCGCCTGCTCGCGGTCGGCGAGATGCGCGCCCCTTCTTCCGCCGCTTCTTCATCCTCTCGATCGCCCCACACGCCATGACCGTCCCACGCGCCACGCTCAGACTTCAGTTTCACAAGGACTTCACGTTCGACGATGCACTCGCGCACGTCGGGTACTTCGCTGCGCTCGGAATCAGTCATCTGTACGCGTCGCCGGTCACGACAGCCGAACCCGGTTCGACACACGGCTATGACACGGTCGATTACAGCAGGGTCAGCGCTGAACTGGGCGGCGAGGCGGGCCTCAAGCGTCTGGTCGAAAAGTTGCACGCACACGGCATGGGGTTGATTGTCGACGTGGTGCCGAATCACATGGGCGTCGGCGGCTCGCACAATGCCTGGTGGCTCGACATCCTCGAATGGGGACGGCATAGCGCGTATGCGCGGCACTTCGATGTCGACTGGCATTCGCCGGATCCGGCCTTGCGCGGCAAGGTGCTCGCGCCGGTGCTCGGCGCATCGTACGGTGACGAACTCGCCGCGGGCCAGATCGCGCTGCGCTTTTCGGCAGACAGCGGGCGTTTCGTCATCGCGTACCACGATCATGTTTTCCCGGTCTGCCCGATCGAGTACGCGAACATCCTGAAGGGTGCGGACCGCGCCGATCTCAGCGCGCTCGGCGAACACTTCGAAGGGCTGACCACCCAGCCCGCCGATCAGCCGCGCGCGGCTGAAGCCCGCGCGGTGCTGCGTGAGTTCGTCGCACAGAACGGCGCGCCGGCCATCGAGCTCGCTCTGGAAACTTTCGATCCCCGCGACCCGGTCACGCGCGACCGTCTGCATCGTTTGCTCGAACGGCAGCACTACCGGCTGGCCTGGTGGCGCACGGCCGCCGATGAAGTGAACTGGCGGCGCTTCTTCGACATCAGCGCACTCGCGGGCTTACGTGTCGAGCGTCTGGAGGTGTTCGACGCGGTCCATGCGCTGATTTTCCGGCTGTATGCAGAAGGAGTAATCGACGGTGTGCGCATCGATCATGTCGATGGGCTCTCCGAGCCGCGCGAATACTGTCAGCGCCTGCGTCAGCGGTTGAGCGAATTGCGCGAAGGCAATCCGTATTTCGTCGTCGAGAAAATCCTTGGGCGCGGCGAACCTTTGCGCGACGACTGGCCCGTCGACGGCACGACCGGCTATGACTTCATGAATGACGTCGGCGCGCTGCTGCACGATCCGGCTGGCGCGGAAACACTGGCGGCGACGTGGTCGGAACTGACCGGCCGCAGTGCGTCGTTCGCCGATGAAGCCTTGCAGGCGCGGCGCAAGATCCTCGCGGAGAACCTGCCCGCGGAACTGGATCGCGCAGCCCGTGCGTTGCATCGCATCGCACGCGATCAGCTCTCGACGCGCGACCTCACCTTCACGGCGATCCGTCGTGTGCTTGGCGAACTCGTCGCGCATTTTCCGGTGTATCGCATCTATCCGCAGAACGGCATGCGCAGCGAGGTCGATAACCTCTACTTCGGACAGGCCTTCGATGCCGCGAAGCAGGCCCTGTCACTCGCCGATCACGGGATACTGGAGCGGATCAGCGAGTGGCTGGGCGGCCCGCCCTCCGATGATAGCGGCGCGGGACGGCCACAAGCCGCGCCGCAGTCGCACAACAGCGGCAATACAGCCAACTCCGCGCCCAACCATGCAGGCTCGTCGCGACGCACGGCGCAAACGCTTTTCTCGCAGCTCACCGCGCCGGTTGCCGCCAAGGCCATCGAAGATACAGCGTGCTACCGCTACGGCCGCCTGCTGTCACGCAATGAAGTCGGCGCCGATCCGGGCGAATTCGCGCTGACGGTCGAGCAGTTTCATGCAGGCAACCTCGAACGGGCGCGCCGCTTCCCGCACGCGATGCTGGCCACCGCGACGCACGATCACAAACGCGGCGAAGACGTGCGTGCGCGCCTCGCCGTTCTGAGCGAGATCGCAGAGGACTGGAGCGCGACGTTGCGCGCGTGGTCGACGCTCAACGCACCGCATCGTCGTCATGTAGTTGACGACAACGCTCGCAACTGGGCGCCCGGCCCTGACGCAGAGGCAATGCTGTATCAGACGTTGGTGGGCTGCTGGCCGCCGGGCCTCGCGCCGGATGACGCGAACGGCGTGAAGGCGCTGGCCGAACGCGTCGCACGGTGGCAACTGAAGGCGCTGCGTGAAGCGAAACTGCGCACGAACTGGCTCGCGCCGAATGAGGACTTCGAAACCGCCTGCCGCGATTTTCTGTTCGATATCGTCGCGCCGCAGCGGCGTGACGGCTTCCTGCGCGAACTGCACGCGTTCGTCGAACGGATCAGCCCGGCCGGGGCGATCAACAGCCTGCAGCAGACCGTGCTGCGGCTGGCGTCACCGGGCGTGCCCGATCTGTACCAGGGCACCGAGTTGTGGGATTTCAGCCTGGTCGACCCAGACAACCGGCGACCTGTCGATTTCGCGAGACGCCAGGAATGGCTCGTCGTGACGCCTCCGTCTGAACAGCTTGCAAACTGGCGCGACGGACACGTGAAGCTCGCCGTCGTGCACCGGCTGCTCGCTTTGCGGCAGCTCCAGCCGGCGCTGCTCGGCAATGGCGTGTATCTGCCGCTCAAGGTGCGCGGCCGCCAGGCCGCCCATGTGATCGCGTTCGCGCGCCGTTACGGGAATGCCTACGCCGTCGTGATCGCGACGCGTCTCGCGGCTTCGTTGCTCGACGCGCACAGCGATCTGCCGCTAGTCGATACCGCCCGGTGGGAGGATACGGCCATCGAAATGCCGGAGGCACTCGCCTCACGCGCGCTGTTTGACTGTCTGGGTCATGCCGCGCCCAGGGTCGACGACTCAGGGCTGCTGCATCTGCACGACGCGCTCACGACCATGCCTGTCGCGGTGCTCGTCGAAGAAGGCGTACCGCCCGCATAAGGCTTCTGTCAACTGAGCCCGACCGACCCTGACAGTCTGTCGCCCAACGCTGCGGGCTGCCACGGCCTCGACGCACAGGCAATCCGTCCTGCCACGGCCTCTCGAGCTGCCTTGCCAGGCGCCGCGATAGCCCGGATGCACCTGAGTGACACACGTCAGTGCCCGTTGCAGAACACGGCCGTCAGCACGAGCGGAACGACCGGACGGATGGCGGCGTCGCTGCCCGCCTGACGTGCGCGCGCCTCCACCGTTTCGGAAGGTCCGAAGATGACGACGCCATACGCCGAGTCCCCTACCGGCTGACCGCTGCCCTGTCTGAACATCTCGTCGTCGTGTTGGTATCCGAGAACGGCGTAGACGCGATAACCGAATGCCGTCAGATCGCTGCCGCGCACCGGCCGAAATACATTGACCGAGTTCGCCTCGACGCGCATCGGATTCGGGTCGATATATCGATCATCCAGAAGCGCGGCGACAAATGAATGCGCAGACGATTTGCAGTCGAGCTGCTCATCGAGCGCATGTGCATGACACAGCAATGGGGTGAGACCTGCGGTGATTGCAGCAAGCATGCCACGCGTCTTGAGGGCGGCCCTGGTCATGATGACTGTGCAAAAGGTCCAGACCCGGCTCACCGTATCACGTCTGTAAGAGAATGTCTTTACACCGGCGGGCACGCCCCGCGGCCCGCGGCGATCCACGGGGCGTGTCGGCGTCGCCGCCGCAGCAGCACCGGTTAACGATTTCTTCATGATGCGTCCATCGCAATCTCCGCCGTCTGGTCGCACAATTACAGAAGCGAGTCAGGTTCGACGCCGTGCCCGGTTTCGTTCCGAATCGCCTTTCCGGCCAGCCATCTGTTGACCGTGCCCGCATTCCCTTGCTGGAGTCAATCAACATGAAAACGCTTCGATTCTTAGCGATCTGCGCCGCCGCCCTCTCCTTTGGCCAGGCGTGGGCGCAAGACAAACCCTTGCCAACCAGCACGCCACCGACCACGCAGGACGTCGGCGGCTCCGTTACCGGAACAGCCGGTCAGTCTGGATCCACGATGAAAATGACACAACCGACGTACCAGGATTCCATGCACCAACAGCAATATGGAAATCAAAGTCGCTGGCTGAACAACACCTACCACGGTCGCTGAAATGCCCATCGATGGTGCGTCCCGTCTGCGTCCGTTCGGCCTCGACGCCGAACGGACGCGATAACACCCAACCTTGGGCGGTGCGTGTAAACGCAACGCATGAAAGATGCCAGAGCGCTGCGTACGCCCGGCGCCTCGGCCAGATCAATAACCAATACTCTTTTCGATGCTGCGGAACCTGCCCATCGACCGGTAGCGATGGAACCACGCATTCGTGCGCAGTTCACACAGGCGCGGCGAGCGCTCGGCGCGTGCCGCCTCCAGCCAGTGAAACATCTCGTCCGGCTGCGCGAGCCGCGCATACAGTTCCGCAAAAAGAAACGGCGACGTATAGCGCTTTGCGCGTCTCACCTGCAAGTCCTGCAGATACCATTGAAGAACCCGTTGATAGCCGCCCGAATCCCAAAGTGTGCGAATGGTCTCCGCTCTCGCAAATTCGTTGCACCGCGTCAACGCATCGACAGTGGCTTCGATCGCTTCCTCGTAGCGCCCCTCCACTTCGAATGCTGTCGCCAGCAGCTGACAGATCAGCGGCGAGCGCGAGCCCTGGCTGGTGCTCAGGTACTCCCGGATCACTTCCTCAAACTGGCCCGCCTGCACGAGACCGAATACGCGTGAGCCTTCACACCCCAGCGGATCGACCCGCTCGGCGCGCTCGAACTGTGCCCGGCCTTCCGCGTCCCGTCCGAGGACCAGAAGAAGTCGCGCGTACAGGCGGCTGGTTTCCGCGTGGCTCGGATTGAGCCGCAACGCCTCGAGGAACTCCGCTTCGGCACGGCGCCAGTCCCAGTCATAAAAGTAGTACACACCGGCCAGCGCCTGATGCGCTTCCGGAAGGTTCGCGTCGAGTTCCAGCGCGCGAAACGCCGCCTCGCGCGCTTTCGGGTAGCCCTGCGAAGCCGCGCAGAACCCATGCGTCGCGGTTGCCCCGAAGACATTCGACACGCCGACATACCCAAGCCCGTAAGTCGGATCCCGTTCTATCGCATTCTCGAAGTAGCTGCGCGCGCGAATGAAATCCTCATCGCTCAGGTCGTGATGTGCGGCGAAGCCGGCATCGAAATGCGCGCGACGGGTCCAGAAGTACCGGCCACGCAGGTACGCGTCGTGCGCGACGGGATCAACCGGCAAGCGTCTTGCGAGCCTGTGCCGCTGCTGCTCCGCAAGCGCGGGGGATACTTCCAGGGCGAGCGCCGTACCGACTTCTTTCTGGATTTCCAGCGCGCCTCTTGCCATCGGCTCGTGCGCGCGACTCCAGATCTGCACCTGGTCCACGCAGCGAATCAGTTGCGCCAGTATGCGTACCCTTCCGGCATCCCGCATCAACGAGCCTTCCAGCACGTAGTCGACCGACAGTTCGTGCGCGATTTCCGCAATGCTCTTGCTGACCCGCCGGTAGCGGGCGGCGGTCGTCCTCGCGATGACGAGAATGCGCTCAGGATTGAGCATGCCGAGGTTCGCCGAAGTCTCGTCGGCAAGCGCGTCGCAAAATGTGTTCTGCCCCGAGTCGCCGGTCTGGTTTTCGAACGGCAGAACCAGGACCCGAACGGCTTCCTCCGGAGGGTGCAAAGGCTCCTCGGACGAGGCATTCACGCCGTTCAGGCGATAGCCCTTTCCTTTCACCGTAACCAGATGCTGCGGGTTGGCGGGATCTTCATCCAGCGCCACGCGGATCTTGCGAATCGCAGTATTGATGCTGTTGTCCGTTGCACGAAACGTATTGCCGCCCCATAGCGCCTTAACGATATCGGTGCGCGTGACGAGCTGTCCTGTGCGTGAGGCCATCAGGATCAGCAACTCCATCGGCAGGCGCTC
Organism: Paraburkholderia sp. BL10I2N1; assembly: GCF_004361815.1. NCBI lineage: Bacteria > Pseudomonadati > Pseudomonadota > Betaproteobacteria > Burkholderiales > Burkholderiaceae > Paraburkholderia > Paraburkholderia sp. BL10I2N1. Next base: position 2,152,983 of record NZ_SNWA01000002.1, on the reverse strand, counting down.
GAGGCGGATTTCCTGGCCCGCGCGCCGCAGTTCGTAACGCTGGATATCGAGTTCACTATCCGCAATCCGCACGAACTCCTGCTTGCTCATTTTCGCTCCCGAAGCAGCGATTCATGGTTCGCTTCAAACATTCCGCCCTCCCTGCCATGCGCACCATGAGTGCTCCCCCGTACTCGCGACGAAAATCGTCCAGCGCTGGCGGGCGGTCATTGCCTCGCTCCGGATCGTAAGCGAATCGTCGATCATGCGACCCTCGATGTCGATGAACGCAGCGAAGATACATCGCGATTCCCTCTGAATATTCTGGACGACAATCGGCTCTTTCCAAAGCCTTTCAGAGCAATCTCTTCGTTGTTCGCCACACCTGCCAACGGGGTCAATGTGCACGCCCTCGGCACGGTATTGGGCGTATGGCGGGGCACGATGGCGCGCCATGGCCACTTGCAAGGCGCCCAGTCAGGTGAGCTTCAGCAACCTATCTGCCAGCACGCCGGGCGCGCTGATCATCGCGTCGTGTCCCGTCCTGATCTCGTCCCACATCCAGCCGTCCTGGGCCCGCACGAAATTGCGGCTTTCCTGCAGCGGTGCATAGACCGGGTTCGTGCACTGGATGTACACCTTCGGCAAAGTGCCGCCCACAGGCCCTTTCAGGACTATCGGATCGTCGAACGTCTTGACGCGGATCTGGACTCATCGCAAAGCGACCCGGGAAAGGCCGCTTTTATAAAGACTCTCCCGCGTTGTGTGCATGATTTATGCAGAAACTCATCCGCTCATATACATTCGAGGTTCCCGTCCACGGCCTTCGTTGTCATGCAACAAGGCAGCGATTCATGAGGGGAAACGACGACTATCGCGGAATACACGCCGCATATGACGTTGCCGTTAAATATCGACAGTCAACTGGAGAATAAAGATGACGCTCTTACCTGCAAAGAAAATGGCTATTCTGCTGGCATCCAGCGCGTTGACCTTCGGAGCGATCGCTCCTGCCATCGCGCAAAGCAGCGGAGCATCCGCTGGCGGCGACACTAACGCTGTCACGCCTGCGTCAGCGGCGAAACCGACCAAGGCGGAGCGCAAGGCCGCGCGCAAACAGGCCCGTGCGAAGAAGAATGCCGAGCTGAAAAAGCTGGAAGAAGCGGGCTACAACCCGGGGCAAAACGATCCGAACTACCCGGCCAATCTGCAGAACGCGCAGAAGAAAGCAGGAATCGGCCAGGCCGCGAGCCAGTAAACGTATGGTGCGAGCGGGCGCATGACGGTCGACGCGCCCGCCTTTTCGTCGCGTTGGCCGCGAAGCGTGTCATCAACTCTGCCTTCGTCCGCTCGCTGCCAGTGTGTCGTGACTGGCGTGGCCCGCGCACGGCGCGCGAGGGTCGCGATACACGCCTGGAGTCCGCATGAAGCAGAGTCTTTTGATCACCGACGTGCGCCTGCCCGACGGCGCCCGCGTCGACATATCGATCGCCGATGGCCACATCGAGGCGATCGGCCCGGCGCTCACCCGCAAACCCGGCATCGTGCACGAGCAAGGTGGCGGGGCGCTGGTACTGCCGGGTTTCGTCGAAGGCCACACGCACCTCGACAAGACCCACTGGGGTATGCGCTGGTATCGCAACGAAGTCGGTGCAAAGCTGACCGACCGGATCGAGAACGAACGCCACTGGCGCGCGAGCACGGCGCACGATGCCGGCGCACAGTCCCTGGCACTCGCACGCGCGTTTCTTCATGCAGGCACCACGCGCCTGCGTACGCACGTCGATATCGACACCCAGGCAGGCCTGCGTCATCTGGAGGGCGTGCTGGCCACGCGCGACACGCTGAGCGACGTCATGGAGATGCAGATCGTCGCGTTCCCGCAGTCGGGCATGCTGATCCGCCCAGGCACCGATACGCTGCTCGAGCGCGCACTGGGCGCGGGGGCGGACGTACTCGGCGCACTCGACCCCGCGCTGATCGACGGCGATCCCGTCGCATCGCTGAACGCCACGTTCGACATCGCGCAACGGTATCAGAAGCCCATCGATATTCATCTCCACGAGCCGGGGGAAATCGGCGCGTTTACGTTGAATCTACTGCTGGACCGCGTCGAAGCGCTCGGCATGGAGGGCCGCGTGGTGGTCAGTCACGCGTTCTGTCTCGGCGCGTTGCCGGAGCGCGCACGCGATGGACTGTTAGCGCGGCTCGCCGACCTGCGCGTGGCCCTGCTGACCACCGCGCCGCCGTCAGTCCCGGTGCCGTCGCTCAAGACGTGCATTGCAAAGGGCGTGACGATCTTCGCGGGAAACGACGGCATACGCGACACCTGGTCGCCCTATGGCACGCCCGATATGCTCGAACGTGCGATGCTGGTCGGCATGCGCTACGACCTGCGGCGCGACGACGATCTGGCCATCGCATTCGATTGCGTCAGCGCCACCGCGGCGCAGGGGTGCGGGTTCACCCGCTATGGGCTGCATGCAGGCGCGCGGGCTGACCTCGTTTTGCTCGACGCGGATACGATTGCCCATGCGGTCGCCGCGCGGCCGCCACGCAGGCTGGTGGTCGCCAACGGAAAGATCGTCGCGCGTAACGGCGAAGGCAGCGAAGGCACCAGCCAGTGACCCCCTGCGGCCAGACTTTTGCAGGGTCCCGCAGAACAAGTGAATTGATAACGCCTTTCAGCAAGGAGACATTCCCGCCATGAGCAAAAGCCTTCAGGATACGCTTGCAGAACTCGGACTCGAACTCCCGGCACCTGTCGGGCCGCTCGGCTCGTACCAGACTGTCGTGGCTTCCGGCGATCAACTGTTCGTATCCGGCCTCGGGCCCTTCAAGGACGGCAAGCCCGTGACCGGCAGGGTCGGCGACGACCTGTCCCTTGTCGACGCACAGCAAGCAGCGCGACTCACGATGTTGATGATCCTCGCGTGTGTACAGCAGGCGTGTGGACTTGAAAAGATCGAGCGTTGCCTGCGCCTGACCGTCTACGTGCGAGCAAAGAAATCGTTCATCGATCATCCGAAGGTTGCCAACGGCGCAAGCGATATCCTGCTATCGCTGTTCGGCCCGGACAGGTTGCCCGCGCGCAGCGCAATCGGCGTTCACACGTTGCCGATGGGCATTCCCGTCGAAATCGACAGCATCTTTCAGTTGAAACGATAGCCGCGTCAGTCGTCCTCCCAAGACGTGTATGCCGCTGCACGCGACGCGCCTGTCAACGCTATGCATCGCACGTGATGCTTCAGCAAGGAGCACTTATGTCGCAAGACTCCAGAAAACGTAGCGCAGCATTTCGCGTTGCCGTTGTCAGCACATGGCTGCTCGCGTCCTGCGCCGCGATGGACCACCCGGCGGTTCCGTCCGCGCTCAAGCCCGCCGATGCGCAGCGCACCGTTGCATCGCTCACTGCATCGGGCGTGCAGATATACGTTTGCAAACGCGACCAGAACAATCAGCTGGCGTGGACATTCAAGTCCCCGCAGGCCGACTTGTATGACGGATCCGGCAAGCTCGTCGTCAAACACTATGCAGGTCCGAGCTGGGAAGCCTCCGATGGCAGCAAGATCACCGGCAAGGTGCTGCAACAGGCTCCGAATACGGGCGAGCCCGGCAGCATTGCGCTCCTGCTGCTGCAGGCGACGAACGCTGGCGGTCCGGGCCTGCTCGGCTCGGTGCGCTACGTGCAACGCCTGAATACGCGCGGTGGCATCGCGCCTCTTCAGCCTTGCACGCAGGAAGGACAGGAAGGCCGGAGCCCCTATCTCGCCGACTACGTATTCCTCGATTGAAGCCGCCGCCTCAGAGCGCGACTGCTCTGAGGCGTGCCCTCGACCTCACTTCAGGCTTCCACGCTCAGACCGCTGCAGTCACCGGTGCGACCGCTGCCGGATCGCTGATGCTCGGCCGCCCTGTTTCGACGTGACCCGCGAGCCGGCGAACGAAGGCGCCGTCGTCGTTGCTGGTGACCGTGAGGTCGTACCAGTGATGACTCGCCGCGAGAATCCACGGCTCGTCGGCCTGGCCTCCCGGCGGCACGACCACCGGGCGCGGATGCGCACCATAAGCATTGTCGGCAACGGAAAGTCGCGCGGGACCCTCGCCGCGATTCGTGAACCGAAGGAACACGTTCCCGTTGGCGACATCGTAGTGCACCCTGACCTCGGGCAGCGCCGGCTTGTCGTGTCCGCTCCTGCCAGGCGCCTGGGTCGGCGCCTGGCTCGGGGCGTTGCCAGCAAACTGCCGGACGAAACCATTCGGCCCGTACACGGTGAACGCATAGATACCGCTGGTAGACGTCAGATCGAACGTCTCCTTCAACGACTTGCCTGCCTCGACGGTATAGCGCCACGGCCCATCGCTGCGATTCGTCGCGTACACATAGAAGTGCGCACCCTGATCGCCGGTGTTGCCGAATTCGATCACCAAGCTGTTCTGCTTCCCGTCGATGCGTCCGTTCGCATGCAGCTCGTACGGCAACGGACGCGCGAAGCGGATCCCTGATTCCTGCGGATCGATCGGGCCCGGCGTCGCGGGAACGGCCGGCGCAGGCTGCGTCGCGCACTGGTTGTCGGCGATGCTCTTGTAGTTGCTGGTATCCGGCAGCGACGGCATTTGCGCGTCGGGCGTGCGGAAGTCGAACGCCGAAATCAGATCGCCGCACACCGCACGACGCCACGCCGTAATGTTCGGCTCGTGCACGCCGAAGCGCGTTTCGATGAAGCGGATCACCGACGTGTGGTCGAACACCTGCGAGCAAACGAAACCGCCCTTGCTCCACGGCGACACTATCGTCATCGGCACGCGCGGCCCGAGACCGTATGGCAGGTTGTCGACGGTGTAGCTGCCGCCGCGGCCAGGATTCACGACGTTGTGGATCTCACCTTCGGTGGTAACCGTCGACAGGCCCTGTGCACGCGAAGTCGCCGGCTGTGGCGGCACGATGTGGTCGAAGAAGCCGTCGTTCTCGTCGTACATGATGAACAACACCGTCTTGCTCCAGACCTCGGGGTTCGCGGTAAGCGCATCGAGAATCTGCGACGTATATTCCGCCCCGTACGCCGGCGTGTACTTCGGATGCTCGGAATAGGCAGCCGGCGGGCACAGCCACGAGACTTGCGGCAGCTTGCCGGCGAGCACATCGGCCTTCAGGTCGTCGATCGTACGCACTGTCTGCGCGCGTTCATACAGGGGTGAGCCTGGCTGGGCGTTGATGAAGTTCGTGAAGTTCTGCAGGATGTTGGTGCCGTAGTTGCCATTCAGTGGATCTGCACCCGTCAGGCCCTGCTGGTAGATCTGCCACGAAATGCCCGCCGCCTGCAGTCGCTCCGGGTACGTCGTCCACGATAGCAACTGCCAGGTCGGCGGCCCGTCGCCGTCGACGTAATCGTTATTGTCGAGCAGCGGGCCGCCCAGCTTGCCGGTGGGGTCGACCATACCGGTCATCAGATACGAGCGGTTCGGGTGCGTTGGCCCCGGCAGCGAGCAGAAGTAAGCGTCGCACACGGTGAAGGCATCGGCGAGCGCGTAGTGGAAGGGGATGTCGCTACGCAGGTGATAGCCCATCGTCATGTCGGTCTTGTTCGCAGGCCACTGGTCGTAGCGGCCCGCGTCGATCGCGGCGTGAGTCTTGTACCAGGTGTGATCCAGATCGCCGACACACTGCGCGCTCGTGGTCTGTGTGTTCAGGTGGAACGGCAGCACCGGCTTCGTCGCATCTTCCTTCGACGGCTGATACCACACCGGCTTGCCGCCTGGCAGCGGAATCGGGAAGCGGTCGTTATAGCCGCGCACGCCGCGCAGATGGCCCATGTAGTGGTCGAACGAGCGGTTCTCCTGCATGAACACGACGATGTGCTCGACATCGCGGATCGTTCCGGTGCGCGACGCCGCGGGCACGGCAAGCGCGTTTCTGATCGATTCGGGAAATGCAGTCAGCGCGGCGGCTGCGCCGGCAGACGACGCTATGGTTTGCAGGAAACGGCGACGGCTATTCGAGGTCATTTCTTATCACCTTCTTCTGGAGAAAAGGATAGCGCGATCGAGGCACGCGCATCGGCTGGCCGGGTCAGTTGCTGTTTTCGCCCGGCGCGTAGTGCATCACGGGGGCGATCTGCCGGCTGTCGGCGGCAAGGCTCGCCTGCACACCGGTGACGGCGCCTCCGGACGCGGCGTCGGCGGCTGTCGCCGGATCGGCCGGAGCGGCGGAGGGTGCTGCCGTGCTTGCGGCAAGCGAATTCGTAAGCGCAGGGGCACCCGAAGGGCTCACAGCCTGCGACACCGGTATCGAACTGGTTTGCGCGGCGTTGTTGCCCGCAGCCGTGTCGTCTGGACCGCAGGCAGTTAGCGCAACCGTTGCAGTTGCAACGAGTAAGGCCGTCAGCGTGGAGGAGATGGCGTATCCGGTCATTGGCGTGTCCCGTTCTTCAATCAACTCGACGATGGCGGTCCACTGGAGATTGCGCCGCCCGTTACTGGGACGCAGTCTCCATCCTTACGAAGAAAAAATTGTGAAACGTTTGCGAGAAGGCGAATATTCGTCTTTCGTTCGCTTCCAGCAAGTTAAAAGGAAGCATCATGAAACAAACGCGCTGATGGCGAACTCGATAGAATCGAACTCTGCGCGACCGATGACGTCCACCCTGGATGACAACTTCGATGAGCAATGACGCAACGGTGACACAGGCGCTGATGTCACGCCGCTCAATACGCGCGCGCCTTCCCGATCCGGTTGACGAGGCGACGCTGCAGCAGATCTTCAACCGCAATCACCGCATCATCGGTGAACACCTGCGATTGCCGGAGGATGAGATGGTCGTGTGCGGGATGAGCCTCGGCTACGCCGATCTGTCGCAACCGGAAAATGCGCCCGTCAGCCAACGCGAAGACGTCGACGACTTCGTACAATTCGTTCGCTGAGTGTATTCATGACGCGCGTTGAGATACCCTTCGACGCAAGCCGCCTCGAAGACGAGTGGCTCGAAGCGGACGGCCTCGGCGGCTTCGCGTCGGGCACTGTCGGCACGGCACGCACGCGCCGGTATCACGCACTGCTGCTCGCAGCCACCCGGCCGCCGGCTGGACGCGTCGTGCTTGTCAACGGCGTCGAAGCCTGGCTGGAGCGCGATGGCAAGCGCTATCCGCTGACCATGCAGCGCTACGCACCCGATGTGATCTTTCCCGATGTGTCCGGCAGCCTGCTGGACTTCGATACGACACCGTGGCCGACATGGCGCTTCTTGATCGACGCTCGCACGGTGCTCACGGCCGAAGTGTTCGTTTCGAAAGCGAGCGGCGAGACGGTGCTGCGCTGGCGCCTGCAGCAGAACGACGGAATATCTGGCGATTTCGCGCTGAAGGTGCGGCCCTTGTTATCCGGCCGCGACTATCACGCGTTGCACCACGAGAATCCCGCGTTCAACTTCAACGTCAGCGCCGATCCCGACGTGCAAGCGGATTCGACGCGGTTTAGCTGGCAACCATACGGCGATCTGCCTTCGATCCACGTATCGACCAACGGCACTTACACGCACGCGCCCGACTGGTACCGCAACTTCTGCTACGTTCACGAACGCGAGCGCGGACTCGATTTCACCGAAGACCTCGCTACGCCCGGTGTGTTCTCGTTCGATCTTGCAAACGGCGAGGCGCTGATGATCCTGAGCGCCGGGACAACAAGCGCAAAACGCGCAGGCGAGCGCGCAGGCGAACTCATCGACAGCGAGCAAAGACGCCGCGCAGCGTTCGGCTCGCGACTGCAACGTTCAGCGGACGCATACGTCGTATCGCGCAACGCGGGCCGCACGATCGTCGCCGGGTATCCGTGGTTCACCGACTGGGGACGCGACACGTTCATCGCGATGCGCGGGTTGTTGATCGCATCGGAACGTCTCGCAGACGCGGAATCGATTCTGCTCGAATGGACGGGCACGCTGTCCGAAGGCATGCTGCCTAACCGCTTTCCCGATTACGGCAGCGCGCCGGAATACAACTCCGTCGATGCGTCGCTGTGGTTCGCCGTCGCTGTGCACGATTATCTCGCGACGGGACATGCCTCGAGCGCAACGCGGACGCGCCTGCAACAAACCGTCGACGCCATTCTCAGGGGCTATGCGCGCGGTACACGCTTTGGCATCGTCGCGGACGCTGACGGCCTGCTGCGCGCCGGCGTGCCTGGCGTGCAGCTTACATGGATGGATGCAAAGACCGGTGACTGGGTTGTGACACCACGCATCGGCAAGCCGGTCGAGGTTCAGGCGCTGTGGATCAACGCGTTGCGCATTGCCGCGCAATGGGACACACAGTGGCGAGACATCGAACACCAGGCTACGCGGTCGTTCAGAACGCGCTTCATCGATCCGTCCACGGGCGCGCTGTTCGACGTCGTCGATGTCGATCATGTGGCGGGAACAGTCGATCGTTCCCTTCGGCCGAACCAGATATTTGCGGTCGGCGGATTGCCTTTCGCGCTACTCGAAGGTGCGCCGGCGCGCGCCGTCGTCGATCAGATTCAGGCGCATCTGCTCACGCCGCCCGGTTTGCGCACGCTCGCACCCTCCGATCCGGCCTATCGCGGGCGCTATAGCGGCGGCCCGCTCGAACGCGACGGGGCCTATCATCAGGGCACCGTGTGGCCGTGGCTGCTTGGGCCGTTCGTCGAGGCATGGCTGCGCGTGCACGGCATGAACAGCGTTAGCCGTGCCGAAGCCCACGCAGGTTTTCTTGCGCCACTGCACGCGCATCTCGATCACGCGGGCCTCGACCACCTGTCCGAAGTCGCCGACGGCGACGCACCGCACACGCCAGGCGGCACGCCCTTCCAGGCGTGGTCGCTCGGCGAGTTGATGCGGTTGGAAAAACTGCTTGCCGGCAACAGCCAGGGGTAGCGCAAACCGCGCTACGATATGGGTCTGACCGCCCAGGCCAAAGCAAAAGGACACCCGTATGTCACCGCTGCGCGCCGTCAATCTGCTCGACACCATCGAAGGCTCTCGCCTGCACTCTCCCGAATGCGCCCGCTGGCAGCGCTGGGGGCCCTATCTCAGCGAACGCCAGTGGGGCACCGTGCGCGAGGATTACAGCGCGAACGGCACGGCCTGGGACTATTTTCCGCACGATCATGCGCGCAGCCGGGCGTATCGCTGGGGCGAGGACGGCATCGCCGGTTTCGGCGACGACACGCTGAGCTGGTGCGTCTCTCTCGCGCTGTGGAACGGCCATGATGCGATCCTCAAGGAGCGCCTGTTCGGTCTCACGAACGCGCAGGGCAATCATGGCGAGGACGTGAAGGAGCTGTACTTTTACCTCGACGGCACGCCTACGCATTCGTACATGCGGATGCTCTACAAGTACCCGCACCGCGCTTTTCCGTATGAGGACCTGATCCGTGAAAACGCGCGGCGAGGCGCGGACATGTCCGAGTATGAAGTGCTCGATACCGGCGCATTCGACGACGGGCGCTATTTCGACGTACAGGTCGAATACGCGAAGCACACCGCCGATGACATCTTGATGCGCGTGACCATCGAGAATCGCGCCGATCAGCCTGCTCCGCTGGACGTGCTGCCGCAGATCTGGGCGCGCAACAAGTGGTCGTGGAAAGGGCGGACCGACAAGCCATCGCTTGCAAGAAGCCCGGCCTCGCACGGTGAACCGCATCTGATCGGACAACAGCACGGCCACGAGCCGATCATCGTGACAGCATGGACCGCGGCCTCGAAGGACACGACGAACGCGCCCGAGGTGGACTGGGTCTTCTGCGAGAACGAGACCAACGTCAAACGCCTCTTCGGCATGGACGGCGCGGGGCCGTTCAAGGACGGTTTCAACGATTGGCTCGTCCATCGCGACGCCGGCGCGGTGCGGCACGACGCTGGCACGAAAGCCGCCGCGCATGTGCATCTCGACCTCGCGCCGCATGGGCGTGCGGTGGTCATGATGCGCTGGCGCCCTGAGTCGACGCCAGATGAGGTGCCGCTCGACGTCGACGAATTGTTCGCGCGCCGCATCGCGGAAGCCGACGAGTTCTATGCGGCCCTGCAACATGAGATGGACGATCCGGATGCGCGTCTCGTCCAGCGTCAGGCGCTCGCCGGCATGCTGTGGTCGAAGCAGTACTACCAGTTCGACGTCCAGCGCTGGATGGACGGCGACCAGGCGCAGCCGAAGCCGCCAGCCGGCCGCCGCCACGGCCGCAACGCCGACTGGCGGCATCTGTGCAACGCGGACATCGTGTCGATGCCCGACAAGTGGGAATACCCGTGGTACGCATCGTGGGACCTGGCCTTCCACGCGGCGGCGTTCGCGCTGATCGATCCGGCGTTTGCGAAACGTCAGTTGCTGCTGCTCGTCAAAGACCGCTATCAGCACCCCAATGGACAACTGCCGGCCTACGAGTGGGCTTTCAGCGATGCCAATCCGCCGGTTCATGCGTGGGCGGCCTGGCGCGTGTACGAAATCGACCGCGCCATCACCGGCAAAGCGGATCGCGAATTTCTGGAACTGGTGTTTCACAAGCTGCTGCTGAATTTCTCCTGGTGGGTGAACCGCAAGGACGTCGCTGGCCACAACATCTTCCAGGGTGGTTTCCTCGGGCTGGACAATGTCGGCATTTTCGATCGCTCGTCGCCGCTGCCAACCGGCGGCCGTGTCGATCAGGCCGACGGCACCGCATGGATGGCGGCCTATGCGCTCGACCTGATGCGCATGGCGCTCGAACTCGCGTACGCGAACCACGTCTTCGTCGACATCGGCGTTAAGTTCTTCGAACACTTCCTGTACATCTCCGAGGCGGTCAGTTGCGAAGACGGCTGCGATACGGGTCTGTGGGACAGTCAGGACGAATTCTTCTACGACAAGCTGCGGCTGCCCGACGGCACCAATGTGCCGCTGCGCGTACGGTCGATCGTCGGCCTGATTCCGCTCTTTGCCGTGCATGTGCTCGAGCAGCGCCTGCATGGCGATCTGCCGGGATTGCGCGACCGGCTGGTCTGGTTTCTCCAGCATCGCCCCGATCTCGCGAGGCTGGTGTCGCGCTGGAACGAACCCGGCAAGGGCAACAGCCTGCTACTGTCGCTGCTGCGCGGGCATCGCATGAAAGCGCTGCTGCGGCGCGTCCTCGACGAATCCGAATTTCTTTCCGACCATGGCGTGCGGGCGCTCTCGCGTGTGCATCGCGATCAACCGTTCGTGTTCCAGCACGACAGCAAAAGCTTCTGCGTGAAGTACCTGCCGGCGGAATCGGATTCGCGTGTGTTCGGCGGCAATTCGAACTGGCGCGGCCCTGTCTGGATGCCGGTCAACTATCTGCTGATCGAATCGCTGTACGAATTTCACCGCTATTACGGCGACGATTTCCGCGTCGAGTATCCGACAGGCGAAATAGGGGTCCTTGCTACGAGGCATTCGAGATTATTCAAATGTACCGGGAAAACGCGCGATCTGCTGCGGACGGCCGCCCTCGTGCAATGCAGCGGAGTCGCCCTGAGTCGATGACGGTTAACCGCCTTCGTCTTCAAATTGCTTCGGATACACCCGGACGAGCACGATGCGCGGGCCCTTCATCTTCTTGACGACCACGTCGAAGCGGTCGAACGACACACGCTGCCCCTCAACGGGCAGATCGTTGAGCAACTGAATCACCAGTCCGCCGACCGACTCCGCGCGCCCTTCGTCGATATCGATCCCGAGCGCCCGTTCCAGCGATACCACCGGCAGGCTGCCCTTGCCCATCAGCGTGCCGTCGTCCATGCGGGTCCAGTCGGCATCGCCCTGACGGAACTCGTCGTGAATCTGCCCGACCAGCGCCCCGAGCAGGTTGTCGAGCGTCAGAAAACCGATCGGCTTTTCGCCCTTGTGGCCGACCAGCGCCAGATGCGGTGCACCCTTGCGAAAGCGCCGGAACAGCTCCAGCGCCGGCAGGTTCGGCGTGACGTACTGCACCGGCCGTACGTACTTCGACAGATCGTCAAGCGTGCTGCCCGCGTGACGCGCGAGCAGCACATCCTTCAGGTGAATCATGCCGACGATGCGCTCGCCCGACGCGTCCTCGAAGAGCGGATAGCGGCTGAAGCGGTGGCGCGCGACGATCTGCATGTTGTCGCGCAGCGGCAGATCGCGTCGCAGGCCCACCATCTCGTACGCGGGACGCATCAGGTCCGACACTGTGAGGCGGGAGAAGTCGAGCGAATGCGCGAACGTGTTCCACTCCTCCTGGCTGTACGCCGCGCTCGCCGCGGCGATGCTGCCCGCAGCGCCATCCCGGCGCCCCCGCAGAATGAGCTTGAGTTCTTCGTTCGAGTAGTGGCTGTCGCCGCCATGATCCGCCGTCAGACCGGCAATGCGCAGCACCGCGTTAGCGCTCCTGTTGAGAACCCAGATCGCCGGATACATCGCCCAGTAAAAGCCATACAGCGGCATCGCAACCCACAGCGCGATCTTCTCGGCCTGACGGATGGCGAGCGACTTCGGCGCCAGTTCGCCCACCACGATATGCAGGAACGAAATGCAGGAGAACGCGAAGAACAGCGAGATCCCATGGATCAGCGGCGGCGATTCGATGCCGAGCACACTGAACACGGGAGTGAGCAGTGTCGCGAACGCCGGCTCGCCGATCCAGCCAAGACCCAGCGATGCGAGCGTAATGCCAAGCTGACAGGCGGACAGATAGGCGTCGAGTCGTCCATGCACTTTGGCGAGCAGACGTCCGCGCATTCCGTATTTGGCGGCGAGGGTCTGCACGCGTGTCTGCCGCAGCTTCACCAGTCCGAATTCGGCGGCGACGAAGAAACCGTTGAGTGCAACGAGCAGCAGCGCACCGATAAGGGCGACGACCTGAATCAAGGCAGAAGGCTCCAAAAACAAAAGTCGTCAGTATAGAGCGCGCAAGCAAAATGAAAGCAGATGCATGACAGCGGGTGGGCCTGCGCGGCCATCAAGAGACGCGCGGAATGCGCAGCGTGAGTGTGTCTTCCTTCTGCTCGAACTGGCCGCCGTGTGCTTCCGCGATGCGCTTGCACAGCGCCAGCACCCAGGCGATCCGCCCTGCTTCGCGCGGTTCCTGTGCCTGGCGACGCGCGAATGCTTCGAGCAGATGCGCAACTGCAGGATCGCCGAGCGCGTCGGCGGTCGAGACGAAGCTGGCGGATGCGTGCCATGTCGAGGCATCGGCGGTGCAGGCGAGCGTCACGGTGGCCTCGCGTGCGCTCGATTCCACGGCATACGTCAGCATCAGCCACAGCGCCTGCGCGAGTCGCTCCTTGTCGCCATCGAGCGTTTCATCTGCAAGGGGTGAAGCGACCACAAGCGTGACCGCGCGCGCGCCTGCCAGCGCGCCGCGCACTTCGCCGGCGGTTGCATCGATCATCGGCTGCAGCGCAAACGGCGCGCGGATGAGCGCGATCGATTTCGTCTCGGCCCGCGTGGTATCGACGATGCTCTCCAGCAACTTCACCTGCTGTTCGACCCCGCTGCGGATGCCGCCGAGCGCGCGCTGAGCGGTCGCATCCGCGGTATCGACCTTGCGTTCGAGTACGTACGCCCAGCTATGAATCGCATTCAGCGGACCACGCAGATCGTGCGATACGAGCGACAGCACGTGATCGCGCATGAAAAGCGCCGTCTCGGCGCACAGATGCACGGTGCGTTCAGATCGCGAGGAAAAGCCTTCAGGGCCGGTTGCCGGTTGGTCAAAACCGCTGGGAAACGTCGTCACGATGAATATCCTGGTGCGCGAGGCGGGGTCTGGAGCGAACACACATTATAGGCACGGCCAGCGACGCAACCGCCTGAACGACGCCATGGTCCGGATTTCCTGGGGCCGGTCGGGCTATCCGCCGGCATGCTGCCAACGCGCCTACAATGTCGGTTTTGAACGATTTGTCTGAAGGAGTTCCTCATGTCGATTGTGACGACCGAATCGGGTCTCAAGTACGAAGATCTGACCGAAGGCACGGGCGCCGAAGCACAGGCCGGTAAAACCGTCAGCGTGCATTACACCGGCTGGCTGACCGATGGCCAGAAGTTCGATTCGAGCAAGGACCGCAATGACCCGTTCGCCTTCGTGCTGGGCGGCGGGATGGTCATCAAGGGCTGGGATGAAGGCGTGCAGGGCATGAAGGTCGGCGGCGTGCGCCGTCTGACGATTCCGCCGCAACTCGGCTACGGCGTGCGCGGCGCGGGCGGCGTGATTCCGCCGAATGCGACGCTCGTGTTCGAAGTGGAACTGCTGGACGTCTAAGTTCGGTTCGACAATGGATCACCACGCAGCCGTCACTGCGCCGACCGTTTCGTTGCGCCGCTATGGCGCAATCGAAGCGTCGGATGTGCACGATTTCCATCAGGTCGTGCTCGGCCTCGATGGCTCGATGGTCATGGCCGTGGACGGCATCGGCCAGGAGATCGACAGCCATTCTGCGTGGCTGATTCCTGCGGGCGCCCGTCATGATTACGCCGGTATCGGTGAGAACCGGCAACTGGTGCTCGATCTGCCCGCCGCGTCGCTGGCGGTGCCGGAACGGCTCTTTGACCGCTCGCGAGCCGTCGAGATCGATAGCTCGCTCAAGCAACTCGTGCGCAGCATTGCGGCCAGCGCGACGGGCGGCACGCATGCGGGCGACGAAGCCCACATGCGACGTTTCTACTGGGATGCCGCTGCGCGACTGTGCGCTGCGATTCTTTCGGATCCAGGTGCGACGGGCACCAAGGCAGGGGATGTGCCTGCCGAAGGGCTCGACTTCGCCCGCATCGACCGCTGGTTGCGCGCGCATCTGTCCGAGCCGCTCCGCATTGCCGATCTCGCAGCACATTGCGGCTTTGGCATGCGGCGTTTTCATCAGCTGTTTACCGAAGCCTTCGGCGAGACACCGCATCGCTATCTGCAGCGCTTGAGGCTCGATACGTCGGTGACACTGCTCGCCGATCCGCGCCATACACTTACGGATATCGCGTTCGAAATCGGCTTCGGCGACCAGAGCGCGTTCACGCACGCTTTCACGCGGCGTTTCGGATTGGCGCCCGGCCAGTGGCGCGCGCTGCGGCATTGAAGCGCCGTTGTGGCGCTTTCGGTCCACAACGACGTCAGCGCGCGATCCGGATCAACCCGATCGGCGCTGACGTCGCCATGTCAATACCGAATCAGCCAGCCAGACCGCGTGCGAGATCGCCGCGGATATCTTCTGCATTTTCCAGACCCACGGCGAGACGGATCAGCCCTTCCGTGATGCCTGCTGCCGCGCGCGCTTCCGGCGTGACACGGCCATGTGTCGTGGTAGCCGGGTGCGTGATGGTCGTGCGCGTATCGCCGAGGTTGCCGGTAATCGAGCAGATCTTCGTGCTGTCGATCACGCGCCATGCGTTTGCGCGCATCGCTTCCGGCGTGTCGCCTTTCAGTTCGAAAGACACGATCGCGCCGCCTGCTTTCTGCTGGCGTTTGGCGATCGCATATTGTGGATGTGATTCGAGCCCGGGGTAAAACACGCGATTCACGGCCGGATGCGCTTCGAGCCAGCGAGCGATTTCGAGCGCGTTCTCCGACTGCTTTTCGACGCGCAACGACAGCGTTTCCATACCCTTCAGCAACACCCACGCGTTGAACGCAGACAAAGTCGGGCCTGCGCTGCGCACGAACGGAAACACCTTTTCCATGATGAACTGCTTCGAACCCACCAGCGCGCCGCCCAGCACGCGGCCCTGACCGTCGAGGAACTTGGTCGCCGAATGCATCACGACGTCCGCGCCCAGTTTCAGCGGCTGTTGCAGCGCAGGGCTACAGAAGCAGTTGTCAACGACGAACAACGCATTCGCGGCCTTCGCAATTTTGCCGATCGCTTCGATGTCGGCGATTTCGGTCAGCGGGTTCGACGGTGTTTCGAGGAAAAACATCTTCGTCTCAGGACGCACCGCTTCTTTCCATGCATCGAGGTTGGTCGGATCGACGAAGGTCGTCGTGATGCCGAACTTGCTGAAGATCTGCGAGAACATGCCGAGCGTCGAACCGAACAGGCTCTGCGAGCTCACGAGATGATCGCCCGCCTGCAACGCCGACATGACCACCGACATGATCGCGGCCATGCCCGAAGCCGTCGCCATGCAGGCCTCGCCGCCTTCGAGCGCGGCCAGACGGTCCTGGAACATCGTGACGGTCGGGTTCGTAAAGCGCGAGTACGTGTAATAGTCCTCGGAGTTCTTGAAGCGGTCGGCGGCTTCGGCGGCGCTCGCGAAGCAGAAGCTCGACGTCAGGAAAATCGCTTCCGAGTGCTCATTGAACTCGCTGCGCAGCGTGCCCGAACGTACGGCGAGGGTGTCGAAGTTGAGAGAGTCGTCCATGTTCTTTCTGTTTCCGTTTTTCAGGCTGGGTTGATCGTCGTGCGGCTTTGCAACAAACCAGGCAACGACAAACGACAGCGACAAAAAAGCCCGCTTTGCGTCGGCATAAGCGGGCTTCATGTGCGGGGAAAGCTGGAGCGGCGGCGGCGTGTTGCTGATTCTCCACCGTTCGCTTTAGCTGTTTTGGGTTGCCCCGCGTCCGCAAGCTGAGATCAAATCGACGCAAGCCATCATGCTAACACGCGCGGCGCAGCGCGTGAATGCAGCGATCGCGCCACGCATCACGCCTTACTCCACCGACAGTTGCAGGTGCAGCTGCGAACGCGCCGTGCCACCGTCGATCGCTTCGCTGGCCGCATCGCGATCCGACTGGGCAGCCGGAGCAAGACGCGCCATTTCGATGCGATCGAGGTATTCGGTCGTGATATCGCCGGTGATGTAGTTGCCGTCGAAGCACGACGCCTCGAAGTCCTTCAGCGCCGGATTGATATCGCGCACGGCCTGCTTCAGCGCCTCGACGTCCTGGTACACAAGGTGATCCGCGCCGATCATGCGCGCGACTTC
This sequence comes from Paraburkholderia sp. BL10I2N1, assembly GCF_004361815.1. Taxonomy (NCBI): domain Bacteria; kingdom Pseudomonadati; phylum Pseudomonadota; class Betaproteobacteria; order Burkholderiales; family Burkholderiaceae; genus Paraburkholderia; species Paraburkholderia sp. BL10I2N1. The sequence goes on along the minus strand of NZ_SNWA01000002.1, from coordinate 2,136,114 downwards.
CTCGTCCGAGCGGCCATGTGCGACGAGTTCGCCGCGCGTCGGCATGTCGATGCCGTAGACGTTCGGGAACTTCACCGGCGGCGCCGCCGACGCGAAGATGACCTTTTTCGCGCCTGCATCGCGCGCCATTTGCACGATCTCGTGCGAGGTCGTGCCACGCACAATCGAATCGTCGACGATCAGAACGTTTTTGCCCTTGAACTCGATGCCCATCGCGTTGAGCTTCTGACGCACCGACTTCTTGCGTACGGCCTGGCCGGGCATGATGAACGTACGACCGACATAACGGTTCTTGAAGAAGCCTTCGCGATACTCGACGCCGAGCTTTTCCGCGACCTGCATCGCCGCAGGGCGCGACGAATCGGGAATCGGCATCACGACGTCGATCTCGACGTCAGGCAGTTCGCGCTTGATCTTCTCGGCAAGATAGTCGCCCATGCGCAGACGCGCGTTGTAGACCGGTACCCCATCCAGCACCGAATCCGGACGCGCGAGGTACACGAGTTCGAAAATGCACGGGTTCAGACTCGGGTTCGTCGCACATTGCTGCGTGTGCACATTGCCTTCGAGGTCGATGAAAATTGCTTCGCCCGGCTCTACGTCGCGCACGAATTCGAAGCCGATACCTTCGATCGCCACCGATTCCGAGGCCAGCATCCACTCGACGCCTGCAGGGGTTTCCAGCTTGCCGAGGCACAGCGGACGGATACCGAACGGGTCGCGGAACCCGACCAGCCCGAAGCCGGCGATCAGCGAGACGATCGCGTACGAGCCGCGCACCCGACGATGCACGCCCGACACCGCCTTGAAGAGCGCGGCCGGATCGAGCTGCAGGCCCGAACTGGACAGTTGCAGTTCGTGCGCGAGCACGTTGAGCATCACTTCGGTGTCGGAATTGGTGTTGATGTGGCGCCGATCGATGCGGAACATCTCATCTTTCAGTTGCTGCCAGTTGGTCAGGTTGCCGTTGTGAGCGAGGATGATGCCGAACGGCGCGTTCACGTAGAACGGCTGGGCCTCTTCTTCGCTCGACGCGGAACCGGCGGTCGGGTAGCGCACCTGGCCGATGCCGGAAGTGCCTGGCAGGCTACGCATGTTGCGCGTGCGGAACACGTCGCGCACCATGCCGTTGGCCTTGTGCATGTGGAAGTTGCTGCCGTTCGCTGTCGCGATGCCGGCGGCGTCCTGACCGCGATGCTGCAGAAGCAGCAGGCTGTCATAGATCAGCTGGTTGACCGGGGATTGAGAAACTACGCCTACGATGCCGCACATGGCATGTCCTTCAAAGGTACAAAATTCGTAACGGCGGCGGCCGGTGCTGGGGAAGCAGCCGGATTGCGCCGGAGTGCTGCGCACTTCCTTCGGCTCCCGCCTGATCGTCACACACGGACGTAAGCAGCGAGTGTCTCGGGAAGCAGCGGTTTCAGTTCCTGTACACCCTTCTCGGCGTAGGGCCGGAGCAAGGCGTGTCGCCAGAATTCCTGCTGGGGCAGTTCGGTCAGTCCCGCGAGCGCGACCAGAACCAACACCAGTACGACCCCGCGCACGAGGCCGAACATCAAACCCAGCGAGCGGTCGACGCCGCTCAGACCCGTCGCCTGCACCAGTCGGCTCAGCAGCGCGTTCGCCACCCCGGCCACCAGCACCACGCCGATGACGATCAATGCGAACGCGACCAGCCACTGGGTCAACGCCTCACCGGGCCACGTCGCCGGGATATAGGGCACGACGTAACCGACGAACCGGCACGCAATCACAAAAGCAGCTATCCAGCCAATCAGTCCGAATATTTCGGACAAAAATCCGCGCCACGTTCCGCGCAGCGCCGACAGGCCGATCACCGCCATTACAGCGTAGTCGAAGGCGGTGAACATTGGCGATTTACTGTGCAGCACCGTTGTTCGGGCCTGACGTCAGGCCCGCTTCACGAACCTTCGCAATCGCCGCCGAAGCCGCCGCACGGTCTGCGAACGGTCCAGCGCGCAACAGCGTGTGCATCGAACCGTCGGCTTGCTTCCGACGTTCGGTATATGCGGGCACTCCGGCCGCTTTCAACTTCGTCGCCCAGTTGCGTGCGCTGACGTCATCCGAAAACGAGCCGAGTTGCACGGCATAGCGGCTGCCTGCCGGCGCGGCCGGCGTTCCGGAATCGGCTTCGGCGGCTGCCGCGCCCTGGGTTGCAGTGTCAGCGGCTTGCGTTGATTTCGCAGGCTGTTTCGCCTGAGTCTGAACCGTCGGCTGGGCCGCGGGTGTCTGGGACGGCGTCTGGGGTTTCGTCAACTTCGCGGCGGACGCTGGCGCAACGTTCGCGGTTTGCGTTGTTGCTGATACAGCCGGCACCTTCACAGCCGTGTCCGTTTTCGGTGCCGCTGGCGCAAGGCCCGATGCCACCATTGCCGTCGCAGCGGTCGGGTTGTCAGGCGCGACGCCTGCCTGAGAATCTTCGCTGGTTGCGCTCACCTTCGGGGCAGGGCGACTCGGAATGTCGATTGAGATGTCGTCGGTGACGGGCTTCGGGTGCGAATCGAGCACCATCGGCAGCACGACCACTGCGGCTACCACCAGCGCAATCGCGCCGACCAGCCTGCGCCGCGCCCGCTGCTTTTCGGGCAGCGAGGGGTCGAGCAGCATCGCATCGGCGTCGCCGGCCCGCTCCGTGCGGCGGGTTCGCCGCTCCACCCGCTCGCCGCGGGTGGCCCTGCTGGCACTGGAGTTTGCACCGCGCCGGGTAGGCGCGTCGTCTTTCTTGCCGAACGAGAAAAGTCCCATGAATGGCCTGGTTCGAGGCTGCGCGCGTTCAGTGTTGCTGCGTTTTACGGTAGGCCATGACACCCGCTACCGTATAGAAACTTCCGAAGACCACGATTCTATCATTGTCGGACGCGCGTTTTAACGCGTCTTCGAAGGCTTCAGCGGGCGAATCGAAGCGATTTATGCTGCTATCCGGACCATCCGTTACGCCCGCTTCGCGCAGGGCGGCTTCCAGATCCGCAGCGGGTGCGCCGCGCGGCGTCGGCAGATCCGTCACGCACCAGTGATCGATCTCGCCCTTCAGATGCGCCAGCACGCCCGCGATATCCTTGTCGCGCATCGAACCGAACACGGCGTACGTGTACGGAAAGAAGCCCATGTTGCCCAAATTCTGCGCGAGTACCGCCGCCGCGTGTGGATTGTGCCCGACATCAAGGACGATTGAAGGCTTGCCCGGCAGCACCTGAAACCGGCCCGGCAATTCGACGTTCGCGAGGCCGAGGCGGATGTCCTGCGCGGACACCGGCAGTCGGTCGCGCAGAGCTTCCAGGCCGGCAAGAGCCGCCGATGTATTGATCAGCTGATTGGCGCCACGCAACGCCGGATAGGCGAGCGCCGAGCGCCGCATCGTGCGGCCGACGTAATTCCACTGCTGCCGCTCGCTGCCCGCCTGGGCTTCATAGCGGAAATCGCGGCCAACCAGCCATAGATCGGCGCCGATGCTTGACGCGTGATCGATCAGCGTCTGCGGCGGCATGGGGTCGGCGCAGATGGCCGGCTTGCCCGGCCGGAAGATGCCGGCCTTTTCGAAGGCGATTTTTTCGCGCGTATCGCCCAGGTATTCGGTGTGATCGATGTCGATGCTCGTGATGATCGCGCAGTCGGTATCGATGATATTGACCGCGTCCAGCCGGCCGCCAAGGCCGACTTCAAAGATCACCACGTCCAGCCCACGCGACGCAAACAGATGCATGATCGCGAGCGTCGTGAATTCGAAGTACGTCAGTGAGACTGGCTCCGGCAAGCTCAGACGGGCCTTTTCGACGGCGTCGAAGTGCTGCAGGAGCTCTGCGTCGGTCGCATTCTGGCCGTTCACCCGGGCCCGCTCGTTGAACGATAGCAGATGCGGCGACGTATGGCAGCCAACCGTGTATCCGGCGCGCAGCAGGATCGTCTCGAGGACGGCACACGTCGACCCCTTGCCGTTCGTGCCACCGACCGTGATGACCGGGCAGTCAAACGACAGCTGCAACGCATCGCGCACCTTGCTGATACGGGACAAACCCATGTCGATGCCGACAGGATGCGCGGATTCAAGGTGCGTGAGCCACGCGTCGAGGGTCGGGAATGAGGTCATCGGATGAAGCGGACGGGGACAATTAAACAGCAAGGCCGACATTATCCCGGAAACGACAGCGCGCCGCTTGATTGCTCTCGCAGCGCGCGTTTTGGTACGGCTTATCGCGACGTCGCTCTATCGCACGACGGCGTGCCCAGTGGCAGGTCTACGCCTTAGGCCACTGCGTCGGCAGGCAGGCGGGTCATCAGCGCCATCAGTTGAGCGAGTTCCTCGCGCAGCTTGCGACGGTCGACGATCATGTCAATCGCGCCCTTCGTCAGCAGGAATTCGGCGCGCTGGAAGCCTTCCGGCAGCTTTTCGCGGACGGTCTGCTCGATCACACGCGGACCGGCGAAGCCAATCAGTGCCTTCGGCTCGGCGATTACGACGTCACCGAGGAATGCAAAGCTCGCCGACACACCGCCCATCGTCGGATCGGTCAATACGGAGATGAACGGCAGCTTCGCTTCCGCAAGCTTCGTGAGCATCGCCGTGGTCTTTGCCATCTGCATCAGCGACAGCAAGCTTTCCTGCATCCGGGCGCCGCCCGATGCGGTAAAGCAGATGAACGGCACCTGCTGCTCGAGCGCGTTCTGCGCGCCGCGCACGAAACGCTCGCCGACCACCGAACCCATCGAGCCGCCCATGAACGAGAACTCGAAGCACGCCACCACCACCGGCAGCGTGTGAATTGCGCCACCCATGACGACCATCGCGTCGGTTTCGTCGGTGTCTTCCATCGCCTCTTTCAGGCGGTCCGGATACTTGCGGCTGTCCTTGAACTTGAGCGCGTCGACCGGCAGGATCTCCTGGCCGATTTCATAGCGGCCTTCCGGATCCAGCAGGCCGTCGAGCCGCTCGCGCGCGCCGATCCGCATGTGGTGGTCGCACTTCGGGCAAACATGCAGATTGGCTTCGACGTCGTTGCGGTACAGCACCGCTTCGCACGAAGGGCATTTGATCCAGAGACCTTCTGGAATGCCCTTGCGGTTTTTCGGATCGGTTTGCTTGATTTTCGGCGGCAGCAGTTTGTCGAGCCAGCTCATGTTCTTTCCTTCAAGGGTCTTCTTCTATGCGCAGAGCGGCGGGACCTGCCCGCCGCCACACGAAAGACGACAAAAGTGAGTGTTATCGCGCGGCCGTGCTCACGCTGTCCACCGCCTGACGCACTTCCGCGATGAAACGCGTCAGGGTGTCGGCTGCAGCCTTGGGCGCGGCCTGTTCCAGCAACTGCACAATACGGCTGCCAATCACAACGGCATCAGAGACCTCGGCCACGGAGCGCGCCGTCTGGGCGTCCCGGATGCCAAAACCAACGCCGACCGGCAGGGGAACGCGCGACTTGATGGCCGGGATTTTACCCGCGATGCTGGCAACGTCCAGATTTGCCGCTCCGGTGACCCCCTTGAGCGATACGTAGTAGACGTAGCCGCTCGCGATCTTGCCGACTTCCGCAATGCGGTCGTCAGTCGATGTCGGCGCCAGCAGGAAGATCGGATCGATGCCGGCGGAGCGCATTTTTTCGGCGAAGATACCAGACTCTTCGGGCGGATAATCGACCACCAGCACGCCGTCGACCCCAGCATCCTTTGCCGCGGCGGCGAACGCATCCGCGCCCATCCGCTCGATCGGATTCGCGTAACCCATCAGCACGACGGGCGTCTTGTCGTCGCGTTCGCGAAAGCGCTTCACATCCGCCAGCACGTGACGCAGCGACACGCCGCGCGCCAGGGCACGTTCCGATGACGCCTGGATCACCGGGCCGTCGGCCATCGGGTCGGAAAACGGCACGCCAAGTTCGATGACGTCCGCGCCGCCGGCGGCCAGCGCGTGCATGAATTCGACCGTGCGGGCCGGATCGGGATCGCCTGCCGTCATGAACGGGATCAGGCCTTTCTTGCCCTGCGCGGCCAGTGCCGCAAATGTGTTCTTGATACGGGACATGGAATTTTCTCGGGAATCGTTTAACTGCGCGATCGCTATATGCGGACCGTGGCGGCTCAAGCGGTTTCGGCCGGAGCCGCTAGCGATGCCGGCGCGGCCGCACTGACGCGTTCGCGCGCTATTGCGCAGTAACTTTCATTGATCTCATAGCCGACAAATTCGCGCCGCTGACGGGCGCAGGCGACTGCTGTGGTGCCGCTGCCCATAAACGGGTCGAGCACGCGCCCGCCCGGTGGACAACTCGCGAGCACCATACGCTCGACGATTTCCAGAGGCTTCTGGGTCGGATGATCCACTCGCTCGGCATGTTGCCGATGCAGCCGTGATACCGACCAGACATCCTTCGGATTATAGCCAAGCTCGAGCCACTTGCTGCCTTCGAACAACTTGCGCGAACGCGCCTTCTTCGTGACGGCATCGTACGGGATGCGGACGGGATCGAGATCGAAGTAATAATCCTTCGATACCGCGAAAAAACCGATGTTGTCGTGCACCGACGTAAAGCGGCGGGTCGTGCCCCCCATGCTCGGCACGCGCCGGTCCCAGATGATCTCGTTGACCATCGTGAGCCTCGACTTCAGGAAACAGAAGATTTCCGGCGCGTATTGCCAGGTGCAGAAAATGTACAGCGAACCTGACGGCTTCAGCTTCGGAATCGCCAGATCGAGCCAGTGCCGCGTCCAGGCGAGAAAATTCTCGCCCGAACGCATGTCCGAGTCGTTGCCATAGTCCTTGCCAAGCCCATAAGGCGGATCGGCGACGATCAGGTCGATCGATCCATCCGGCAGGTTCATTGCATCGGTCAAAAAATCGCGGTTCAACAACTCGATGCCACCCGGCACCCTTGGCAGTGAATCTCCCAGGGGCGCCGAGGGCAACGCCGGAGCCTCGACGGCTGTAGCCGCCTCTGCGTCTTCGATGATTGGTTCCGGCTCGTTGAACTCGTCGCGCATCGTCGGGGCGCTCAGAACTTGATGCCCGATCGCTCAGCGACCGTATGCATGTCCTTGTCGCCACGACCCGACAGATTGACCAGAAGGTACTTGTCCTTCGGCAACGTCGGCGCGAGTTTCGCCGCATAAGCGAGCGCATGACTCGATTCCAGCGCTGGAATGATGCCCTCGATCCGGCAGCAGTCGTGAAACGCCTTCAGCGCCTCATCGTCGGTGATTCCGACGTATTGCGCGCGGCCGCTGTCCCTGAGCCACGCGTGCTCAGGCCCGACGCCGGGGTAGTCGAGACCAGCGGACACTGAATGCGTCTCGATGATCTGACCGTTTTCATCCTGCAGCAGATAGGTGCGGTTGCCGTGCAGCACGCCCGGGCTACCGGCGATCAGCGATGCCGCGTGACGTCCCGTATCGATCCCATCGCCCGCCGCCTCAACGCCGATCAACTGCACCGATTGATCATCGATGTACGGATAAAAGATACCCATCGCATTCGATCCGCCGCCGACGCATGCAATCACCGCATCCGGCTGACGGCCGACGAGTTCGGGCATCTGCACCTTGCATTCATCGCCGATCACGCGCTGAAAATCACGGACCATCATCGGATACGGATGAGGACCCGCCACCGTGCCGATGATGTAGAAGGTGTTTTCGACGTTCGTGACCCAGTCGCGCATCGCTTCGTTGAGCGCATCCTTCAGCGTGCGCGAGCCCGATTCGACGGGCACGACGGTCGCGCCGAGCAGTTTCATCCGGTACACGTTCGCAGCCTGACGACGCACGTCTTCCGAGCCCATGTAGACCACGCATTCCATGCCGAAGCGCGCGGCGATCGTCGCCGTGGCCACGCCGTGCTGGCCTGCGCCGGTTTCCGCGATCACGCGTGGCTTGCCCATGCGCTTCGCCAGCAGCGCCTGGCCAATCACGTTATTCACCTTGTGGGCGCCCGTGTGATTCAGGTCTTCGCGTTTCAGGAACACCTGCGCGCCGCCGAGCAGTTCGCTCCAGCGCTGGGCGTGGTAAATCGGGGAAGGACGACCAACAAAATGCTTCAACTCACGCTGATATTCAGCGATAAAGTCGTCATCCTGCTGGTATTTTTCGTAGGCCGCGCGAAGTTCATCAAGCGCATGAACCAACGTCTCAGCGACGAACACGCCGCCATACTGGCCGAAATGGCCTCTTTCATCGGGCAAGTTATACATTTGTTTCACTCTTTCTCAGTGTGCAGCGCCGGTTTCTGTTGAAACCGCGAGCGCCGCCTGTATCACCCGGCATCCGCTTCGCGCACCGCGCGTACGAATGCCGCCATCCGGGCGTGATCTTTCACGCCCTTCGCACCCGGCACTTCGATGCCGCTCGAGACATCGACCGCGTACGGGTGCAAGCGATGGATGGCATCACTGACGTTTTGCGCGTTCAACCCACCACTCAAAACGCCCTGACGCGCGAGCTCTGGAGAAATAAGTGACCAATCGAATACCTTTCCGCCGCCGCCGTAGCCCTCGACATGTGCGTCGAACAGGAGGGCGCTGGCAGCTGAATAGTTAAGCGCTGATTTTACCAAATCGGCCCGCTGAGTATCAGCCCCGACGCGCAATGCACGCAACCAAGGCAAACCCGCAATGTTCGCCAGCGTTTCGCACTGTTCCGGCGTCTCGTCGCCATGGAATTGCAGCAAGGTGAGCTGCGCATTGCTGGCAACCTCACGCATCCATTCCGGCGATGCATTGACGAAGAGCCCGACCACCGACACAAACGGCGGGATATCGCGCGTCAGGTCGACGGCCTGCGCCACCGTCACGGAACGCGGGCTGGGTGGATAGAACACGAGGCCGATCGCATCGGCGCCAAGATCGATCGCGTGTGCGACGTCTTCCGCTGTCGACAGGCCGCACAGCTTGATGCGCGTGCGGTGCGGGCGTGGCGCCGCCTGTGCTTCGGTCGCGGGCAAACTGGAGGACTCAGGCTGGGATGGGATCATGATTCCGGTTGCGTCCATACGGCGCTCCACGGCACGCTGCCAGCGTGCGCGGCGGGCACCGCGAATTCCTCAGGATAGCCGACCTGCGCGAGATACAGGCCGTCTGGCATGAAAGTCGGCGCGGCGTTGTTACGGTCGCGGCTCGCGAGGACATCGGCCAGCCAGCCGGCCGGCTGGCGTCCACGTCCCACTGCCACGAGGCAACCCATCAGGTTGCGCACCATGTGGTGCAGGAAAGCGTTGGCGCGAAAGCGAAAGTGAATGAAATCGCCCTGCTGCCGAACGTCGATCTGATACAGATGCTTAACCGGCGTCTTCGCCTGGCATTCCGACGAACGGAACGCCGAAAAATCGTGCTCGCCGATCAGGCAGGCGGCCGCGGCGCGCATCGCTTCGACGTCGAGCGGGGTGTGGATCCAGCCCGCGCTCCCGTCCAGCATCGGCGAGCGGACCGGGTGCACGTACAGCACGTAGAAGTAGGTCCGCTCGAACGCCGAGAAGCGCGCGTGGAATGCTTCCGGCATCGGCTGCGCCCATTGCACGGCGACAGTTTTCGGCAGGAACGCATTCGTGCCGCGCACCCACGAAAACGGCGCGCGATCGAGTTCAGTATCGAAGTGAACGACCTGTCCCAGGCCATGTACGCCGGTGTCCGTTCGGCCAGCCACGACGGTCTGCAAGGGCGTCTGAGCGAATTCGCGCAGCGCACGTTCCAGTTCGTCCTGCACGGTCTTGCCATGCGGTTGTGACTGCCACCCGCAAAATGCGGCGCCGTCATACTGGATCCCTAGCGCAATCCGCATCACGAAAGCGGCGCGAGCGTCGACAGCAAGGCGCGAGCCTCACTGCGCGTCGCGGCGTCGTTCGATTCGATCACTTCGTTGATCAGCGCACGAGCACCGGACAGATCGCCCAGCTCGATATATTCGCTCGCGAGTTCGAGCTTGTTGCGGGCGATTTTTGCGATGTCTTCCGGGGTGAATGCCGGCAGCGGTTGCGCCGGGCTCGGAGGCAGTTCGAGGTCGAAATCGAGTTTCAGCGCGCCGAATGGCATCGCGCCGAGCCCCGCAACCGCTGCCGAACCCGCCGTGCCGGCTTCGATTTCCTCGGATACATGTGACGCTCCGGGCGGCGGGACGATCGCCTGCCGCGCCGTGATCTCCGGCGCGACGACGGGTTGGGTCGTCAAAGGTGCCGGCGACGAGGTCCCGTCGAACGATGCCGGCGACTCCGTGCGCGGCGGCAACGGCATATCGAGACTGCCGAGGGCCTGGACCGCGTCGTGCGGGAATTCGATCGGGTGTGGCAGGTTGGTACGCGGCGCTGTCGGCGCTACAGACGGCGCTGCAAGATCGAGCGGCGGCGCGGGTGGTTGCGCTACGTCGAACGCTTCGTCATGATGACCCAGCGTTTCCAGTTGGACCGGATAGTCGGGTTCAGCGTGCGCCCCGTGCCGAAGTGGGTCGTCCTGCGGCGCGACAGGAATCCCAGGGGTCGCGGACGAGCCGGGTTCGACGTACTGCACCGGCTCACTGTGGAAACCAGAACCTACGTACTGGACACCGTCGTCGTCCTGTTCGTCGGCCGATGGCTCAAACTGCTCTTGCGGGAGGGCATCGGCGCCCAGTTCGGCGGCGGCTGCCAGGCTCGCCGCACCGGTTGCGTCGGCCAGCGTCTCGGCGTGCCTCGTTGAAGGCAGCACGTCCTCATGTACGGACCCCGCCGCCGGCGTTGCAATCGAACCGTGATCTGGGACCGAACCTTGATCGCCCATCGCCTCGCTCTCATTCGCACCTGCCGCGGCGGCCTCATCATTCGCCGCCGTGCGACTACGGCGACGACGCGCCGCCAGGCTCGCGATCAACGCAATCACCGCCGCGACGCCGCCCGCAACGGCAGCGACCACTGGCTGCGACAAGCCCGCCATTCCACCATTGGTTTGCGGGGTGCTCACGATAGCGGACGAGGCAACCGTGGCCCCGGGCGCCACTCCGACACCCGTTGCCTGTTCCGTAGACGGTTGGACGGCCATTACGCTACCACCCTGCGGCGCCTGCTTCGACGTTCCAATGCCGTGTTTCTGCAGTTCCATCAACACCCGATTTTTCAACGCAAGCAGTTGCTGGAGGCTCGAAACCGGCGCACGAACCTGCGATGCGGGCTGAGGCGCTGCAACCGCCGGGGTCGCGCCAGCGCCGGACGCGCCTTCGACAGGAGCACTCGCGACCGGTTGAATCGCGCCAGCCCAGACATGCGCACCGCTTGCCGACGCCGCCGGCGATGCAGCGGATTCCGCAGCCTGCGACGCCACACCGGCTGCAACCGACGAAGCTGCCACGACTGCCGGAGCACTCGCCGAAGCCGGAGCGCTCGCGACATTGGCGGTCGCCGCACTGGCGGACGCCGGCTGGCCGGAAGTTGCGGCCGAAACGGCAGCAGACGACGCAACCGCGGGCACGGACGAGGCTACCGTGCCGGACACCCCTGTCGCGGCCGCAGCTCCAACGGCTCCGCTCGCCGCGACGCCCAGCGTATCGAGCGACGGGACATTCAGCACCGCGCCGAGCTTCAGGCGGCTCGGATCGTGTCCCATGAACGCGCTGGAGTTCGCGTCGAAGATCGCCTTCGCCGCACGCGCCAGCGTCGCGCGATCATGCGACTGAGTCAGCGCAATCGCGACATCGTTCAGCGACTGACCCGGATGCACCGTGTACTGAGCGTCGGACTCGACGACTGCCGCTCCGCTCGCTGCGCTTGCCGGGTCGGTCGGCGCGGCATGGACGGCGCCAGCACCGGTCAGCGCAAATGCGAAGGCAACAGTCGCCGTCATACAGGCTGAACGCGCGGCACGGACTCGAAATGCCGCTGCACGAGGGGAATGGAATCGAACGATCATCGGGAGCTCTTGCGCGTAGTCGCGCTGCCCATTTTGGGGGTTGGATGGAAACAAGATTTCGAGCACACAATGAAAAAAGCGCCGCGCAAGCGCGACGCTTTTGAATTTTCTACGCGTCGTAAGCGCGTAGTTTACTTTACTTGTCGAGCAGAATGCGCAGCATCCGACGCAGCGGTTCGGCCGCGCCCCACAGCAACTGGTCGCCGACCGTGAACGCCGACAGATACTCGCCGCCCATCGCCAGCTTGCGCAGACGGCCGACCGGCACCGTCAGCGTGCCCGTCACCACTGCCGGCGACAGATCGCGCATCGACGCCTCGCGCTCATTCGGCACAACCTTCACCCAGTCGTTGGCCGACGCGAGGATGCCGTTGATCTCGTCGAGCGGCACGTCCTTGTTCAGCTTGATCGTCAGTGCCTGCGAATGGCAGCGCATTGCGCCGATCCGCACGCACAGGCCGTCGACCGGGATCGAACCCGGCGTGCCCATGGCCGGCTTGCCCAGAATCTTGTTGGTTTCCGCGCCGCCCTTCCACTCTTCCTTCGACATGCCGTTGCCGAGATCCTTGTCGATCCACGGAATCAGCGAACCGGCGAGCGGCACGCCGAAATGATCGGTCGGCATGCTGTCGCTGTTCATGGCGGCCAGCACGCGGCGATCGATGTCGAGAATCGCCGACGACGGATTCGCGAGTTCTTCCTTCACGGCGCCGTGCAGCGTACCCATTTGCGACAGCAGTTCGCGCATGTTCTGCGCGCCCGCGCCCGATGCGGCCTGATACGTCATGGCCGTCATCCAGTCGACGAGGTTTTCGCGGAACAGGCCGCCGAGCGCCATCAGCATCAGGCTGACCGTGCAGTTGCCACCGATGAAATTCTTCTGGCCCTTAACGAGCGCATTCTTGATCACGTCAAGGTTGACCGGATCGAGAATGATGACCGCATCGTCCTTCATGCGAAGCGACGAAGCCGCGTCGATCCAGTAGCCGTTCCAGCCTGCTGCGCGCAGCTTTGGGAATACTTCGTTCGTGTAGTCGCCGCCCTGGCAGGAAATGATGGCGTCGCACTTCTTCAGGTCGTCGATGCTCGACGCGTCCTTGAGCTTCGTCTCGTTTTTGGCGAACGACGGTGCATTGCCGCCCGCATTGCTGGTGCTGAAAAACACCGGTTCGATCAGATCGAAATCGCCTTCCTGCTGCATACGTTGCATCAGGACACTGCCGACCATGCCGCGCCAACCTACGAGACCTACGTTCATGACTTCATACCCTTCGAGTGGATGCTTCCCCGCAACTTTGCCCGGCGTGACCGCGCGGGGAAGACGGGCGGGCACGACGGACGATCAGCGCTTCGTGATCGTTTTCGGGGTAATCGTTTTGACAGTAATGGCGAACTCAACCGCACGGGCCGTTTTGCCGTGGAGGTTCGAAATCGAGGAGATTTGAGGAAACTTCGCCATCGCTAGAGTCTACACGAAAAACGCAAACTGGCGGCCCAATCGGCCACTTTGCGCGCGAAATGGCCACTTTAGGACCAATTCGCGCCCTACTGCCCGTTATTTCACGACAACTGACCGCTTACAGCGCCGCCAGTACTGCGTCGCCCATCGCCGCCGTGCCCACCTGCCTGCAGCCGGGCGTGAGGATGTCGCCAGTGCGGTAGCCCTGCTCCAGCACCTTCTTCACTGCGCTTTCGATGCGATCGGCCTGCTCTGCCTTGTTCAGCGAGTAACGCAGCATCATCGCGGCCGACAGGATCGTCGCCAGCGGGTTCGCCACGCCTTTTCCTGCGATATCTGGCGCCGAACCGTGGGACGGCTCGTACAAGCCCTTGTTGTTCTTGTCGAGCGAAGCCGAAGGCAGCATGCCGATCGAGCCCGTCAGCATGGCGGCTTCGTCCGACAGGATGTCACCGAACATGTTGCCGGTCACGATGACGTCGAACGACTTCGGCGCCTTCACGAGTTGCATCGCCGCGTTATCGACATACATGTGTGACAGTTCGACATCTGCGTATTCCTTCGCGACGTCGATCATCACGTCCTTCCAGAGCTGCGAAGTCTCGAGCACATTCGCCTTGTCGACCGACGTCAGCTTCTGGCCGCGCTTTTGCGCGGCCTGGAACGCGACGTGGGCGATGCGGCGCACTTCCGGCTCCGAATAACGCATCGTGTCGAAGCCTTCCTTCGCACCCGCGAACGGACCATCCGGCGCCTCGCGCACACCGCGCGGCGAACCGAAGTAAATGTCGCCGTTCAGTTCGCGCACGATCAGGATGTCGAGGCCCGAAACGATTTCTTCCTTCAGCGACGACGCGCCTGTGAGCTGCGGATAGCAGATTGCCGGACGGAAGTTGGCGAACAGTTGCAGATGTTTGCGCAAGCCGAGAATGGCCTGCTCCGGGCGCAATGCGCGTTCGAGCGAATCGTACTTCCAGTCGCCAACCGCGCCGAACAGGATCGCATCGGCGGCCTTGGCCAGCGCGAGCGTCGATTCCGGCAGCGGGTGCCCCTGCGCCTCATATCCCGCACCGCCAACGGGCGCTTCTTCGAGCTCGAACTTCTCGTCGAGCGCGTTCAGAACCTTGACTGCTTCCTTGACGATTTCCGGACCGATGCCGTCGCCGGGCAACACTGCAATCTTCATTCGATTTCCTTGCCTGTTTTTGTGAGTACTGTGACGCGTTCGACTTCCCGACCACGCGTCAAAGCGCGCGTCAGCTGACGATGCGGTGATTCAGCCACGGCTGTTTGGCAAGCCGCTCAGCTTCGAACTGACGGATCTTGTCCGCATGACGCAACGTGAGTCCGATGTCGTCGAAACCGTTCAGCAGACAGTACTTGCGGAAGGCCGCCACGTCGAACGGATATTCGGTGCCGTCGCCCACGCGCACCACTTGCGCTTCGAGGTCGACGGTCAGTTTGAAGCCGTTGAATGCGTACGTTTCGTTGAACAGGTGGTCCACCTGCAACTCGGTCAGCACGATCGGCAACAGGCCGTTCTTGAAGCAGTTGTTGTAGAAGATGTCCGCGAAACTCGGTGCGATCAGGGCGCGGAACCCATACTGCTGCAACGCCCAGGGAGCATGTTCGCGCGAACTGCCGCAGCCGAAATTCTTGCGTGCCAGCAGGATCGACGCGCCCTGATAGCGCGGCTGGTTCAGGACGAAATCCGGATTCAGCGGACGCTTCGAATTGTCCTGACCCGGCTCGCCGTGATCAAGGTAGCGCCACTCGTCGAACGCGTTCGGACCGAAGCCACTGCGCTTGATCGATTTCAGGAACTGCTTCGGAATGATCGCGTCCGTGTCGACGTTCTCGCGATCGAGCGGCGCCACGACGCCGGTGTGTACGATGAATTTATCCATGACGCTTGCGCCTGTTCAAAACCGTTCGAAACACCTTCGAAACACCTGGAACCGAAGGCCGTATCGCCGGCAACAATCAAAAAACGCTTCTATCTGCTCAGCGCTCGCCGACGCTCATTTTTCCGCGTGGTTGCTGATGGATCCGCCGAGGTGCTGCAAATCCTCGCCGAAGCCGTGCATCGTGTTGCATCCGGTGAGACCAAGCAGCGCAGCCGCAAGCGACCCCAGCGCAAGGCGGCGCAACCACGTGATGCGAATAGTGCTTTTGATCATGTAATTCATCCCAGCTTGCGAATATCTACGAAATGCCCTTCGATAGCCGCCGCTGCGGCCATTGCGGGGCTCACGAGGTGGGTACGGCCACCCGCGCCTTGACGACCTTCGAAATTGCGGTTCGACGTCGACGCACAACGCTCACCCGGTTCGAGCCGGTCGGCATTCATGGCGAGACACATCGAACAGCCCGGTTCGCGCCACTCGAAACCGGCGTCGGTAAAGACCTTGTCGAGGCCTTCGCGTTCCGCCTGCGCCTTCACGAGGCCCGAGCCCGGCACCACCATCGCGAGACGAATGTTCGGCGCGACGCGGCGACCCAGTTTCTTCACAACGTAAGCGGCAGCACGCAAATCTTCGATGCGCGCGTTCGTGCACGAGCCGATGAAAATCTTGTCCGGCTTGATCGACTCGATCGGCAGATTCGGTTCAAGCGCCATGTAATTCAATGCACGCTCCATCGCGTCGCGCTTGACGGGATCCTTCTCGCGTTCCGGATCCGGCACCCGGCCATCGACCGATGTCACCATCTCCGGCGACGTACCCCACGTAACCTGCGGCACGATCTCGGCCGCATTCAATTCGACCACTCGGTCGAACTGCGCATCCGGGTCGGACTTGAACTGCTTCCAGTTTTCGACGGCGTGATCCCACTCGACGCCTTCCGGCGAGAACGGACGGCCCTTCAGGTACTCGACGGTCGTATCGTCGACCGCGACCATGCCCGCGCGCGCGCCCGCTTCGATCGCCATGTTGCAGACCGTCATACGGCCTTCCATCGACAGCGCGCGAATGGTTGAGCCACCGAATTCGATTGCGTAGCCCGTGCCGCCCGCCGTACCGATCCTGCCGATGATGGCCAGCACGATGTCCTTCGCGGTGCAGCCGCGCGGCAGCGGTCCTTCGACCTTGACGAGCATGTTCTTGCTCTTCTTCTGCAGCAAGGTTTGCGTGGCGAGCACGTGTTCGACTTCCGATGTACCAATGCCATGTGCAAGCGCGCCGAACGCGCCGTGCGTCGACGTGTGCGAGTCGCCGCAGACGATCGTCATGCCCGGCAGCGTCGCGCCCTGCTCCGGCCCGATGATGTGCACGATGCCCTGACGCAGATCGTTCATCTTGAACTGCGTGATACCGTAGGCGTCGCAGTTGGCGTCAAGCGTATCGACCTGCAGCTTCGACACTGGATCAGCGATGCCATGGCTGCGATCCGTAGTCGGCACGTTGTGGTCCGAGACCGCCAGATTCGAGCTGATGCGCCACACCGGACGCCCAGCCAGCCTGAGGCCGTCGAACGCCTGCGGGCTGGTGACTTCGTGCAGCAGGTGACGGTCGATATAGAGAAGCGTCGTACCGTCGTCTTCCGTGTGGACCACGTGCGTGTTCCACAATTTGTCGTAGAGAGTCTGTGCCATGGTATGCGGGGTAGTAATGACTGCGGGCAATCCGTGTTCGGTCGATTATGCCACGCAGATGACATCCTTTGCTTACCCGTTATCGAGAAAAGCGATAAAAAACATGGAGTTGGGTGGTAGTGCCGATACCTGTATCGACGTTACCCGGCAAGCGTGCGAGCGCGCGTTGCGGACGCTGTACTCCCGCCCGCAACACGTTGATTGCACTACAGTTCGGACAACACCCGGGCAGGTTGTGCACCGCACAGTTCGTCGTCGGGTACGTCGTCCTGCAACGCACGCAGCACGACGCATGCCGTCGCATTCGCCATCGGAACCAGTTGCAAGGTGCCGTCGCCGAGGCCTTGCGGCGTCAGCGCGGTCCAGCCCTGGAACGTACGGAACATCGAAGGCCAATCGAAATGGCTCGCGTCCACTCGAACGCATAAGAAGCCGGTCGAAGGCGTCATAGCTACCAGTACGCGCGACGACACACAATACAAAAACGCCCCAACGGAGTACCCGTTGGGGCGTTTTTTATCAGACGTTTGTCGTTGAGTCCTGGCGAAGCTCGCCGGACGCTCGCCGGCCCGACAACTGATTAACGCTGGTCGATCGACTTTGCTTCACGCGGCGTTTCGCCGACGAAAAGCTGACGCGGACGGCCAATCTTCTGCTCCGGATCGGCAATCATCTCGTTCCACTGACCGATCCAGCCGACCGTGCGTGCCATCGCGAAGATGCACGTGAACATCGACGTCGGAATGCCCAGCGCGCGCTGCACGATGCCCGAGTAGAAATCGACGTTCGGGTACAGCTTGCGCGACACGAAGTATTCGTCTTCCAGCGCGATCTTTTCGAGCGCCATGGCCAGCTTGAACAGCGGGTCGTCGTGCAGGCCCAGTTCTTCGAGCACTTCGTGGCACGTTTCGCGCATCAGCTTCGCACGCGGATCGTAGTTCTTGTACACACGGTGACCGAAGCCCATCAGCTTCACGCCCGAGTTCTTGTCCTTCACCTGCCTGATGAACTCGGAAATGTTGTCGACCGAGCCGATTTCTTCCAGCATGTTCAGCGCGGCTTCGTTCGCACCGCCGTGCGCCGGGCCCCACAGGCACGCAATACCCGCGGCGATACACGCGAACGGATTGGCACCCGACGAACCGGCCAGACGCACGGTCGAGGTCGAAGCGTTCTGTTCGTGGTCCGCATGCAGGATCAGGATGCGGTCGAGCGCGCGCACCAGCACGTCGTTGACCTTGTACTCTTCGCACGGGTTCGAGAACATCATGTGCATGAAGTTCGCGCTGTACGACAGCTCGTTCTTCGGATACACAAACGGCTGGCCGATGCTGTACTTGTACGCCATGGCGACGAGCGTCGGCAGCTTTGCGATCATGCGGATCGCCGACACTTCGCGGTGACGCGGGTCATTGATGTTCAACGAGTCGTGATAGAACGCCGACAGTGCGCCGACCGCAGCGACCAGAATCGCCATCGGGTGCGCATCGCGACGGAAGCCACGGAAGAAGAAGTGCATCTGCTCGTGCACCATCGTGTGCTTCGTGACGGTGTTCACGAACTCGTCGTTCTGCTGCTTGTTTGGCAGTTCGCCCTTCAGCAGCAGGTAGCAGGTCTGGAGAAAGTCGGCGTTCTGCGCGAGGTTGTCGATCGGGTAGCCGCGATACAGCAGTTCACCCTTGTCGCCGTCGATGTACGTGATCGCCGAATTGCACGCCGCCGTCGACATGAAGCCCGGATCGTACGTGAACTTGCCGGTCTGGCCGTACAGTTTACGGATGTCGATTACATCCGGGCCCATCGTGCCCTTGTAGATCGGCATTTCGACGCTCGGCGAGTTGTCGCTGAACGATAGCGTGGCTTTAACATCTGACGGGGTCATAGCACATCCTCAATCGAAGTATGGAAACAGGGTTTCGATAATTGCACGCCTGGACACAACAACCCTGCGCGCGCGACACTCACACAACGCGCAGCAGCTCCAGCACCCGTTTGACGCCCGGGTCGGCAAGGTCGCCTTCCGGTTCCTTGCGCGCAAGCAGCAAGTCCATCAGGTCGTTATCGCTCAGCTCGAGCAGGCGCGTGAGCGCGCCCACATCGGCATCGCTGAGGTCATGCTCATATCGGCTGAAAAAACGTTCGAAGATCAGATCGTTTTCCAGCAAGCCGCGCCGCGCGCGCCAGCGAAGGCGCGCGCGGCGTAGAGGGTCGGACTGATGCGAGGATCCGTCCATCTCAGACAGCACGGCGAACCATCAATTCCTTGATCTTGCCAATCGCCTTCGTCGGGTTGAGGCCCTTCGGGCACACATCGACGCAGTTCATGATCGTATGGCAACGGAACAGACGGTAGGGATCTTCCAGGTTGTCGAGGCGTTCACCCGTCGCCTGATCGCGGCTGTCCGCGATGAAGCGATAGGCTTGCAACAGGCCGGCCGGACCGACGAATTTGTCCGGATTCCACCAGAAGCTCGGGCACGACGTCGAGCAGCTTGCACAGAGAATACACTCGTACAGGCCGTCTAGCTCGTCGCGTTCTTCCGGCGACTGCAGGCGTTCCTTTTCCGGCGGCGGCGTATCGTTGATCAGGTACGGCTTGATCGAGTGATACTGGTTGAAGAACTGCGTGAAGTCGCAGATCAGGTCACGCACGACGGGCAGGCCCGGCAGCGGACGCAGCACGATCTTCTGCGGCAGGTCGTTCAGGTTCGTCAGGCACGCAAGCCCGTTCTTGCCGTTGATGTTCATCGCGTCCGAACCGCACACGCCTTCACGGCACGAACGGCGGAACGACAGCGTCTCATCGACGGCTTTCAGCTTGATGAGTGCGTCGAGCAGCATGCGTTCATGCGAGTCGATCTCGATCTCGTACGTCTGCATGCGCGGCGCTGCGTCCTTGTCCGGGTCGTAGCGGTAGATTTCAAATGTTCGCTTGGCCATTTTTCAGGATCCTTAGACTTGGCTTAGAAGGTACGCGCTTTCGGCGGAACCGATTCGACGGTGAGCGGTTGCATGTGAACCGGCTTGTAGTCGAGGCGGTCGCCTTCGCTGAACCACAGCGTGTGGCGGAGCCAGTTTTCGTCATCGCGATGTTCGAAGTCGCTCTGTGCGTGCGCACCGCGGCTTTCCTTACGCGCTTCCGCCGATACCATCGTGGCGCGCGCCACTTCGATCAGGTTCGCCAGTTCGAGCGCTTCGACGCGTGCCGTGTTGAACACCTTCGACTTGTCCTTCAGGTAGACGTTGTCGACGCGTTCAGCCAGTTCGCGGATTTTCTCGACGCCTTCAGCCAGCAGTTTCGACGTACGGAACACGCCAGCGTGTGCCTGCATCGACGCGCGGATATCGCCCGCGATAACCTGCGTGTATTCGCCCGACGACGACTTTTCCAGCTTGTCGAGACGTGACAGCGCGAAATCGGCGGCGTCAAGCGGCAGCGGCTTGTGCTCCCTGATTTCCTTCACGTGCTTGACGATGTGGTTGCCGGCAGCGCGGCCGAACACCACCAGGTCGAGCAGCGAGTTCGTGCCCAGACGGTTCGCACCGTGGACCGACACGCACGAGCATTCGCCCACGGCGTAGAAGCCGTTGACCGGATCTTCGTGACCCTTCGACGTGCCCACAACCTGGCCGTGGATGTTCGTCGGAATGCCGCCCATCTGGTAGTGGATGGTCGGCACGACCGGGATCGGCTCCTTGATGCAGTCGACGTTCGCGAACTTCAGCGCGATTTCGCGGATCGACGGCAGACGCTTCATGATCGTCTCGGCGCCGATGTGCGACAGGTCGAGCAGCACGTGATCCTTGTTCGGACCCACACCGCGGCCTTCCTTGATTTCCTGGTCCATCGAACGCGACACGAAGTCACGCGGCGCCAGATCCTTCAGCGTCGGAGCGTAGCGCTCCATGAAGCGCTCGCCGTTCGCGTTACGCAGAATGCCGCCTTCGCCGCGCACGCCTTCGGTAATCAGCACGCCCGCGCCGGCCACGCCGGTCGGGTGGAATTGCCAGAATTCCATGTCCTGCAGCGCGATGCCCGAACGGGCTGCCATGCCGAGGCCGTCGCCGGTGTTGATGAACGCGTTCGTCGATGCCGCGAAGATCCGGCCCGCGCCGCCCGTGGCGAACAGCGTGGTCTTGCCTTCGAGGATATAGACGTCGCCGGTTTCCATTTCCAGCGCGGTGACGCCGAGCACGTCGCCATCGGCGTCGCGGATCAGGTCGAGCGCCATCCATTCGACGAAGAACTGCGTCTTCGCCGCAACGTTCTGCTGGTACAGCGTGTGCAGCAGCGCGTGACCGGTACGGTCAGCCGCCGCGCAGGCGCGTTGCACCGGCTTTTCGCCGTAGTTCGCAGTGTGGCCGCCGAACGGGCGCTGATAGATCGTGCCGTCCGCGTTACGGTCGAACGGCATGCCCATGTGTTCGAGCTCGTAGACGGCGTTCGGTGCTTCACGGCACATGAACTCGATCGCGTCCTGATCGCCGAGCCAGTCGGAACCCTTGATCGTGTCGTAGAAGTGATAGTGCCAGTTGTCTTCGCTCATGTTGCCAAGCGATGCGCCGATGCCGCCCTGCGCCGCGACCGTGTGCGAACGCGTCGGGAACACCTTCGACAGCACGCACACCGACAGACCCGCACGCGCGAGTTGCAGCGAAGCGCGCATCCCCGAGCCGCCTGCGCCGACGATGACCACGTCGAAACGGCGACGCGGCAGAGAATTCTTGATTGCAGCCATTCTTTTACACTCTCCAGAGAATCTGCGCAGCGTAGCCCGCACACGCGAGCAGCCAGACGATCGTCAGCGCCTGAAGGAACAGACGCATGCCAACGGGCTTCACATAGTCCATCCAGATATCGCGAATACCCACCCACGCGTGATAGAACAGCGAAAGCAGCGTGACGAACGTGGCGAGCTTCATCCATTGCGTGGCGAAGATCGACGCCCAGCCGTCATACGAAAAGTCGTGCGCGCCGAAGAACCAGACGAGCAGGATGACGGTATAGATCGCCATGATGGTGGCGGTAATGCGCTGCGCGAGCCAGTCGCGCAGGCCGTAATGCGCGCCGACAACAAGGCGCTTCGGGCCGATTCGGTTATTGGCTGCCATTTTTTAGAATGCTCCGAACAGTTTTGCCGCGAATGCGAGGGTGAGCAGCGACGATACGACGATGACCACGACGGAGG
This sequence comes from Paraburkholderia sp. BL10I2N1, assembly GCF_004361815.1. NCBI lineage: Bacteria > Pseudomonadati > Pseudomonadota > Betaproteobacteria > Burkholderiales > Burkholderiaceae > Paraburkholderia > Paraburkholderia sp. BL10I2N1. The sequence goes on along the minus strand of NZ_SNWA01000002.1, from coordinate 2,114,004 downwards.
TCGACTTGCCCTTTTCCTTCGACACCGCATTGTGGTTGGTGTCCATCACGAGGTGACGGATGCCGGCGCAGAAATGGAACAGGAAAGCCCACGCGAGAACGAGCGTGATGAGTTTGACGACAATGTTGGAGAGGAAACCCTTGAAGACTTCGAAGCTGAGTTCGGAAGTCAGGCTTTGATCGAAGAGGTAAAGCAGGAACGGAAGGAAGATGAAAAGCAGCCCACCGCTAACGCGATGGAGAATCGACACACGTCCCGCTAGTGGGAGACGGTACGCCGTCAATATCTGCCCGATCCCGATGTTCCGGAATTCCGGCCTCGGTTTTTTTACGGCTTCAGCCATGCTAGACCCCTACTATGTAGTCACACTAATCCGCAATTTTAGCGCCTTTTTATATCGCGCTGCAGCGAAAAACCACTCAGGACTATTGCCGCACGTGCGATAGAGACGACTAAAGAAGGCATGCGCGACACGCGCAACGCCCTCGTCTCAACTCAAATCGTTCTGATAGTAATACCCGGTTGTGACATACCATCCGCGCCGTACTTCGACAGGGCGATCTCCATAGGTATACGACACCCGCTCCACAGACAGCAGGGGAAATCCAGCCGGCACATGCAGAAGGTCCGCCACACCGGGGTCAGCGGCGACCGCGCGGATCTTCTCGGATGCGCGAATCATGCGTGTCCCGAACTCCGTCTCGAACATCGCATAGAGCGGCCCCTTGTATTCCGAAAGACGCTCGAGCGTAAGCCCGCGGAACACCACGCCGGGCAGCCAGATCTCGTCGAGCACCGTGGTATCACCATCGAACTGCAGCAGTCGCTTGATCAGCACGACAGGATCGGCCGGCTTGAGGTCGAGCTGGCGCGCGATGTCCGCCGAGGCCCGCAAGCGGCGACACTCCAGCAACTGGCTGACGTGCGGATGTTCGACGCCATCATCAGCAAGCAATCTGAGGAAGCGAAACTGGGCCCGATCTTCGTTGTGCGTCGCAACAAAGGTGCCCTTACCCTGGCGGCGGACCAGCAGGTTATCGGCGGCCAGTTCATCGATGGCCTTGCGCACGGTACCCTGGCTCACCTTGTAACGCGCCGCAAGTTCGACTTCGCTGGGAATGATTTCGCCAGGCTTCCACTCACCGGACTCGAGGCTCTGCGTAATGAGCCCCTTGATCTGCTGATAGAGCGGACTGAAGGTCGGCGAGGGCGCGGGCGCGACTTCCCCAGCGCCCGCCGGGCCAATCGGATTCGCGGTGCTCGCCTGGTTCGAAGTCATGCGCGCATTTCATCATAAAGGCCAGTCCGTCGTCCAGATCTTTCCCCGCAATACTTATGTCTTATATAAGACATAAGATAATGTTGACTTTGCGTCACACGACTCCTACACTCCTTGTCGAGCAAGGGTTTGCGGGTTGTCCAGCAGTACTTTTTTCTGCCCGGATGCCACCTTCTGAAGGCCACCCTGTCGCACGCCGTCCCCTCATGCAGTCCAGGTTTCGATCCGCCCGTCAGCACTTCGCGAGACGCCTCCGGAACACGCTGTTGCAGGGCCCGCGTCATGGAGCGGCCATCGCAGCGTATCCCGTTTCCCGCTCGGCCGCACAGGCGCAGATTTTTCGCCATGGCGGCATCGCCGCAGCGCGCCTTCCGGTTTCCTTACGGCCCTCGCGCGCCGCGATTTCCGCCGTGTTTAACCACGCTTCGAGTAACGCGCATATAGAATGGCGTTTTCCCCTAGCGTCTAACGTATCGTCCTGGAGATTTCTCAATGGCTAAGCCCGCAAAGCGCGTTGCCGTCACTGGCGCCGCAGGTCAAATCGGTTACTCCCTGCTGTTCCGCATCGCCAATGGCGACATGCTCGGCAAGGACCAGCCGGTGATCCTGCAGTTGCTGGATCTGCCGCAAGCGCAAGCCGCCGTCAAAGGCGTCGTGATGGAACTCGAAGACTGCGCGTTCCCGCTGCTCGCGGGCGTCGTGGTTACTGACGATCCCAAGGTTGCCTTCAAGGATGCCGACGTCGCCCTGCTGGTCGGCGCCCGACCGCGCTCGAAGGGCATGGAACGTAAGGACCTGCTGTCGGCAAACGCCGAAATCTTCACCGTTCAGGGCAAGGCGCTGAACGAAGTGGCCAGCCGTGACATCAAGGTGCTGGTGGTCGGCAACCCGGCCAACACCAATGCCTACATCGCGATGAAGTCGGCGCCGGATCTGCCGAAGAAGAACTTCACGGCCATGCTGCGTCTGGACCACAACCGCGCGCTGTCGCAACTCGCAGTGAAGTCGGGCAAGCCGGTCGCTTCGATCGAAAAGCTCGCCGTGTGGGGCAACCATTCGCCGACGATGTACCCGGATTTCCGCGTTGCCACGGCAGAAGGTCAGGACCTGACCAAGCTGATCAACGACGAAGAATGGAACCGCAACGTGTTCATCCCGACCGTCGGCAAGCGCGGCGCGGCGATCATCGAAGCTCGCGGCCTGTCGTCGGCAGCGTCGGCGGCGAACGCGGCGATCGACCACGTGCGCGACTGGGTGCTCGGCACCAACGGCAAGTGGGTCACGATGGGCATTCCGTCGGATGGCTCGTATGGCATTCCGGAAGACATCATCTACGGCGTGCCGGTTACGTGCGAAAACGGCGCGTATAAGCGTGTCGAAGGCCTCGCCATCGACGCGTTCTCGCGCGAGAAGATGGACCACACGCTGAACGAACTGCTCGAAGAGCGTGACGGCGTCCAGCATCTGCTCGGCTAATCGCTGATGCAGACGAACCGGGGCTCCATTGCGCGAGGGGTTCCGGTTTTTCACGTGCGGATGCATGAAGTTCGCCTCGTTCATCGAGGCGCCTCCATGCCCCGCACCTGATCCGGGCGCGCTTTGCCTGCCTTGTGCCACCCATGGCGGCCAACACGTAGAGCGCGCCCGAATCAGTTTTTTCAACAGACACCCACGCCACTGACGCCGAAGATGCGCGCCCTCACCCCCGCCGAAGTGCTGTTTGACGGCGAAGCGCCGCCCGCTGTTCTGCCTGCCTGCGATCACTACGCCGGCAGCGAAAAGCTGATGCTGAAATCGCTGACGCTGCAGCAGGAACTGGGCCCGGTGTTCGACATCACGCTCGATTGCGAAGATGGCGCTCAGGTCGGTCGCGAAGCTGAGCATGCGGAACTGGTTGCGTCGCTGCTGGGCAGCGAACATGACCGTTTCGGCCGCGTCGGCGTGCGGATTCACGATTTCCGTCACGCGCACTGGCGCGACGACGTACGTCTCATCCTACGCGCCGCGAAGCGCGCGCCTGCGTACATCACCCTGCCGAAGATCCGCAGCGTCCCCGATGCCGCCGAAATGTGCGCTTTCATCGAAGCGGAGCGGCGCGAACTCGGTTTCGCGCAGGCTGTACCCGTTCAACTGCTGATCGAAACGCACGGTGCGCTCGCGCGCGTGTTCGACCTTGCTGCGTTGCCAAACGTCGAAGCGCTGAGCTTCGGGTTGATGGACTTCGTTTCCGCACACGACGGCGCGATTCCCGACACGGCGATGCGCTCGCCCGGCCAGTTCGACCATCCGCTCGTACGGCGCGCGAAGCTTGAAATTGCCGCGGCGTGTCACGCGTTCGGCAAGGTGCCGTCGCACAACGTCAGCACCGAGGTGCGCGACATGAGCGTGGTCGCGAACGATGCCACCCGGGCACGCAACGAGTTCGGCTACACGCGGATGTGGAGTATCCATCCGGCGCAGATTCCGGCGATCGTGGCGGCCTTCGCGCCACGCGATGAAGAGATCGCGACCGCCACCGAAATCCTGCTGGCCGCGCAGTCCGCACAGTGGGGCCCGACGCGCCATCGCGACACGCTGCACGACCGCGCGAGCTATCGCTACTACTGGTCGGTGCTGCGTCGCGCGCGCTCGACTGGCCGCGCAGTGCCTGCCGACGCTACGCCGCTCTTTTCGACATCCGTCGCAGGCGAGGGCGCAGCATCGTGAGCATGTTCACCGGGAACGCACTCGGCAAGACGACTTTTCGCAAGACCATCGCGGCCGCGAGGCCACGGGTAATCGACGCGCTGTTCAACCATAAGAAATGAGCGGGCACTCAGGAGATTGCTGGAGATGAGCGAGACGACGCGAGGCGCTGTGGCAGAGCAAGCCGGCACGGGCTTCAAACCGAAGAAATCCGTGGCGCTGTCGGGCGTGACAGCGGGCAATACGGCCCTGTGCACGGTCGGCAAGACCGGCAACGACCTGCACTATCGTGGCTACGACATTCTCGATCTCGCGACGACCTGCGAGTTCGAAGAAATCGCCTATCTGCTCGTACACGAGAAGCTGCCGACGCAGGCCGAACTCACCGCCTACAAGCAGAAGCTGAAGGCGCTGCGCGGCCTGCCCGCGAACCTGAAAGCTGCCCTCGAATGGATCCCGGCGTCGGCGCATCCGATGGATGTGATGCGTACCGGCGTCTCCGTGCTCGGCACCGTGCTGCCTGAGAAAGACGACCACAGCCTGCCCGGCGCGCGCGATATCGCCGACCGGCTGATGGCCTCGCTCGGCTCGATGCTGCTCTACTGGTATCACTACTCGCACAACGGCCGTCGCATCGAAGTCGAAACCGACGACGATTCGATTGGCGGCCACTTCCTGCATCTGCTGCACGGGGTCGAGCCGTCGAAGTCGTGGGTCGAAGCGATGCACACGTCGCTGAACCTCTACGCCGAACACGAATTCAATGCATCGACGTTCACCGGCCGCGTGATCGCGGGCACGGGCTCGGACATCTATTCGGCGATCACCGGCGCAATCGGTGCGCTGCGCGGCCCGAAGCACGGCGGCGCCAACGAAGCCGCGTTCGAGATCCAGTCGCGCTACCAGACGCCCGATGAGGCCGAAGCCGACATCCGCCGCCGCGTCGAGAACAAGGAAGTGGTGATCGGCTTCGGTCACCCGGTCTACACGATCTCCGATCCGCGCAACAAGGTGATCAAGGAAGTCGCTAAGAAGCTGTCGAAGGAAGCGGGCAACCTGAAGCTCTTCAACATTGCCGAGCGCCTCGAATCCGTGATGTGGGACGCGAAGAAGATGTTCCCGAACCTCGACTGGTTCAGCGCCGTCTCGTATCACATGATGGGTGTGCCGACCGCGATGTTCACGCCGCTCTTCGTCATCTCACGCACGTCCGGCTGGAGCGCGCACATCATCGAGCAGCGCATTGACAACAAGATCATCCGACCGAGTGCAAATTACACCGGACCGGAGAATTTGAGATTCGTGCCGCTAAATAGGAGAAAATAGCGTCCGCTGTGCGTTGTCGAAGCGCGTGCAGTTTGACCCTGGCGGCCGCCCGGCGCGCCGTCCACCGTTTAACTGATACTAGATAGAAGGGCTTTTCCATGAACAAACTGCTGATCGCCACCGTTGTTGGTGCACTGTCCACGACGATGCTGGTCGCGGCTCCCACCGCATTTGCACAGGACACGACCGGCGCGGCCAAGCCGAAGGCACCGGCCCCGAAACACCGCCTGATCAAGCGCAAACCCAAGGCCGCCACGGAAGCAAAGGCCGATCCGATCCCGGATGGCTCGGAAAAGTGGTCGTGTAACGAAGGCCTGTCGTTCGAAATGAAGGGCGACATGAAGCGCGACCAGGTCGTCACGGTTCACTGGGGCACGAAGAACTACAACCTGCCGCGTGAAACCACCACGACGGGCGCCGACCGCTTCCACGACGCCGCCAGCGGCATGGATTTGGTCGTCATCCCGACCAAGGCCATGCTGTTCTCGGACCATGACGGCTCGCGTCTCGCCGACGAGTGCAAAAGCGCCGCCATGCAGCAAGGCGCGCCGGCTCCGACGCAATCGAACCAGTTGAACAAGACAAACTGAGTCGTCTCCACCAGGAAGCCTCGATGTCCGCACTGATCTCCAATGTTCGGCCCGCTCCAGACAAAGTCCTCGTCGATATCGTCGACTATGTTCTGGGGTATCGGATCGACAGTCAGCTTGCGCTCGAAACCGCGCGCAACTGCCTGATCGACACGCTCGGCTGCGGACTCGAAGCGCTCACCTACCCTGCCTGCACCAAGCTGCTGGGACCAATCGTGCCAGGCACGATCGTCCCCAACGGCGCGAGGGTGCCAGGCACGTCGTTCCAGCTCGATCCGGTGCAGGCCGCCTTCAACATCGGCACGACGATCCGCTGGCTCGACTTCAACGATACATGGCTGGCCGCTGAATGGGGCCACCCGTCGGACAACCTCGGCGGCATCCTCGCCACCGCCGACTGGCTCTCGCGTACCGCCATCGCCGCCGGCAAAAAACCGCTGACGATGAAAGACGTCCTGATCGGCATGATCAAGGCGCACGAAATTCAGGGCTGTATCGCCCTCGAAAACTCGTTCAACAAGGTGGGCCTCGATCACGTGCTGCTGGTCAAGCTCGCTTCGACCGCCGTGGTGGGCCAGTTGATCGGGCTCTCGCGCGACGAGTTGATCAACGCGGTGTCGCTCGCGTTGGTCGATGGACATTCGCTGCGCACCTACCGTCACGCGCCGAATACGGGTTCGCGCAAGTCGTGGGCCGCGGGCGACGCGACCTCGCGCGCCGTACGACTCGCGCTGATCGCGAAGACCGGCGAGATGGGCTATCCGTCGGTGCTGACGGCAAAGACGTGGGGTTTCTACGACGTGCTCTTCAAGGGCAAGGCGTTTCAATTCCAACGCCCCTACGGCACGTACGTGATGGAAAACGTGCTGTTCAAGATCTCGTTCCCGGCCGAATTCCACGCGCAAACGGCCGTCGAAGCCGCGATGACGCTGCACGGCCAGCTCGCCGGGGCAGGCCGCACGGTCGAGGACATCAAAAAGATCACGATCCGCACACACGAGGCCGCGATCCGCATCATCGACAAGAAGGGGCCGCTGAACAACCCGGCTGACCGCGATCACTGCATCCAGTACATGATCGCCGTGCCGCTGATCCACGGCCGCCTGACGGCTGCGGATTATGAAGATTCAGTCGCCCGGGATCCGCGCATCGATGCACTGCGCAACAAGATGGAATGCATCGAAGACACGCAGTTCACGAAGGATTACCACGATCCGGAGAAGCGTTCGATCGCCAATGCAGTGACGGTCGAATTCAACGACGGTTCGAAGTTCGACGAAGTTGTCGTCGAATACCCGATCGGTCACAAGCGTCGCCGTGCCGACGGTATCCCGCTGCTGGTCGAGAAGTTCAGGACCAACCTCGCCCGTCGTTTCCCGGCGAAGCAGCAACAGGCGATTCTCGACGTTTCGCTCGATCAGGCAAAGCTTGAAGCAATGCCGGTCAACGAATATGTCGATCTGTATGTGATCTAGTTAGAAACGTAGCGAAGTCATTTCCTCGAAAACCCCAGGAAAAAACCATGGCACACAATCTCCACAAAACGCTCAAGGAATTCGACAGCGGTTCCGGCAAAGCCAAGTTCTATTCGCTGCCGCAGCTTGGTAAAGCACTGGACGTCAAGATCGATCGCCTGCCGGTTTCGATCCGCATCGTGCTGGAATCCGTGCTGCGTAACTACGACGGCAAGAAGATCGCCGAAGAACACATCGAGCAGCTCGCGAACTGGAAGCCGAATGCCGCACGCGTCGACGAAATCCCGTTCGTCGTGTCGCGCGTCGTGCTGCAGGACTTCACCGGCGTGCCGCTGCTCGCCGACATCGCCGCGATGCGCGGCGTTGCACAGCGCGTCGGCAAGAATCCGAAGTCGATCGAGCCGCTCGTGCCGGTCGACCTCGTCGTCGACCACTCGGTGCAGATCGACCACTTCCGCGAAAAGAACGCGCTCGACCTGAACATGAAACTGGAATTCCAGCGCAACAACGAGCGCTACCAGTTCATGAAGTGGGGCATGCAGGCATTCGACACGTTCAAGGTCGTGCCGCCGGGCGTCGGCATCGTTCACCAGGTGAACCTGGAATACCTCGCACGCGGCGTGCACAAGAAGGCTGAAGGCGAAGACACCGTGTACTACCCGGATTCGCTCGTCGGCACGGACAGCCACACGACGATGATCAACGGCATCGGCGTGGTCGGCTGGGGCGTGGGCGGTATCGAAGCTGAAGCCGGCATGCTCGGCCAGCCGGTGTACTTCCTGACGCCGGACGTCGTCGGCGTCGAACTGAAGGGCAAGCTGCGCGAAGGCGTAACGGCCACCGACCTGGTGCTGACCGTCACCGAACTCCTGCGCAAGGAGAAGGTCGTCGGCAAGTTCGTCGAGTTCTTCGGCGAAGGCACGAAGTCGCTGTCGTTGCCGGACCGCGCGACGATCGGCAACATGGCGCCGGAATACGGCGCAACGATGGGCTTCTTCCCGGTCGACGAAAAGACGATCGACTACTTCAAGGGCACGGGCCGCACCGACGCCGAAATCTCTGCCTTCGAAAGCTACTTCAAGGCACAGAAGCTGTTCGGCATTCCGAAGGCCGGCGACATCGACTACACGAAGGTCGTCACGCTCGACCTCGGCACGGTTGCACCGTCGCTGGCGGGCCCGAAACGTCCGCAAGACCGCATCGAAATCGGTAACGTGAAGTCGACCTTCAGCGACCTGTTCTCGAAGCCGGTCGGCGAAAACGGCTTCGCGAAGAAGCAGGCTGACCTCGAGGCGCAATACACGACGAGCAACGGTGTCGATGTGAAGAACGGCGACGTCCTGATTGCCGCAATCACGTCGTGCACAAACACGTCGAATCCGAGCGTGCTGCTGGCTGCGGGCCTGCTGGCCAAGAAGGCTGTGGAAGCCGGTCTGACGGTTGCACCGCACATCAAGACGTCGCTGGCTCCGGGATCGCGTATCGTCACCGAGTACCTGACGAAGACGGGCCTCTTGCCGTACCTCGACAAGCTCGGCTTCACGCTCGCCGCGTACGGCTGCACGACCTGTATCGGCAACGCAGGCGACCTCACGCCGGAACTGAACGAAGCGATCACGAAGAACGACATCGTCGCGGCCGCGGTGCTGTCTGGCAACCGTAACTTCGAAGCGCGCATTCACCCGAACATCCGCGCGAACTTCCTGGCTTCGCCGCCACTGGTCGTCGCTTACGCGATCGCCGGCAACATCACGCGCGACTTGATGACCGAGCCGGTCGGCAAGGGTAAGGGCGGCAAGGATATCTACCTGGGCGACATCTGGCCGACCAGCGAAGAAGTCAACGCGCTGCTCAAGTTCGCACTCGACGCCGACGCGTTCCGCAAGAACTACGCGCAGCTCACGAAGAAGGGCGACCTGTGGAGCAAGATCGAAGGCGAAGAAGGCCAGGTGTACGACTGGCCGAAGTCGACCTACATCGCTGAGCCGCCGTTCTTCGGCAAGGAGTTCTCGATGCAGCCGGCCGACAGCATTGCCGCGGTCAAGGGCGCGCGCGCGCTCGGCATCTTCGGTGACTCGGTGACGACCGACCACATCAGCCCGGCAGGCTCGATCAAGGAAGACTCGCCGGCAGGCAAGTGGCTCAAGGCAAACGGCGTGCAGAAGGCCGACTTCAACAGCTACGGCTCGCGCCGCGGCAACCACGACGTCATGATGCGCGGCACGTTTGCAAACGTCCGGATCAAGAACCTGATGATCCCGCCGAAGGCAGACGGCACGCGCGTCGAAGGCGGCCTGACGATTCACCAGCCCGACGGCGAACAGATGTTCATCTACGACGCCGCGATGAAGTACATCGCAGACGGCACGCCCACTGTCGTGTTCGCGGGTGAAGAGTACGGCACGGGCTCGTCGCGTGACTGGGCGGCCAAGGGTACGCAACTGTTGGGCGTGAAGGTCGTGGTCGCACGCAGCTTCGAGCGGATCCACCGTTCGAACCTCGTCGGCATGGGCGTGCTGCCGCTGCAGTTCAAGGGCTCGGACAGCGTCCAGTCACTCGGCATCACTGGCGAAGAAACGTACGACATCGAAGGCCTCGGCAGCGACTTCAAGCCGCAGCAGGAAGTGACGCTCGTGATCCACCGCAAGGATGGCAAGGAGCAACGCGTGCAGGTGCTGCTGCGTATCGATACGCCGATCGAAGTCGACTACTACAAGCACGGCGGGATCCTGCCGTTCGTGCTGCGCTCGCTGCTCGCAGCGTAAGCGTAAAACTGTTTTGCAGGTGCTGCGGCCCTTCAGGGCTGCAGCAATTTATGAAGCCCGACCCTGGTCGGGCTTTTTTTTTGTCTGCCGGAGACGAACGTTGATGTCAGTTGCCCTGGAACGCGTCGGGGATGTCGGTCACCCTGCGCTGCGTCAGCCGGGCGTTCCAGTCGCTGTCGTCGATTGGGGCGGGTTTATACGTGACCGCAGATGCGAGAGATTGCCGGGACGACAGATCAGCCCACTGCGCAGGCAGGTTACCTGGTCTGGACCGCTGCTCTTCTCCCGATGATCGCACGTGCGCCTGGATTGCCACGTCCCTGACCCGACCTGCGCCGCCGCGTTCCGAAAGGCGGAGGCAGATCGTGGAACGGAAATAGCTCCGGAATTGCCAGCCCGCCTTCGACCCGCGCAAGCAGCGGGTTCATAGTGCAACGCCGCGTTCGCTGACCTGCCGCATCAGCACCCTTAGCTGTTCCACCAGATCGTCCACCATGCTGGTCATGATTGCCTGCAAGGTCAAGTTGGCTTCTTCGAGCCCATTCATCAGTCCGTGCGCGCCGACAAGACCGGCAGCACCGCCAAGGCGATGCAACTGATCGCGTATGCCTTTGAGATCGTCCTTGCGACGAAAAAAGTCCAGTTGCGCCAGATCGTCTTCGACGGACTGACACCAGTCCCTCGCGAACGCTCGAAGATCGATACCGTGCGCCTCCAGCGCATCGAGCTCACTGAGATCGAACACGTCAGGTTGCACGCTCCGCGCATTTGCTGGGAGCGACAGAATCGTTGGCGATGCGTCGCCCGGGAGTAGTCGCCAGAGACAGCTTCGCAGCACATCGAGCGAGGCCGGCTTGATCACAACTGCGTCGAACGGCGAGTCGGGGCCCGCGTCAGCGTACTTCATGTCCTCTCGACCGGTCAGTAGTACGATCTGAATTGTCGACATTTCGCGTGCACGCCTCGCGAGTTCAGCACCGCTCATCTGAGGCATGTACAGATCTGTCATCAGCAGGTCGAAGCATCCATCCTTCAGCGTATCAAGCGCTTCGGCCGCGGAAGCGAGCGTCACGCAGGACAGGCCGAGACCTTCGAGCTGGCTTGCAAGGACCGCGCGGTTGATCGGATGGTCATCGACCACGAGAATACGCGCCGGCAATATCGGCAACGAGCTGGTCATGTATGTGCGCGCCCCGTCAGTCGATCAGCTTGTGAAGGGAGGCGAATTCGATCAGCGCAACCAGTGACGATAGCCCGAGCTTCTCCTGAATACGCGTCTTGTAAGTGCTGATCGTCTTGTCACTGACGGACAGGCGGACCGAGATCTCCTTGTTGCTCACGCCGCGCGCGAGATACTGAAGCACCTCCACTTCACGCGGCGACAGTCTGCTGAGTTCGCCGCCACCGCGCAACGTGCCGGCGATATCGGCGGGGAAGCAGTCGTAGCCGAAAAGGATCGTTTTCACTGCGGTCAGCAGTTCGCCGACCTCCCTGCCTTTTCCGACATAACCATTCGCGCCGGCAATGCGGGTATGACTGGCCATAACCTGCTCCGGTTTGGCGGAAAGAACCAGAATGCGGATTTTGTCATCCTGCGAACGAACGCGCCGGATCAGCGAAAGACCATCAAGACGCGGCAGGTCAAGATCGAGAATGATGAGATCCGGCTTTTCAGCCAGAGCGATTTTCAGACCGCTCTCACCGTCTCCAGCTTCACCGATCACCTGCAGTTCTGCATCTGCGCTCAGAACGCGGGACAAGGTTCCGCGAACAATCGGATGATCGTCGACAACAGCGATTCTTTTCATTTGTCTGTCTACTTGCTCGAATACCGGTGGCCTGGATTCCTTTCACTGCTAATACGGAGACCTTATTACATCGCTTGATACTAACAGGCACAACCGCGAGTGACCCACCTCGAATTGTAGGATTTTTCTCTTTTTATGTATGATTATCCCTACGGCCGCGAACGCAATTCAGGATTGAAGACTTGCATTTAATTTTTTAACTTCAATAAATCATTCTGAATATCTGATAGATCCTAAAGTCCACGCCTGGCGTCCGAAACATCAGTTGAACTGCGGTTCGATCGCCCGGCACACCGTGCCAGGCGATCCCCTGTCACACTACTGTGGCGATGTCTGAGCTGACGATCGCGATGCCGACGTCGCCGCGTGCCCCCGGCGCTCGAAGTCCAGCTCCACACGACGATTGGGTTCAAGGCACTCGATCAGCGCCTCGCGGTTTCGATCGTTACATTGGACGATCGGGCGATCTTTCCCGTAGCCGTCTGCGCTCATCGGGATCGTGATACCCCTGCTTTGCAGATAGCCCATCACCGTTTCGGCACGCTTTCTGGACAACGAGCGGTTGTAGCTGTCACTGCCGAGACGGTCCGTGTAACCTTGGATGCGGATAGCCGTCACGTCATCGACCTTCTTCAGATCGCCGGCGAGCCGCTCGAGCTTCGCCTGGCCCGCTGGCAGCATGCCGGCCAGGTCGCCACGGTTGAAACGGAATGTGGCGTCGCCCTGCAACGTCATCTTTTCGGGAACGCGTACGACCAGTGGCTCCGGCACCTTGCAGGCAACAAGTGCGGCGGCGATGCCCGGCATGCCTTTCTTCACGCCATCGACAATGCGCTGGCTGGCGTCGAAATTACGCGTCCAGGCTTCGTGCCCGGCGTGAATGAGTTCGACTTCCGAGCACGCCGTCAGGCGCTGTGCTTCCGCGCAGGTCGGAAACGCCGGCGACGTCTTCGCGGCGAGGATCTGCTTCCACAGATCCGGGCGCACCGTGGCGGCCGTCCGGAGATCGGGGTTGTCGACCTGGAATCCGTTACCCGTTTCGAGTGCCGACGTCATCCGGTTGGCCTCTCGCAACGCCTCTTCGACGAAGCCCCAGCCATCGTGCCGCCTACGCTCGTCGCGGGCCGCGTCGAGCCAGCACTGCGCCTTCTGGCCGAAATAGTTGTCCTTGCGCGTACCTAGCGCGTTCAAACGCTTTTGCACGTCGTTCAGCATGGCGCCGTTTTGCGCGCCGCCGTACGTCGCAATCCATTCCGGCGTGGCAGCGCCGGCAAGACGATCCTGCGTCGCGCCGAATCCGTTCTGCAGGACCGTGGGGTCCTGAATCTGGAGACGGTCGCGCGTCACGGTCGAAGAACAGCCCGCGACCACCGCGGCAAGCGCGATCGCGATCAGTGAATACCTCATGTGTGTCTTCCATCAGAGATGGGGCGCACGGAAAATTGCCGTGCGCCCCGTGCCAGCTAACGTCTCAAGTTACCGGGAGCGACCTGCAGCCGCCGCTCAGCTGCCAAGCACAATGCCGAGGCCGGCGCGGACGATCGTGCTGTTACCACCGGCGCTCGACACGCCGAGGTTGTAGTTGACCGTCCCCTTCTCGTTCCAGCGCGATACGCCGATCCCGAGTGCCGCCTGGCCTCGATAGCCGGCGACACCCGCGTTAAGCGTCGTGCGGCCGGGCAGATACGGCGTGACGATGTTCAGTGCTGCGGACGACGCAATCCCGCGGCGGAAGTCGCGGTCCATATCGTGCATGGACTGGTAGACACCGTTAATCGCACTGCTCATCTGACCGACGTTGACGGCGTCTGTGGGCGTTGTGCCTGCCGCCACATTGGTGATCTGACGCTCCGCGCCAGCGGCCCCCATCGAGACGGAGTTGTCGCGATCCGCGACCGAGTTCGCGCCGAGCGCTACGGAATTCGACGCTGGCGCTGACGATCCGGCACCCAACGCCACCGAATGATCACCGCTCGTCGACGTGCCGGCGCCGATCGCGATCGCCGCCGCGCCGGGCGCCGACGCGCCGTTGCCGATCGCGATCGAATCCGTACCGCTCGCGGACGCTGGCGTACCGCCTGACGGGTCGCTGCTGCTGCCGATACTGATGTACGTGTTGCCGGTGCCGGCTGCGATGTTGTCCACTGCGCTCTGCAGGCTGGAGAACTGCGAGAAATTGACGGCATCGTTGGCTTCGGTGCCGGCCGCAACGTTGGTCAGCTTCACGGGGTCGTGACCGGCGCCGCCCAGCGTCACGACGTTCTGGCTGGCGTCGTCGTATTGAACCGCGTTCGGACCCACGGCACCATTTCCGTCATTGCCACCATTGCCTCCATTCCCGCTGCCGGCGTAAGTGGCGACATACGACTCCATCTGGCTGAGGTTGACCGCATCGAACGCATCCGTGCCCGCGGCGACGTTCTTCAACTGGGTCGGCGTCCCACCCGGGTTGAATGTCACCGCGCCCTTCGACAGATCGTCATAAGTGACAAAGGCATTGGTGCTGGCGCCAGTCTCCGGATCGACGGTGAGACCGGCGGCCTTCAGCTGCCTGAGATTGACCGCGTCCGTGTCCGCGGTTGCATCAGCGACGTTCGTCAGCACGACTTCACCAGGGGCGTCTTTGCCGAGCGTCAGCCTGTCATGCGCGGAGGTGTCGTACAGTACGGCGTCCGGCGAACCTCCCGCCGACGCAGCGTCGAGGGCTGAGCCCAGATCCTCGTATGTCCGTCCGCCGACCTTGTAGGACGGAGGCTTGATCGTGCCGTCGCCGTTCACATCCGCGCCGCCACCGAGCGCCGCTGTCACGCCCTTCAACTGGGCCACGTTGACCGCATCATGGTCCGCCGTACCGGCCGCCACGTTGACGATCTGGCGTTGCAGCATGGCGCTGCCGACCGAGACCGTATCGGCACGATCCGCGACCGAACCGGCGCCAAGCGCAACCGCGTTGCTCACGTTCGCGGAAGCGTTGGCGCCCAGCGCGACCGAAGTGTCCGCCGTCGCGTTGGCATTGCCGCCGATCGCGACCGCTTCCGTGCCAGTTGCCGACGAATCCTCCAGCGTCGAATTGGCGTGGAAATACTTCACGCCCGCGCCGCCATTGCTGATGTTGTTCACCGTGTTGGTGAGATTGGTGACATCGCCGGCGACGTTGGCGACGTTCTGGTTGGTCTCGTAGAGCTGCGAGCCATTGACCGCGTCCGTGCTGCCCGCATTCAGCTTCGCGGCCGACAGCCCGGTGATGCTCGTGCCGCCTGCGCCTTTCAGCGTAATCGTGCCTTTCGACGCGTCGTCATAGGCAACGAACGCGTTCGTTGCCTTGCCGCTGTCGTCGAGGTCTGCGCCCATCGCCTTCAGCTGGCTGACGTTCACCGCGTCGGTGTCAGTCTTGCCTGCTGCAAGGTTCGTCAGCGTGACCGGGGTAGATGCACCGACACCGCCGAAGGTCACCTTGTCGTGCAACGATGTGTCGTACTTCACGCCGTCCATCGCGCCAGAAGCAGCTTTCGAATCGACGGCGACAAGTGCTGCGCCGACGTCCGAATAGGGCGTGCCGTCGATCGTGTACGTCGGCAGCCGGATCGTGCCGTCGGCGTTCACACCCGCACCACCGCCCAAGGCCTCTGTCATACCGCTCAGCTGGCCAACGTTCACGGCGTCGGTATCCGTCGTGCCTGCCGCAAGGTTGACAAGCTGGCGCTGCGCGGCGCTGCTGCCAACAGATATTGTGTTGGCACGGTCTGCGATCGAATTGGCCCCGAGCGCAACCGCACCCACCGCGCTAGCTGTTGAGCTGGCGCCGAGTGCCATTGCATTGGTCGCCGCCGCGGTAACGAATACGTTCGTGCCGATCCCCGCGGAGTTTTCACCCAGCACGTTGCTGCTGGAACCAATCGCGACCGTGTTGACGCCCTCTGACTTCGCATAACTGCCGATCGCGACGCCGTTTGTGGCATAGGCACCGCTCGTGGCGTTCGCGCCGATCACAGTCGTACCTTGCGCAATCGCACCTGCGCCTGCGCCGACGGCTGTCGCGTCCAGGCTCATTGCGCTGGAGGCCGCGCCGATGGTCGTCGAATTCACGCCGAACGCGGAGGCCACGGGGCCGATTGCCATCGCGTTCGTGGTGTCCGGCGCCGCATAGGTCGCGGCCCCTTGCGTGACACTGTCGCTGACTGCGATATAGCTTGTCACCGGTGGAGTAGCGAAGATAGATGCATCCATTGGGGCCGCGAGAGCCTCCATTGGGGCCGCGAGAGCCATTTGCGCTGACGTTGGAGCAATATTGGTCAGTTCCGCCGCCAACTGCTTTTGCATTGCCGTGAGCTGACCTACAGTGGCCACATCGGTCTCAATCTTGCCGTCCGCCACGTTGGTGATTCGCCTCTCGTTGCCCGGCCCCCCAAATGACACCGTATTCGCCTCCGATGTGGACGAATTTGTGCCGATGGCAATCGAATTGTCGAAGAGAGCGCGCGCGCCTGTACCGATAGCCACTGACCCGGAGTGGGTCGCCAATGAACCACCGCCGATCGCGATCGCATTGTCGCCGGATGCAACAGTCTGGCTGAACGTCGATGTCACCTTGACGTACTTCGTCGCATAATCCAAGGCAGAGCCAACGTCTGAGAACGTCTGCAGTCCAATCACATAAGCTGGAATTGTGACGTTGCCGGATATGTCAACCGTTGAACCGCCGCCAAGTGCGGCCGCTACGGTGCTGGCCGTGTTGTAAAGCTGCGAACCGTTAATTGCGTCCTTGCTGCCTGCCGATACCTGCCCCGGGGCGAGGTTCGTCAGGGTCACAGGGGTGGTTGTGCCGATGCCGCCGAACGTCACCCTGTCATGCACCGGTGTGTCGTATTGGACGCCATCTGCGGAACCCGTCCCGGCCTTCGCATTGACCGCCGTCAGTGCTGCGCCGACATCGTTATACGTGTTCCCGTCGAGCGTGTACGCGGGCTTCGTGATCCTGCCATCCGCGCCGACCGTCGAGGCGCCGCCCAGGGCGTCCGCCACGCTGCTGGCCGTGTTGTACAGTTGCGAACCGTTGACCACGTCCGTGCTGCTCGCGTTCACTGTCGCGGCCGACACGCCGGTGATCCTCGTGCCGCCTGCGCCCTTCAGCGTAACCGTGCCTTTCGACGCGTCGTCGTAGGCAACGAACGCGTTCGTTGCCTTGCCGCTGTCGTCGAGGTCTGCGCCCATCGCCTTCAGCTGGCTGACGTTCACCGCGTCGGTGTCGGCCTTGCCTGCTGCAAGGTTCGTCAGCGTGACCGGAGTCGCGGCACCGGCGCCGCCGAAGGTCACCCTGTCATGTGCCGGTGTGTCATATTTCACGCCGTCCACCGCGCCAGAAGCAGCTTTCGCATCGACGGCGGCGAGTGCAGCGCCCACATCGTTATACGTGTTCCCGTCGAGCGTGTACGCGGGCTTCGTGATCCTGCCATCCGCGCCGACCGTCGAGGCACCGCCCAGGGCGTCCGCCACGCTGCTGGCCGTGTTGTACAGTTGCGAACCGTTGACCGCGTCCGTGCTGCCCGCGTTCACTGCCGCAGCCGACAGGCCGGTGATCCTCGTGCCGCCTGCGCCCTTCAGCGTAACCGTGCCTTTCGACGCGTCGTCGTAGGCAACGAACGCGTTCGTTGCCTTGCCGCTGTCGTCGAGGTCTGCGCCCATCGCCTTCAGCTGGCTGACGTTCACCGCATCGGTGTCGGCCTTGCCTGCTGCAAGGTTCGTCAGCGTGACCGGAGTCGCGGCGCCGACGCCGCCGAAGGTCACCCTGTCATGTGCCGGTGTGTCATATTTCACGCCGTCCACCGCGCCAGAAGCAGCTTTCGCATCGACGGCGGCGAGTGCAGCGCCCACATCGTTATACGTGTTGCCATCGAGCGTGTACGCGGGCTTCGTGATCCTGCCATCCGCGCCGACCGTCGAAGCGCCGCCCAGTGCGTCCGCCACGCTGCTGGCCGTGTTGTACAGTTGCGAACCGTTGACCACGTCCGTGCTGCTCGCGTTCACTGTCGCGGCCGACAGGCCGGTGATCCTCGTGCCGCCTGCGCCCTTCAGCGTAACCGTGCCTTTCGACGCGTCGTCGTAGGCAACGAACGCGTTCGTTGCCTTGCCGCTGTCGTCGAGGTCTGCGCCCATCGCCTTCAGCTGGCTGACGTTCACCGCGTCGGTGTCGGCCTTGCCTGCTGCAAGGTTCGTCAGCGTGACCGGAGTCGCGGCACCGACGCCGCCGAAGGTCACCCGGTCGTGTGCCGAAGTGTCATACGCCACCGCGTCAGGTGACCCGCCACCCGACGCCCCTGCAATAGCAGCATTCAACTGGTTGAGGTTGACCGCGTCCGTGCCCGCGGTACCTTCGGCCACATTGATGATCTGACGCTGCGACGTTGTCGTACCTACCGATACCGCATTCGTGCGACCGGCGATCGAACCGGCTCCAAGCGCAACCGATCCCGCGTTGACCGCATTGGCACCTGCGCCGATCGCAACCGCCTGAGCAGACATCGCACTGGCATTGGCTCCCAGCGCCACTGATTCGGTTGCGAGAGCGCTCGCTCCGCGCCCCACTGCTGTCGAGTTAGTACCGCTTGCCGACGCCCATGGACCGGCCGCGACCGAGTCGCCGCCGTCGGCACGCGCATCGCTTTGCGGCACGTCCTGTAGCGAATTCGCGTGAAAGTACCGCGTGCGCTGGTTCAGTTGCCCAAGGTTGACGGCATCCTTATCGCTCGTGCCGTCAGCGAGATTGGCGATGCCGGTGCCGCTCATGTCGGCACCGGCCTGGAAAGTGGCGGTGCCGGTCGTGGTCGTCGCGCCACGCAGCGTGATTCCGGCCGGACCGTAGAGGGTGATTGAACCCGCATCGCTGCTGGCCAGCTTGCCGACCATGATGTATGCCGTCGAGCCGTTCACGTCGTTGTTGCCCGAGTTTTCCTCCTCAATGATGACCCCACTGCCTCCGCCGCAATTGGCGCCCCCGAGACTGCCTGTCGTGCCTCCCCACTTCGTGCCGTCCCATGCCTTGCCGGTACCTGCGTCCACCCACTGACTGCTGGCCGCCTCGGTCCCGTCGCCCGAACAGTTAACGATCGACCCGGCAAACACCGCCGGCGCAAACGACACCGCTCCTGCGCCCAGCACAACCGCAGCCGCGCGCCCGCGTTTCGCAGATCCTTTCCGTTTGGCCTTGCTCAATTCGGATACGGCCACCCACGCGCCCACCGCTTCATTCCAGACAGACTTATGTATGTTGTTCATCGCCCTTTACAACCTCAAAAAATGCCAGTGAATTTCGTGTTCTTCTGCAACGTGCGACCTGTTCCGCAGAGTCCGCTACCCGGAACCAGATATGACTACTGCTTCGAGGAGTCTTGACACACCGGCAAGCCGTTTTATCGCACGACAAATCTATCCATCGATCCATCCCGTTTAAATCGGAATGTCCTGAAGTGACGTAGGAATGTTCTCGAATAATTGCCCGCAATTCCGTCGGCAAGAAAAAAGCGGTTGTAAAACATTGCTTTCGTTAATACGATTAGCATCCCGTAGCAGTCAGCACGAATATTGTGATAGACAACGCAGCTTGACGACGGATGGGGGGAAGACCAATTCGCCAGACTGAACATCCGTCATTGACGCAGATAGACCCTGATACGAGGGCGACCTGACCGTTTACCGTGCAGCATAGCGTCCACATCATTCGCGTTGACGCGGTCACTCCGGTTCGTTAAGTTTGTCTGGCCAGACTACTAGTCCATTGAACCAATGAAATTGCACCGATCTAAAGGTGCATGAACAAAATGAATCTGAGTGAAGTCGAGCGGGAAGAACTGCTGTCGATGCAGCGCAGCCGAACGATGGCCGTTGGCCAGGTGAGGCGAGCGCGGCTGATCCTGCTGCTCGACGAAGGGGCCTCGCGCGGGTCGATCATGAATGAGTTGCGATGCGATTCGCGTTTCATCTCGACATGGCAAACCCGCTTCGCCAGTGAGCGTCTGGCGGGCCTGTGCGGCAGGCACCCAGGTCGTGCGCCGCGCCGGGATCTGGCGCGTCTTGAGGCGAGAGTGCTCGACTATACGCTGCGACGCAAACCGGCCGACGGCTCGACGCACTGGAGCAGCC
Source organism: Paraburkholderia sp. BL10I2N1 (assembly GCF_004361815.1). Taxonomy (NCBI): domain Bacteria; kingdom Pseudomonadati; phylum Pseudomonadota; class Betaproteobacteria; order Burkholderiales; family Burkholderiaceae; genus Paraburkholderia; species Paraburkholderia sp. BL10I2N1. The sequence continues at coordinate 2,093,940 of NZ_SNWA01000002.1, read as the reverse complement.
GCAGACTGGCCGCGCAACTGGGCGTGCCTTTCATGACGGTACAACGTATCTGGCGCAAGCACGACATCCGGCCGCATCGTCTCGATACCCACATGGTGTCCAACGATCCCGACTTTGAGGCCAAGGCTGCCGATGTGATCGGCCTGTACCTGAACCCGCCGTTGCATGCGGTGGTGTTCTGCGTGGACGAGAAAACGGCCATTCAGGCGCTTGATCGCAAAGATCGCATGTTGCCGCTCTCGCCCGGGCGCGCCGAGAGTCATGGCTTCGAATACAAACGCAATGGCACCCTGAGCCTGTTTGCGGCGTTGAATGTGGCCACTGGCGAAGTGCTGGGCAAGACTGCCCCACGCCATACCAGTGCCCAGTTCGTCGCGTTCCTCACCGAGGTGGTAGCGGCACAACCAGCCGGACAGGAGATTCACGTGATCTGCGACAACGTGAGCAGCCACAAAACCGACGCCGTTGAAACCTTTCTGGCTGATCATACGAACGTCTCGATCCATTACACCCCCACGTATTCGTCATGGCTGAATCAGGTCGAGAACTGGTTTGCCCGCATCCAGCGCGACGTCATCACGCGTGGGGTATTCAACAGCACCAGAGATCTCGACAAAAAGCTCATGCGCTACATCCGCCAATACAACAAACAGGCTGCCCCATTGAAATGGAAGTATTCCGATCCAACTCGACGCATCCGGTGCAATTCATCCGGTTCAATGGACTAGTCGAGCCGTGATTGATGGACGCCAGCTATGAAACAACCCGAGAAATTGAAATTGAACTGAATGGCTCGCGCTATCGCGGGCGGTATCGGGTGATGAGTGGCACGGTCATCGTCTACTACGAGAGCGAAATCAAGTTTGCGCAGTACGGCATGGACCGGCCGGAATTGGTCGCAAGGTGGTTGTTGACCGATTTGTCACGCCGCGACGAAATCAAGAAGAAAAAATCCGGCCGCGGATAACCCACACTGTGGTCAGCGCGGGGCACTACAGCGAACGGTCACCCTTCGTTGGGCAGCATTTTGTTCGTAGGCCTACCACTGCGAGCGCAACGGAGCGGCGCGGCGAACGGCACAAGTCGCAGCAGACGCCCGCCAAACATCATCTTCCGTTCCTGCGTGCGCAGGGGATATTCGGGCTGCCTTCAGCATTCTGGACTTCTGAGACTGGTTCTCTAAACCCATTCTCGATATGATTCCCGGGTCTGCCCGCGCGTTACCGTTACGAGGCTATCGCCGATTCCATGTTGGGGCGCGCCACGGCCGCGCTTTCGAATACCGGAGCATTGAAATTCGGGGCAGGACTACCGATCTCGGCGTGTGCCCGACGTTATATCGCCGTGGTCCGGCGTCCTCCCCCTTTATCGGCATCGCCATGCAAAGTAGCTCCTACGAGGACTCTTCATGCGTTTTCCACTACGTCGAACTTTCGCGTCTGCTATTTTGTTCATCGCCACGCAGACAGTTTTTGCTCAAACTCCGAAAACCGTCTTCATCGAGAGCCTGACCTGGACCGAGCTGCGTGACCAGGTTCAGGCGGGCAAGACCACCATCATCATCCCCATCGGCGGAACCGAGCAAAGCGGTCCCGACGTCGCGCTGGGTAAGCACAACGCGCGGGTGGCCGTGTTGTCACAGAGAATCGCGGAGGGACTGGGCAACGCGCTCGTCGCACCGGTCATCGCCTATGTGCCTGAGGGAAGCTACGCACCGCCGACATCCCACATGCGCTTCCCCGGGACCATCACCATACCGGACGATGTGTTTGAAAGAACGCTGGCGTCCGCCGCCAACAGCTTTGCGGTGCATGGGTTCAGGAACATCGTCTTTCTGGGCGATCACGGCGGCTATCAGAACGACATCAAGCGGGTCGTTGCCCAGCTCAACAAAGCCTGGTCTGGGTCGACAACACGGGCCTTCGTACCGCCGGAATACTATGGCACCAGTTCGGATGGTTACGCACAAATCCTGCGCCAGCACGGCTTGCGCGATGACGAGATCGGCACGCACGCTGGACTCGCGGATACCTCATTGCTACTTGCAGTCGAGCCGCAAATGGTTCGGCTGGATCGACTGCGAAGCGGTCCGAAACTCGGACCGGCCGACGGTGTCTATGGCGGCGATCCGCGACGCTCGACAGCCGAACTCGGCCAGCTGGGTATCGATGCGATTGTGTCGCGGACGATCGATGCCATCAGGAAGGACACGGCGGGTCGCTAACAGGACGTCAGCATTTGACCCATCCTCCAATCAATACGCCGCCCAATGACGGAATTCACCGTGCCTCCATGTTTTCGTAAATTGTCGCTGCTCATGTTGTCCGTTTGTTTGGCAACAGCTGGCTTGTGTGCCACCGGTATCTCGTCCGCTGCGCCGGCTATTGCGACCGTACCTGGTATGCCGCCCGTTCCGGACGCTCGCAATTTGTACAGCGAAGCGGGCGCCGGTCACCTCAGTTCAGCGGTAGCGGGCGCGCTGGCGCGGGTTTATGTGCCCAATCTGCGCTCCAACGACGTCTATGTGATCGATCCGGCCACGCTCAAGGTCGTCGGCAGGTTTCACGTCGGTTACAGCCCGCAACACGTCGTCCCTTCATGGGATCTGCAGACGCTGTGGGTGGCCAACAACGCCGAGGGTCGACCGGACGGCAGCCTGACTCCGATCGATCCGAAGACGGGCAAGCCTGGCAAGGAGGTGATGGTCGACGATCCCTACAACATGTACTTCACGCCGGACGGCAAGGAAGCCATCGTGGTGGCAGAGGCGCACGCGCGACTGGACTTTCGCGATCCGCATACGATGACGCTGCAATCGAGCCTTCCCGTCCCGGAGTGCAAGGGCATCAATCACGCCGATTTCTCGATCGACGGCAAGTACGCGCTTTTCACCTGTGAATTCGGTGGGAAGCTGGCCAAGATCGATCTCGTCGAGCGCAACGTCGTGGGCTACCTTCAACTCGACAGGAAGGGTATGCCGCAGGACATTCGTGTCTCACCGGACGGCAAGGTGTTCTATGTGGCCGACATGATGGCCAATGGTGTTTTCATGGTCGACGGCGACAGCTTCACGAAGCTAGGGTTTATCCCGACCGGCATCGGAACACACGGACTGTATCCAGCTCGGGATGGAACAAAACTGTACATCTCGAATCGAGGCTCCAATCTCATTCACGGACCACGCCACGGCAAAGGGAGTGTGTCGGTGCTCGACTTCGCGACGCGCAAGGTCCTGACGACCTGGCCCATTCCGGGAGGCGGCAGTCCTGACATGGGCAACGTCAGCGCAGACGGCAAGACGTTGTGGCTGTCCGGCCGTTTTGACGATGTCGTCTACGCGATCGATACTTCAACCGGCTCCGTCAAATCCATTCCGGTTGGCATGGAACCCCACGGCCTCACCGTCTGGCCGCAACCGGGCCGCTACTCGCTGGGCCACACCGGGAATATGCGTTGACCTGTGACAGGCAACCGGGCTGCGCCCATGATCGAACAATGCCGCGCGATCCAGTCGTTAGAACACGATATTGGTGCGCACCCCCACCACCGCTTCATTGCCGACCCGTTGCGAAGGATTCTCCGGGTTGGGGATCCCGCCCGCCGGTCGGAAAAAGTACTGGAAATCGGCCTGCAACTGCCACCACGGCGTGACCTGATACTGGTAGGTCGCCTCGACGACGGTTTCAGCACTGCGCGACGGATACCCCGGTGTCGTGAACGAGGCCGTGTCGCTGGCGAGATCCTGGGCATGCGAGCCGATCTTCGCGTAGCCGACTGCCACGCCGACCACATCGTTGTCGCGCCCCTTGAATGGCGCCTTGAGCGTCACACCGGCATTGACGCCCAGGTCGACCAGGCTGCGGTCGCCCGGCGCGCCCATGATTCTGGCAAACACGCCCACCGACTGCGGGCTGTCCGCGTTCGGTCGCCAGACCATCTGGTCGGCAACCGCGTAGAAGCTGTAGTTGCCCTTGTGAGTCTGCGGGATGCCCGTGCTCGCGGGATTGGCGAGCGACAGGCCGGTGTTGTCGACCCGCTGATCGTCGAAGCGCTCGGTGTTGTGCCAGAAGCCCAGCTTGTACGTGCCCGGCAGGCCCGCCGGTTGCGGATCGGACGCGTTGGGCGGCGGCTGGTTGATCGCGTACTGCACTTCGCCGATGAAGAGCGCGCCGTTACCCAGGTTGAAGTTGGTGCCGTGGCTATTCAGTTGCTGTGGATCGCCCACACCGTTGCCCGCCGGATTGCCGTCGAAGACGCCGGCCAACACCGTCCATGCATCAGCCGGTTTGGCGCGCACGCGCACACCCAGCGATGAAAGCGGATAGGCCGGCCCGCCCGCCGGCATGTTGACCGACGGCAGCACCGGCCAGCCGAACGTCGCGTTCATGAACGGGGTGGCGTACTGGCTTATCATGAACTCCTGGTCGAGGCTCTGCTGACCGACCTTTACATCCACTTTCCCGCCGACAAGCGACTGCTGATACCAGAGTTCCCACAGCCGCGTCGTGCTGTCGGCTTCGATACCGCTCGCGCTCTGCAAGGTGAGCAGGTTCCGCTGGGTCAGATTGGTGCCGTGAATCTGCAGACCCGAGAAGCTGAACGTGCCGCCCGGCAGGCCGACCGCCTTGTCCGTATCGACGACGATGCCGAACTGGGTCAGCCCGTCGTATGCGCCGCCCCGCCTGACGCCGCCCGACAGATTGTTCAGATATTCGCTGGTTTCCTGCAGGTTGAAGGTCACGCCGTAGTTGCCGAGCCACGTGCGCAACCCGCCCATCTCGCCGAACAGGTTGGGACGGTCCCAGAAGCCCGTGGGTACCGGCGGCGTCTGGTCGGCTGTCACGGCCGGGCTTTCCGCTCCGGCCGCAGGCGATGACGGCGCCTCAGCCTGCGGAGGCGTCGAAGCGGGGGCCACCTCATTGGCAGTCTGCGCGAAGGCGGTCGGTGCAAACCCGAGTGACAGCAGGAAGGTCAGGCTAACCGGCGAAGCGAAGCGCAGGCGTTGTGTTTTGAGTTGTTTCATGACAGGTCAAGGATTGGTTATCCGGGCAAACAACGGGTTTGTTCAGCCATATGACACGCGCAGTGTGGCGGGACCGTGAACGCGCGCTGCGTTCAGGAAAACCACCAGCTCAGCCGTAACGCGCTGCACAGTTCTCTAGAGACGGGCGCCGTGGACAACATCGCGACCAGCGCGATGGCGGCAACCGTCAGCGCGAGGATCGCGTAGCCGGTTGGCGTCAAAGGATTGCCGGCATAAGCGAGCCGGAGCGCTGCGCGCGCGACCCTCTCCCCGGTGCGGCACAGCGGCTTGAGGGTGCGGGCGCGAACGCTGCCCGCATTCCGGCGTTCGCCGGTATCGCGAGCAATCGTCCGATCGAAGGAAGGCGCGACGAGACAATGCGCACGTGCCGCAATCCACAGGGCAACGCACTGCGCACGCGGCAGGCGCGCCGCTCCGCCGAAAGACATGACAAATCGTTTCACGAGCATAAGCCCACTCCCGTCCAGCCCGGCAAAGCCGGGCGACGTGTGAAGACGTGACTGCGCCTCGCAAGCGGACTTGCGACAGGCGGTCGAACCAAGGAAGCGTGCTGCTGACAGACCGGCACAAAGCCAGTCAGTGATGAAGCGCGCTAACCCGACTGAAGCGAGCTAGCGGCGAAGGAAGGTTCCTGCGGTCGCTATCCCGCGATGACGTTGCCGGCACGGGCCGGCATCGGACTTCCACTACTGGAACATGCGTCCACGAGGGACTCCTTTTGATGAGACGGGCGGATTGTATTCGGCGCGCGTGCAGAACCGCAAGTAAAAAACGCATAAAAGGCATCGCACGCGGAATCTTGCCAAAACGTCAGATGATGAACACGTTCGCTTCGCATTCGCAGCATCGACCACGTACGTTCATATGGCCTCCTTTCCTGTCACTTTGAAAGAATACGGCGCCATACCGACCGGCCATCGGTGCCGGCGAGACCGGCTTCGCAATATCTTTGCTCTGCTTAAGAATCATGTTGACTTCAGATTCACCAGACCCCTAAAATTTAACAGTCTTCACAAATGAGGCTGATGCCTTGGACACCTGCAGTAGTCGACCTTCGAAAGATTTCGCTGCCTGACCGGCAGGACGTCCGCGCTTTCCCTTCAAAGCCGCCGTCTTGCCAGCAGGCAGACGGTGCGCGCCGTAGTATCCCTCCTCGTGCACCTTAAATAGCGTCATATGGCCGCGGCGATTGCGCGCGTCCGTATGGCATCACGTCGCGAGCCTCGGTTCGCGGCAGCGTTTGTGCGTGACTCGCTGATTCATCGCTGATTCATCGGGCCACGCACGAACGTGGATAAACACGCGTGTAGCAGACACGCGTATCAGACGCCGACAAGGAGCCGCCATGCCAGACAGTGACAGTTACCCTATATGCCGCTCACCTTTACTTTTGCCTGAGGAAAGCGAGTAGACGTCCGTCGCCGCGCACGTAACGCGCCCGACCTCCGTGTCTGCTGGCTTTCCGCGAACCGCGTTAAGCACAACGCACGGAGAAATATCATGACCTTTGGCCTCCTCCTGTCGCAGTTCCCGCATGTCCGGGAATCGCGCGACCACTACGACGCCATGCTTGCGCTGCACACCGGCGAACCGCATAGGCTCGCTGCATTCTGGCTGCGCCTCAAAGCGCTCATTTCGTAATTTCCTGCGCGCTTTTCCGCCATACGCAAGCGATACCATCGCCGGGCGACTCCGTCCCATGGTTCACGCCCGGCGAACCACTCCTTTACGTATGCCGGAGCGACGCGTTCTTCCTTCAATAACCAGACCACGCGAAGAAAACAACATGTCCTCCACTCCTACCCAGATCACAGCCGTGCGCAGCGCCGTGCTCGATGAAGCCCACCTCGGCGACATCAAGGGGGCGCTCGGCACCATCGCCCACCACGACACCGCCCCGCGCACCAGTTGGTGGGCGCGCTTTCGAACGCTGCTGGCCATTCTCGGACCCGGGCTCATCGTCATGGTCGGCGATAACGATGCCGGCGCCTTCGGCACCTACACCCAGGCGGGGCAAAACTATGGCACCACCCTGCTCTGGACCATGCTGCTGCTGGTCCCCGTGCTGTTCGTGAACCAGGAAATGGTGCTGCGGCTCGGCGCCGTGACCGGCGTCGGCCACGCGCGCCTCATCTTCGAACGCTTCGGCAAGTTCTGGGGGGCGTTCAGCGTCGTCGACCTGTTCATTCTCAACGCGCTGACCATTGTCACCGAGTTCATCGGGATTACATTCGTCCTTGACTTCTTCGGCCTCTCGAAGATCGCCGGCGTGTGCATTGCCGCCGCGCTCACGATGGCCGCCGTCAGCACCGGCAACTTCCGCCGTTTCGAACGCTTCGCCGTGGCGTTGTGCGTGCTGAGTCTGCTGCTGGTGCCGGTGCTGGTGTCGATTCATCCGCCGGTCAGCCAGCTGGCGCGCGACTTCTTCATTCCGAACTGGCCCGCCCACTCCAGGCTCTCTGACGTGATGCTTCTCGTGATCGGCATCGTCGGGACCACAGTCGCGCCGTGGCAGCTGTTCTTCCAGCAGAGCTACGTGGTGGACAAGCGCATCACGCCGCGATTCATGAAATACGAGAAGGCCGATCTGTGGATTGGCATCGTGTTCGTGCTGATCGGTGCAGTAGCGATGATCTCCTTCTGTGCGGCGCTGTTCGACGGAAGGCCCGAGTTCGGTAATTTCACCGACGCGGGAGGCGTGATCGCTGGACTGGAGAAATATGCGGGGCGCACGTCGGCTGTGCTCTTTGCCGTGGCCCTGTTTGACGCCTGCATCATCGGCGCTGCAGCGGTGTCGCTGTCGACCGCCTACGCCATCGGCGATGTGTTCAGGATTCGCCACTCGCTGCATCGCGGCGTGTCGGACGCGAAGGGCTTCTATCTGGTGTACTTCGTCATCGTCGCCGCGGCGGCAGCGCTGGTGCTGATTCCGGGCAGCCCGCTCGGCCTGTTGACCATGGCGGTGCAGACGCTTGCGGGCGTGCTGCTGCCGAGCGCCACGGTGTTCCTGCTGCTGCTCTGCAATGACAAGGCCGTGCTGGGCCCGTGGGTCAACTCGAAGAAGCTCAACCTGTTCACGGGCGCCGTCATCTGGGTGCTGGTCATGCTGTCCATCATCCTGACCGCGTCGGTGATGTATCCGGACATCTCGGGCGAAACGATTCTCGAAGTGCTGGCGGGCGGGACGCTGCTGGCCGTCATTGGCTATGCCGCAACGGTCGGGATTCGCAGGCTGCACAATGACCCGGCGGACGGAAACGTGCAGTCGTATGCGAAGGACGCGCGCGCGACATGGCGCATGCCTCCGCTAGACGAACTGCCCCCTCCGAACCTGACGCTGGCCAAGCGTGTCTGGATGGGCGTGCTGCGCGGCTATCTGGTGCTGGCAGTCGGCCTTGTTATCGTGAAGGTCGTGCAGATGACATTCCTGAAATAAAACAGACTGCGGCGCCGTCCGTCGTTTCGGTCCATTCGCTTATGCTCAATGCGCACCTGCCGGCAACCAGGCCGGCGGGCCGCAAGGCGCAAAAGGTCGATATCGTAAGCCGGATCCAAACGCTCTCCGCCCGCCAAAGCCTTTGCAAATGGGAGGCGTTTCGTTATCGCGACACAACCCGTAAAAAGAAGCGAGGCCGACCATCCTGGCCGCCTTCGGGGGTGGCAGACACATCAATAGACGCTTGAAAATCAGAAGTTGCTACCGACGTGGCATCCACCGAATGCGGCACCGTTGGTCGCAGCACCGCCACAACCGAACAGACCGCAGCCGGCGAGAAGAAACACTGCTGCGGCAAGCAGACTGACTAACCGGAAAGGAAATCGCATCGCAACAGATTCAAAAAGTCATGCTGACAAAACCCGTTAAAAACGAGCACAAGGTTCAAGCAGAAGGGTCAATATAGCCTTCAGCGGCCACTTTATCAGGTCAGTTGCAGTGGGGCCCGCCGTGCAGTCCGGATTCGCTCTCAAAAAAGCGGCCTCAAGCCATCCGAGCCGATCACGTTGATCAGTAGCACGCCTATCCAATACCTGCGGCGCACACACTTTACCAGTCCGACCGATCACAATCTCAAGCTTTGCGAAACCGAAATCCTGTGTTCAGTGCAATCGCATGAAGGAGATAGAGAAATCAATAACTTACCAGGAATACGAATGACATGGGACGAGCATTGGCACAAGCAGGGAGGACCGGCCGTCAGTTGACCGCAGTTGCCACGGCCTTACGCTTTATCTTCAAGCCCGGAGGGCGCGAGCCTGGCGAGCGCGATGTCGATTCGTCTGGCCTTGCCGTCCACCGCTTCGCGACGCTCTTTTCGCAGGACGGCACGACGAACCAGCGAACCTCCGAGATACTTGATGGGCTCCGGTGGAAACTGTTTCGGCTTGCGCTCAACGAGCGAGCAATGACTCCACTCGTCTGACCGTCGCAAAGCCAGACTGGCCAGTATCTTGCCCCCTATCCGGCTCGGCCCTACACCATTGCCACTCCAGCCAATGCCGTAGTGGACGTGCTCCGTGCCAGGCAGAGTCCCGAACACCGGCAGGCTGTCGTACGTACGATCGATGGGACCGGACCACGCGTGCGAAATCGGGACGTCAGCGAGCATCGGATATGTGCGCCGGAAATCCTGCAGTGCAAGCGAACAGCTCGCTTCGTGGTAACTGAACGTGCTGCCGATAGCCGAGCCGAAGGCGAGCGCACCCGTCCCCTTTCCGAATGCAATCCGGCCGTCACGTGTTGTCCGGTAGTAATTGACCATCAACTGGGAATCGGTAATCGCTTCGCCGCCCGTCCAGCCGATTGATCTGAGGCGATCAGGAACCGGCTCGGTGACAACGATGGAACTGTTGACCGGCACGATCAACCGCGAAAGTTCCGGGATGGATGCCGCCCAGGCGTTCGTGGCCAGCACAACTGTCTCTGCACGGATTTCGCCGTTTGCGGTACGGATCACTGAAGGGCAATCGTGGGTAAATTCACGAACCTGGCTGTTTTCGTATATCAGGACTCCACGCTCCAGCGCGACCCTGCGCATGCCTCGAATTAATGCGGCCGGTTGCACAGTGGCATTAGTTCGCTCCAGGACTCCCGAGCGGTGCACGCCCGATCCCGTCCTGAGGGCAACTTCATCACTCGAAACTGCCTCGAAGGGCTTTTCGCCCACTCGCTCGCAGGCGGCTATCGTCGCACGCCACGATTCCAGTTGGGCCTCCGAAGTCGCGGTCCACAACCAGCCAGCGCGCCGGAAATGCGCGTCTATGCCGTACCTGCCGCAGAACGCCTCTATCTCACCGATCGCCTGCTCCGATGCGCGCGCCAGAAAAAGGGCCTCCTGCGTCTCCGAGAAAGTCAGCAGCGAAGCGATCTTTGGCCACCAGGACATCACAAAGCCGCCGTTACGACCAGAGGCGCCGCCGCCACAAACATCCTGTTCGATCACGACGACTTTCGTGTCTGGACTGATGTCCTTTATCGTCAGCGCGGTCCATAGACCCACATACCCGCCGCCGATGATCGCGACGTCAGCGACCGCGTGACCCTGCAACGTCGCGCATGCCTGCAATGGCGACTCTGCTTCCAGCATCCAGAAACTTCTCTTGAGCGGCGATGCCGCGCCCCCGGCAGAAAGGGAACTGAACACCCGCGATGCCCGGGACGGGCCGACAACTGACTTGTCTGATGTGTTCAAACGACTCTCCGCCAGTATCGCCTGATGCTTGAGCGAGGCCTTGTTCGTGTGCAAACCAGGTCGCGTGATGCACCGCAAGGCGGGCCTTCTTCCAGGCAAACGCGCTCGCCCCAAAGACGGACTTCAGTCAGGCAGCCACCGCGCGCGCCGCATTCCTGCCGCGCAGCCATTCAAGTGCGAGTAGCAGAGACGTCGAGAAGATAATCAGGATCGTCGCAAGCGCGGCGATCGTCGGGCTGATGTTCTCGCGGATACCCGTGAACATCTGACGCGGCAACGTCGTCTGATTCGCACCGGCAAGGAACAGCGTGACCACCACCTCGTCGAAGGAGGTGGCGAACGCAAACAGCGCCCCCGAAATCACCCCTGGCGCGATCACCGGCAAGGTGATGCGGAAGAACGTCTTCACCGGATTCGCCCCGAGCGAGAGGCTCGCGCGCACCAGGTTGTAGTTGAACCCCTGCAGCGTCGCCGCCACCGTCGTCACGACGAACGGCACGCCCAGCGACGCATGAGCCAGAATCAGCCCGATGTAGGTATTCGCCAACCCGATCGGCGCAAAGAACAGATACATGCCGACACCCACCACCACCACCGGCACGATCATCGGCGAGATCAGGATTGCCATCAGCAGCGCCTTGCCGCGAAAATTCGCTTTCGTCAGCCCGATGGCTGCAAGCGTGCCGAGGATCGTCGCCACGACCGTCGCCGAAGGCGCCACGATAAAGCTGTTCTTTGCCGCCATGCGCCACTCGTCTGAGGCGATCAGGTTCTGATACCAGCGCATCGACCAGCCCGGTATCGGATACACCAGAAACGTGCTCGACGAGAACGACAGCGGCACGATCGCCAGCACCGGCAGGATCAGATACAACAGCGTCAGCACGGCCAGCCCGCGCAGCGCGAAATACCACACGCGCTCAACCAGCGACGTGTGCGGCGCAAACAACGGTTTCGAGAGTTTCATCGCAGTCTCCGGGCGCGCTCAGCCGAGGCTCAGTGACGAACGCGTGAAGCGTCCATAGATCGCATACAGCACGAGTGTCGCGGCAAGCAGCAGCCCGCCGAGCGCGCACGCCATGCCCCAGTTGATCGTCACGTTGGTGAAGTACGCGACGTAGTAGCTGACCATCTGGTCGTTCGGTCCGCCCAGCAGCGCGGGCGTGATGTAATAGCCAATCGCCAGGATGAACACCAGCAGCGCGCCGGCGCCGATGCCGGGATACGTCTGCGGCACATACACGCGCCAGAACGCAGCGAACGGATGGCTGCCAAGCGAAATGGCAGCCCGCTGGTAAGTCGGCGGAATCGACTTCATCACGCTGTAGAGCGGCAAGATCATGAACGGCAGCAGGATGTGCGTCATCGAGATATACACGCCGACGCGGTTGAACAGCAGCGCAAGCGGTGCCTGGATCAGACCGCTGCCGATCAGCGCCTTGTTGACGAGACCCTCGCTTTGCAGAATCACGATCCACGCGGCAACACGCACCAGGATCGATGTCCAGAATGGAATCAGCACCAGAATCATCACGAGGTTGGCGCGCCGTTCGGAAAGCGTCGAGATCCAGTAGGCGAGCGGATATCCGAGCAGCAGCGCGCACAGCGTCACCACGACGCCGATCACAAACGTGCGGCTGAAGACGGCGAGATAGATCTGTTGTTCGGGATTGGTCGGCACGATATTGCCGAACGCATCCTGTTTGTGATCGAGAGCAGCGAGCAGGTAGAACGGCGAATAGCGGCTGCCGTTCTTCGCAATGGCCTGCCAGTAGGTGACATCGTTCCAGCGCTCATCGATTTCAATCAGCTTTGCGCGGATCTGGGCCGGCGCAAGCGTGTGGCCCGCGTCGTCGTTGAGCGGCATCGCGCGCGCGGTCTTCGCGACCATCGAGCGATAGCCGGGAATTTCCGTGTTCAGGCGTCGCGCAAGCGCGCCCATCGATTCGCCGTCCGCGACGGCCGTCAGATCGGTGGCGAGCGCGGCGAACGCGGCGTCTGACGGCGGCGACCTGCGATCCCAGTCGCGCAGCACCGTCACCGTATGCGGCAACGCAGTCGCGATCTCGGGATTTTGCACCGCGCGCGTCAACAGCGCACCAATCGGTACAACGAAAATCAGCAGCAGAAAAATCGCCAGCGGCGCGATCAGCAGGAGCGCCATCGCACGCTTTCTTGCTTCCGCGGCCTTTAGCTCGCGCTTCAGTTTGTTCGACGATTCGGGCGTGGAATCGGCGGCGATCGTCATCGTGGTCACAGCTGTCTCCTGCTTTGCATGCGTGGCATCGAATCGTGCAACACAGGTCTGCATGCGTGCGCGTTTCTGCTTCGACGCGGCGCTGCTTCGCGTGCGAAGCAGCGCCATCCGGGGTTACTACACACTACGGTCCAGCTGACGCTTCAATGCGCTTACTTCGCAGCCCACGACGAGAAGCGTTGCTCCAGTTCGTCGCCGTGGTCGGTCCAGAACGTCAGGTTCTGCAGCACGGCGTTCTTGCCGTTGGCCGGCGAGTTCGGCAGATTGGAGAGCGTCTTGGCGTCGAGCGCCTTGATGGCCGCGTCGTTCACCGGGCCGTAAGCGATGTGCTTCGCGTATTCCTGCTGCGGCTTCGACGACACCGTGTAAGCGATGTACTTCTCGGCGAGATCCTTGTTCGGCGTGCCCTTCGGAATCGCCCAGTAGTCGAGGTCGTAGATGCTGCCGTTCCACACCACCTTCAGGTTCTTGCCTTCCTTCTGCGCGGCGTCGATACGGCCGTTGTACGCCGTCGACATCACCACGTCACCCGCGACGAGGAACTGCGGCGGCTGCGCACCGGCTTCCCACCACTGGATATTCGGCTTCAGTTCGTCGAGTTTCTTGAACGCGCGGTCCTGGCCTTCCTTCGTGGCGAGCACCTTGTACACATCCTTCGGCGCGACGCCGTCGGCCATCAACGCGAATTCGAGGTTGTAGCGCGCGCCCTTGCGCATGCCGCGCTTGCCCGGGAATTTCTGCACGTTCCAGAAATCGGCCCAGCTTGCCGGACCGGTCTTCAGCTTGTCGGCGTTGTACGCCATCGCCGTCGACCACACGAAGATGCCGACGCCGCACGTTTGCGGCGCTTCAGGAATCAGATCCGATTTCTTCGCGATTTTTGACCAGTCGAGCTTTTCGTACAGGCCCTCGTCGCAGCCACGGCCGAGGTCGCCGGATTCAACTTCGACGACGTCCCAGTTCACATGCTTCGCTTCGACCATCGCCTTCACTTTGGCCTGCTCGCCGTTGTATTCGACGGCGGTCACCTTCGCGCCGGACTGCGCGGCGAACGGCTCGTTGAACGCCGCCTTCTGCGCGTCGCCATTCGCGCCGCCGAAGTTGACAACCGTCAGCTCGGCAGCCATGGCCTGCGCCGAACCGAGCGCCAGCGCAAGCGCACCGACGGCGATGGCACAGCGCGATTTCCCGATCTTCAACATGGTGTATTCCTCTCTCTTCTGGTGGTCTGTCAGGGTCGTTATCGTGCTTGGGTACTGCTGAACTCAGGCAAAAACGCGCAGATGCTCGGGCGCGAATTCGAGTGCGACCGGTGCTCCGGGCGCGAAGGTATCGAGTGCTTCGGTGCCGAGCGGCACCTTGACGAAGCACTCGTCCTGTTCGGACAACCCGCAGCGCATGCGCACGTGGTCGCCGAAATAGATGAGGCCGCGCGCCTCGCCGGCGAGCGCGTTTGAGCCGTGGCGGCTCGCGCCGCCCGCGAGCTTCATGCGCTCGGGCCGGATACACGCTACGGCCGGTGTGCCCGCCTGCGCGCCGCCGATGTTGCGGCCTTTCAGGCGCGTGCCGTCGGCCAGATGGAATTCGCAGAACTCGCCGTCCACATGGGCGATCGTGCCGCGCAGCTTGTTGCTGTCGCCGATGAAGTTCGCGACGAACTCGTTGCACGGCGATTCGTACAGGCTGTCGACGGTATCGAGCTGCTGCACGATGCCCTTGTCGAACACGGCGACGCGGTCCGACATCGTCAGCGCTTCGCCCTGGTCGTGCGTCACGTAGACGAAGGTCACGCCGAGTTTTTCGTGCAGCGATTTCAGTTCGTACTGCATGTGCTCGCGCAGCTGCTTGTCGAGCGCGCCGAGCGGCTCGTCCATCAGAACCAGCTTCGGTTCGAACACCAGCGCACGGGCGAGCGCAATACGCTGCTGCTGGCCGCCCGACAGCTGCGCCGGGTAGCGCTTCGCGAAGCTCTCCATGCGCACCATCCTGAGCGCGTTATCGACACGATGTGCCCGTTCGTCAGCCGACAGTTTGCGCACCGTCAATGGATACGCCACGTTCTGCTCGACTGTCAGGTGCGGGAACAGCGCGTAGTTCTGGAACACCATGCCGATGTTGCGCTTATGCGGCGGCACGGTATTGAGCAGGGTGCCGTCGAGCCAGATCTCGCCGCCCGTCGGAAATTCGAAGCCCGCCAGCATCATCAGGCAGGTGGTCTTGCCCGAGCCCGACGGCCCCAGCAACGTCAGGAATTCACCCTGATAAATGTCGAGATCGAGTTGCTTGACGACGAGCGTTTCACCGTCATACGTCTTGCGCACACCTCGAAAGCTGACGATCACATCGTTCGTTTTCATCGACTACGTCTCCTTCGTCATCCCGGCTGGCTCCCCTCGAAAGAGGAGTTTGCATCAATCGCGTGATCCACTATAGCCCGTTCCGGTTCTACAATATGGAACCATTTCATTATTCCGGATAGAACCACTTGGACACGGTCATATTGTCTGACTGGCTTGCCGCACGGCTCGACCGGGTGGCGGCCGAACCCGTCTACCGGCAGGTGCTGCGGCTGATGCAGCAGGCCATCCTGACCGGCCAGCTGCCGCCCGGCGTCAAGCTGCCAAGTTCGCGCACGCTCGCGGGCGACCTCGGCATCGCGCGCAACACGGTGCTGCACGTCTACGATCAGTTGACCGCCGAGGGCTACGTGATCTCGACGACCGGAAGCGGTACCTATGTCGCCGACACGCGCCCGGACAGCGCCGCGGTGGGCGGCCCCAAGACGGCCGCCGTCACAGTCGCGGCGCAGGTGCCCGCCAGCGTCGCCGACGCCACGGATCTTGCTGCACTGCCGCAGCCGCCAAGGCGTGAACGCCGCGGCCTGTCTTCGCGCGGCAGCCGGCTGATCGACAAGGCGGGCGTCTCGCTCAAACAGTGGGGGGCGTTCATGCCGGGCGTGCCGGACGTCGCCGAGTTTCCGGCGCGCACCTGGAGCCGCCTGCAGGCCCGCCTGTGGAAGGAAGCCAATCCCGATCTGCTGACATACGCGCCAGGCGGGGGCTACAGGCCGCTGCGGCGCGCGCTGTCGGACTATCTGCGGGTCGCGCGGTCGGTGAAGTGCGCGCCGGACCAGATCATCATCACAACGGGTATTCATCAATCGATCGATCTCGCGGTGCGGCTCCTGACCGATGCCGGCGACCGCGCGTGGGTCGAGGAGCCGTGCTATTGGGGCGCGCGCAGCGTGCTGCAATCGTCCGGGTTAACACTGGTACCAGTGCCGGTCGACGAAGAAGGGCTGAATCCGCGCGAACAGGATCTGCAGGATCCGCCGCGCCTCGCGCTCGTTACGCCATCGCATCAGTATCCGCTTGGAATGGTGATGAGTCTTCCGCGCCGGCGCACACTGCTCGAATACGCGAGACAGCACGGCGTCTGGATCATCGAGGACGACTACGACAGCGAGTTCCGTTACGGCAGCCGCCCGCTCGCGTCGCTCCAGGGGCTGGACGATGCGGGCCAGGTGATCTACGTCGGCAGTCTGGGGAAGATGCTGTTTCCGGGTTTGCGGATCGGCTACATGATTGCGCCGGAGCATATGGTCGATACGTTCCGGACGGGCGTCGCGGAACTGTATCGCGAAGGGCAGTTGATGCAGCAGGCCGTGCTCACCGAATTCATCATGGACGGCCACCTGACGTCGCACGTGCGGCGCATGCGTGCGTTGTACGGAGAACGCCGGCAGATCCTGATCGACGCAATCACCGCGCAATTCGGCGACGCGTTGCCCGTCATGGGCGACGAAGCCGGTCTGCACCTCGTGCTTGGCCTGCCCGACCACGCGAACGACCGCGAAGTGGTGGCGGCCGCCTACGACGCAGGTGTGATTGTGCGGCCGCTCACCTCGTACTACAGCGGCGAAGGACCCATGCGGCGGGGGCTGCTGCTCGGCTATGCGTGCGTGCCGAATGAGAAGATCGGGCCGGCCTTCGCGACGCTCGCCCGCATCATCGAACAGACGGCGCTGCGCGCGCCGACGCGCGCCGCCTGATCTGCGCGCCGCCGGGAGCGTCACTCATCTCAGTCCGAAATCGACGCGCGTCGGCGCGCCCTTGTCCTTGATGCCTCCCACGTTGAGCTTCGGCGCGACGATGAACACCCGGCTGCTGTCGATCTTGCCTTCGAAGTACTGCTGAACCGCTTGCGCACGCTGTTGCGCAAGATCGCGCAGACTGGCATCGCTGATCGGCGCGTGTTCGGCGAGCGCTGCCTTCATCTCGTCGTCGGGCAGCGTCTTCGTCAGGCCAACGAAGTTGCGTGGCTTCTTGAAGTCGCCATCCTTGTAGGCCTTCGCCAGATACTTCTCATACTCTTTCTGATCGACTGCAATCGTCGACGGGTCAATGCTCTCGCCGTTGCCGACCACGTCCTTGATCTTCTGCTGCTTCACCAGACGATCAACGTACAGCGAGCGCAGCGCCGGCTCGTCGACGGCCGGGTCGACGCGGCCAATCAGGTCGATCTTGATCGACTGCTTGTCGGCGAGCGCCTTGGCGATCGTGTCGAGCTTCTGGGTGGCAGCTTCCGTGAGCTTCGCCGAGCCCGCATCGAACTCGACGTAGCCCATTTCTTCGCCATTGCCGCCAAACGCGTGGGCAAGCAGCGAGAACGGCGCGGTCACGGCCTTCTCCAGCAGGTTCAGCACCGCGTGCCAGATCAACCCGCCGATGCTGAATTCCGGATTCGAAAGCGAGCCGGAGACGGGAATGTTCACGTCGATCTCGCCACGTGAGTTCTTCAGCAGCGATATCGCGAAACGCACCGGCAGCTTCGTGGCGGTGTCGTTGTCGATATGGTCGCCGAACGTCAACTGGTCGATGAACAGGTGGTTATTCGCGGTGAGTTGATCGTTGTCGAGCTTGTAGTGCAGATCGACGTTCAGTTTGCCCTTCGTGATCGGGTAACCCGCGTACTTGGCCGAGTAAGGCGTGAGGTTCGTCAGCTCGATGTCGTGCGCGGCCGCCGTTAGATCGAGCGCCGGTTTCGCGATCAGCGGATTGACCGTGCCACGAATCGAGATCGGACCATTTGCGGCGAGCTTCGCGGCAACGTCGACGGGTGCGGGCGTGGTTGATTGCGTGCCAAAGGCGCCAACGGTGCCCTGAATCGAGACGAGGTTCGCCGTATAGTTCGGCTTGATGAAGTTGTCGGTGTACGTGACCCTGCCGTTCTGCAAAACCAGCTGACCGAAGTGCATCTTCACCGGGCTCTGTGGCGGTGTCGCGGCAGTCACAGTCGGCGGCGTGACCGGTGCCGACGCGGGTTCCGGAGCCGATGCGGCTTGCGGCGTCAACGGGATGGGCTCCCTGCCGCCGCTCTTCTCGCGCGTCAGCGATTTCGCGGTACCGCTCTCCTGCGCGACCACGTCTTTCAGGTTCAGCTTGCCCTGTGCATCAAGAAGGACACGGCCATAGAAGTTCGAAAAGGTCACTTTGCCAGCGTCGACGTCGGTGCCGTGCTCGTCATAGTTCGCCTTCAGGTTCGTCAAAGCAAGCGAACCCCAGCCGGCAAACGGATCGGAGGTGGCCTTGTCGAGCATACGGACGTCGACGAGCGCGGTGTCGCCGTGGTACGACGCCTTGAGCGCGCTTTCGCCTTGCCTGCCCTTCGCGCCTTGTGACACCGCGAGATCGCCCTTCGCGTTCAGGAGCGCGCTCGCGATCGTCACGTTCAGCTTGTTGCCAAAGTACGGCTCAAGAGCCGCGGCGTCGAGACGGTCTGCGTCGATCTTCAGCCCAAGCTTCAGCGGTGTCGCGGCGACATCGCCAGTGACGCCGAGCGTGCCCTTGCGATTGAGCGTCGCCTGCAGGTCGATGGGCAGCGGTTTGCTCAGGTCGTCAGTGATCTGCTGCACTTTTAGCTGCAGCGGCGTGAAGCTGAGTTTGACCGGATGCGTCGTCGTGTTGTCGGTGAAGTTCGCGGAAGCGTCTTTCAGGTTCAGCTCGCCGATCCGGTATCGCCACGCCGGCCCCTGCTCATGTGCCTTCTGAACCTTGTGCACCGCCGTGTATTCCGGCGCGGCTTCGTGCGGGCCCGCCAGCGCAGCCAGATCGATGCTGCCGTCCTTCAGGCGCTGTGCCTCCACCGTGAGGCCCGTTACATCGACGCCCGTGATATCTGCTTTGCGCCCTGAGACGTCGACCTGTTTCACCTTCACACTGCCCTCGGCGAGCGTGACGATGGGCTCTTTCGTGCCGCGCGCCGCAAGCTTCAGCGATTGCAGATTCAGTTCGCTTTCACCGACCAGCAATTCCAGCCGCGACTTTGCCCAGTTCGCGCTCACGTTCGCGGTTGTGCCAAGCGTGCCGTCCATGACCTGCGCGGCCGTCACTCCGTCGAGGTACGGCTGCAGGAACGGCAGGCGCACGGCCTTGAGGTCGATTTTCGAGTCCGCGGTTTTCGCGGCGAGACCGAGCGAGCCGGACGCGTTCAACGAACCACCGTCCTTGAACGCCATCGCCAGCGTGTATTGCGCCAGCGGCTGGCCGAGCGTCGAGAAGTTTGCCAGCGTGACATCGATGTTCGCGAAGCCCAGCGTAACCGGCGTTGCCACGCCATGATCCGCAATCTGCACTGTGCCGTTGTTCAAGGCGAAGCGTTTGATCGACAGATCGAGCGGCGCTGCGGCCTTCTGTTCCGCCAGTGCCGACGAAGCACCGACAGGCGCGCTGGCTGCCGCGGCTGAGGCGCCTGCTGTGGCCGGGGGCTGCGCTTGCGCGCCGGCCTGACCCTGCGCTTCGCGCGCCGGCGCGAACATCCGCTGAACGTTCAACACGCCGTCCTTGTCACGCGACAACGCCACGTTCGGCGCATCGAGCCGGATCTCGTCGAAGCGATACACGCTCTTCAGCGGCTCCAGTGATGCCGCGGCCACATGCAATCCGTGCGCTGCGAAGAATGGCGCCTTGCCGTCATCGACGACATCGATATCGGCGAGATCGGTGGTGCCGGTGACGCTCAGCGTCGGTGCGTCGCCGGTCATCACGAAATGCAGCTTCAGGTCGCTCGACAGCTTGCCGGACTGAACGACGACAGGCAGCTTCGCGGGCACATATGACATCAAGCGCGGCACGTCGAGCCCGTCGAAACGAAGCGCGACTTCCGATTCACGCGATGCGGAGAACGGCTTCGTTCTGCCGTCAATGGCAAGCGGACTGCCATCGACGCGCGCACGCAGTTGTGGCTGCACGAAAATGTCCGTCTTCGACGGCAGTGTCGCGATGAAAGGAATGCCGAGCGACCAGCGGTCAACCAGATGCTGCACGCCAAGCAGGCGGTCGTCGAATTCGATGCGGCCGTTTTCGATGTGAATATTCGACACCGAGAAGGGCGTCGGCTTGCTCTCCGGATTCGACGGCTGCTTCGTGAACTTCTCGATCAGATCGGTGAAATTGAAGCGTTGCGCATCGTAGCGAACGATATGGAAACGCGGCGAATCCACCCTCACTTCGTCGATGATCGGCGACGCACGAAACAGCGACGACCACGACGGCCGTACGATCAGCCGCTCGATGTCGATGAAATTGCCCGCACCGCCGCGCTCGCCTACATGGATGTGGTTCGCTTCCAGATTGAGCGTGTACGGATTGAGTGCGACGCGGCCGATGGTGGCAGGCCTGTCGAGTTGCTTGCTCAACTGTTGCTCGGCGATGTGGCGAATCAGCGGAGGCGCCGCAAAAAAGCCGAGCAGACCGAACACCACGAGGAATATCAGCAGCCCGATGATGATGCGTCGGGTTCGACGGGCTTGCGCGACGCCGCGCACGGCCTGCAGGGAAGAAACGAGGGTTGCCTTGTTGGTGCTTGCCATGCTTGGTCGCCGGTGATGCGGCGGCAGCCCACCGCGATGACGTAAGTCCAGATTGCGAAAAGTATACTTCGCGAAACTGTATGGCAACAGCAATGCCAGGAAAGGTAAATCGCAGGCAGCGGGCTTCGCGCCGCGTACGACCGCGAGTCCTGCGCCACATGGCGCGGACCCGCGTCTGTCACATCACTGACGCACGACGGCCGGCGGCTGCCACGTGCCGTCAGTGGCCTGCGGCTTCGGCGCATACAAGCGCATCACAAGCTGAAAATCTGCGCGCGGGGCCGGCAGCCAGTTCGCGGATTTCCCGCGCGCTGACGATACAGTCACATCCAGCGAACCGTCCCGATTGCGGTGCGCGCCGTAGCGGTCGCCCACCGCGACGTGCGCCGGTGCGCTTTCGCCGAGTGCGCCATCCTTCGTGTAAGCCGCAATCGACCAGAAGCCGCGCACCGGCGGTAACTGGTTCGGCTCGAAGCGGATCACATAGCGGTTCGCGCCATTGAGTGCGTGACCATCGCTATCGAGCGCCACCATCGCGCGCACTTCGTCGTCCTTTGTACCGATGCCCAGCTGCGTGAACGCCGCGTACGCACGCAGCGCATAGTCGGGTCCATAGCTGCCGACACCATCGCCAAACCATTTCCAGCCATTGGCCATCAGCAGGTTGGACGGAGGCGTGGCGACGCGGTCGCGACCGTCGGCGAGGCCTGCAGCGATTGCGTCGCCGGCGTTCTTCGGCAACGCCACCGGCTCACCGGGGCTCACGCCGAGATTGCCGAGAATTTTCAACGCATGCGGATCATCCGGCGATGGCGGGTTGTCCTGCAAGGCCTGCGCCAGCCGGTTGAAGAAGCCATTGGCGTCGAGCGCGGCGACCTGCGCGGCCGGCGTACCGGATACGCCCGTATCCGGCGAATGGCTGCCCGCGACCACCGAAGCCACCCGCGTATCGCCGTTGAACACGCTGAGCGGCGCGACGCGGATCGCGCGTTGCAGTTTGCGCACGGCCGTCAGGTCATGCTTGCCGTTCGACTGCACGCGCACGTCGATCCAGACATAGCGCGTCGGTACGTCGATGCGCTTTGCATTCGCGGGCAAGGTGCCCTGCCAGTCCTTCGGGACGAACGCAATCGTTTTCGCTTTCAGACCGCCAACACGCGCGTCGGTTTGCGCGCCCGTCGACCAGATCACGTTGGTCCACATGTCGAGCGCGCGGGCGTCGAGATAGCGGCCATGCGAATCCGGCAGCGACAGGATCACAGGTTCGCCGCTGACATCCAGCCAGCCGGTCGAATCGAGCGTGTCGAGACTGGGTGTCGATGGGCTGGTGGCGCCGACAGGAGGCAATGCCTGGGCGTGGCGCAGCGTGTTGACGGGAGCCTGCCCCAGATCGGTACCGGTGGCCGCTTCGCGGGCCAGGTCCATCAGAACGAGCGGATAGGCGAAAACATAAGAATCGGCGACTTCGTCCTTGATCCAGCCGGTAGTCTTTGGCGCGACGGTGGGTGAAGAGGCGCATCCCGCAAGAAACGCAAGGCCGGCGAGCGACACGCAACTCCAGGAAAGCGAAAACAGTTCTCGTCGAGTTTTTATCATTCGTTGATTCTTGCGGAACAGCGGTCCATTGGGTGCCGACGCTCAGCGCGGTCCTGTCCGCATGGCGCCCCCCCGGGTCCGATGCGAAGCTGTGCGAATCTGATGCCGACATCCGGTTGTATCGTATCCTTGGCGGCCAGGCAAGCGCAACGGCTCGGGGATACCGTTCCCGTGAGCACAACGCCGATTGTTGCACTATCGTAAGCGGTCCCCCCCGCAATTGCTGCCGTCCTTTCGCATCCGGAGCTTGTATGTATATCCCTGCCCACTTCGAAGAAAACCGCCCTGAGATGCTGCACGGGCTGATGGCCGAACATCCGTTCGCCACGCTCGTCACCCACGGGCCCAACGGGCTCGATGCCAACCATCTGCCGTTCGAATTCGATCCGGCCAGCGGGCCGCATGGCACGCTGCGCGCGCACGTCGCGCGGGCCAACCCCGTCTGGCGCGAGGCCGCCGACCGGCCCGACGCGCTGGTGATCTTCCAGGGTCCGACGGCGTACATCTCGCCGACGTGGTACCCGAGCAAGCACGAGACGCACCGGCAGGTGCCGACCTGGAACTATATGGTGGTGCACGCGCATGGCCGGATTGCCGTGCGTGACGACGAGGCGTTCGTGCGCGGTTTCGTCGCCCGGCTGACCCGCAGGATGGAAGCGAGCGAGCCACAGCCGTGGAAGATGGGCGACGCTCCCGCCGACTATCTCTCCCAGATGCTGGGGGCGATCGTCGGCATCGAGATCGAGGTGACGCAGCTCGTCGGCAAGTGGAAGCTGAGCCAGAACAAGGCCGGCGCGGACCGCCGCGGCGCTGCGGACACACTGCGCGAGCGAGGCCGCGACGAGCAGGTGGAGATCGCCGGCGCGATGCTGAAAGCGCCGCCCGCGCTCTGAGCGTTGCCACGTTTCCCGGTTGCTACGTGACGACGCCGCGCCCGGGTTGCCCCAGGGTAGCGGATGAGCGTATCAGGCGCTTAAACAGTACTTGACCTTCCCACCATGGGAACGTCGAAACTGGTTTCATCGGGCGGACCTTTGCCGCCAGCGGAACCGGAGCAAAACATGACCGATCTTTCTACTCCCCGGCGTGTCGCGCCCACGCCGGACCCAACCACAGCGGCTTCATCCGTCGAGTCAGTTGAACTCGACATCGGCGGGATGACGTGCGCATCGTGTGCGTCGCGAGTTGAAAAAGCGCTAGGTCGGGTGCCGGGCGTCACACGTGCCACCGTCAATCTGGCTACCGAGAAGGCCACCATCGAGGTCGAAACGTCCGTCACGGCCGACACGCTCATTGCGGCTGTCACCAAAGCCGGCTACGAAGCGACGCCGGCCGTTCACGAGAGCGCCGCCCCCGCCGCCGCGGATGAAAGGCCGCGAGATAGCGCCCGCCAAGAGTTTTACGCCGTTCTGCTGGCTGCGCTGCTGACGCTGCCGCTCGTCGTGCCGATGGTCGGCGAATGGTTCGGTCTGCACGCCATGCTGCCCGTCGCGGCCCAGCTTGCGCTGGCGACGGTCGTCCAGTTCGGTATCGGCGCGCGTTTTTATCGCGCGGCGTATCGCGCGGTACGGGCGGGCGCGGGAAACATGGATCTGCTGGTCGCGCTCGGCACGTCGGCCGCGTACGGAATCAGCGTCTATGAAATGGTGACGCATCCCGGCGACACGATGCATCTGTATTTCGAGGCGTCGGCCGTGGTGATAACGCTCGTGCGGTTTGGCAAATGGCTTGAGGCACGCGCCAAACGGCAGACCACCGATGCGATCCGCGCGCTCAACGCACTCCGGCCCGATCGTGCACGCATTCGCGTCGGGACCGGGGAACGCGAGGTGCCGCTTGCGCAGGTGCGCGTTGGCACGCTCGTCATCGTGCGGCCGGGCGAGCGTGTGCCGGTCGACGGCGCGGTGCTCGAAGGCCGCACACACATCGACGAGTCGCTGATTACCGGCGAAAGCCTGCCCGTCGCAAAGCAGCCCGACGACACCGTCACCGCCGGCTCGATCAACGGCGAAGGCGCGATCGTCGTCACGACGACAGCGATCGGTGCGGAAACGACACTCGCGCGGATCATCCGGCTCGTCGAATCGGCGCAGGCGGAGAAAGCGCCGATCCAGCGGCTGGTCGATCGCGTCAGCGCGATCTTTGTGCCTGCGATCCTGGTCGTCGCGGCACTGACGCTTGGCGGCTGGCTGATCGCCGGCGCGAGCGTCGAAACCGCCATCCTCAACGCGGTCGCCGTGCTGGTGATCGCCTGCCCGTGTGCGCTCGGCCTCGCGACGCCCGCGGCAATCATGGCGGGCGCCGGCGTCGCCGCACGTCACGGCGTGCTGATCAAGGACGCGCAAGCGCTTGAAATCGCACATCGGGTGAACGTGATTGCGTTCGACAAGACCGGGACGTTGACGCTTGGACAACCTTCGGTCACGGCGTTCGAGGCGATCGGTATCGATAGTGGCGAGGCGCTCGCGCTCGCCGCTGCGGTTCAGCGACACAGCGACCATCCGCTCGCCCGGGCAGTGGTGGCCGCGTATGAGCGGGCACAAGGCGAAACGAAATCCGCTGCAGCCTCGCGTGCGGGTGCTTCCGTTGCCGCGTCCGCCGCACGGGCGGTGGCCGGTCGCGGTGCCCAGGCGCATGTCGACGGCCGCACGTTCGCAATCGGAAGCGGCCGCTGGCTGCAGGAAATCGGCATCGTCGTGCCGGATCAGTTTGAGGTCCGTGCCCGCCAGCTCGAAACGGAAGGCAACACGGTCTCATGGCTGATGAATCTCGACGCACCGCCCGCGGCCCTCGCGCTGATCGCCTTTGGCGACACCGTGAAGCCGACTGCGTGCGAAGCCATCGCCCGCCTCAAGGAAATGGGCATCAGGAGCGTGCTCGTCACCGGCGACAACGGCGGCAGCGCGGCGAGCGTCGCCGCCTCGCTCGGCATCGAAGAGTTCCATGCCGAAGTCCTGCCTGACGACAAGGCCCGTGTCGTCCACGACCTGAAGATGCGCACGGCAGGCATCGTCGCGATGGTCGGGGACGGCATCAACGACGCCCCCGCACTCGCGGCCGCCGACATCGGCATCGCCATGGCCACCGGCACCGACGTCGCCATGCAGGCCGCCGGGATCACGCTGATGCGTGGCGATCCGGCGCTCGTCGCAGCCGCCATCGATATCTCCCGGCGCACCTGGCGCAAGATCCAGCAGAACCTGTTCTGGGCGTTCGTCTACAACCTGATCGGCATTCCGCTGGCCGCGTTCGGCCTGCTGAACCCCATGCTGGCAGGCGCGGCGATGGCGTTCTCGAGCGTCAGCGTGGTGACGAACGCGTTGTTGCTGAGGACATGGCGCGGCGCCCGCTCAGGGCGCGATCAAGGCAGCGCCTCAGCCAGCTCCGAAGAAAGTTCGTTGAAAGAAAAAGTAACCCAAAGCTAAAGATGCCCTGGTGACCTGCCGTTAAAGGGATTGGCTGCGTTGTCGTCGCGCGTGGCGCGCGGCAAGCATCGTCCTGTCCTTTTACGGCAAAAATTCATGGATATTCTTTCTCTGCGTCGCGCCAGCGTTGGCGCCCGGCTGGCCATGCTCTCGTGCGTCCTCGTCGCGGTGATCTTCGCTGTGTTCACGTGGGCCGTGACACGGTCGGCGGGCCACCAGGTCAATGAGCAGATGCTGTCGCGCATCGCCGAAAAAGACCGCTCGCTCGCCGCGACGATCGCGCTCGTCGACAGCGGCCTCTCGGCTGAAGTCGGCCGCTCGATGTCGCTGTTCGCGAGCTTCCTGCCAACCGGATATTCGCTCGACGATACCCAGAAGGTCGACATCAACGGCGTCGCCACGCCGACCATCAAGGCCGGCGACAAGCCCCTCAATCTTGACTTTTCGATCCCCGACCAGTTTCTCGAACGCAGCGGGGCGATCGCGACGGTATTCGCCCGCAGCGGCGACGACTTCGTGCGCGTGACGACGTCGCTGAAGAAACAGGACGGCTCGCGCGCGATCGGCACGCTGCTCGATCGCAAGGGCCCGGCGTACGCACCGTTGCTGGCCGGCAAGCCTTATACCGGCCTTGCCGGGCTGTTCGGCAAACGATTCATCACGCAATACAAGCCGGTGACCGACGCCGGCGGGCGGGTGATTGGCGCGCTCTTTGTCGGCATCGATGTCGGCCCGCAGATCCAGTCCATCCAGGAAGGCATTCGCCAGCTGAAGATCGGCGAAAGCGGCTATTACTTCGTGCTCGACGCATCGAACGGGCCGGAGCGCGGCAAGTTCATCGTGCATCCGGCCGCGGTCGGCCAACTCGCTGACGAAGGCAACGCGCCGTACAAACAGATGCTCGACGCAAAGGAAGGACAGCTCGCGTACACATCGATGGACGCAACACTCGGCGAATCCGGCGAGCGTGAGAAGTACGTGTCGTTCATCACCGTGCCCGAGTGGCAATGGCTGATCGGCGGCATCGCGCCGCGCGACGAGGTGATGGCGAACGTCACCGCGACCCGCAATCGCTTCCTGCTGATCGGTTTCGTGCTGGTCGCCGCGTTTGCGGCGATCTTCCTCGTCGCCGTGCGCCGGCTGGTGAGCCGTCCACTCGACGCAGCGGCGAAGGCATCGGAGCGCTTCGCATCGGGTGACCTGAGCGTGCGCGTCGGCAACGGACGCACCGATGAAATCGGCCGGCTGATGGACGCGATCGACGGCATCGGCGAAGGTCTTGCGCGCATCGTCACGCAGGTGCGCGGCGCATCGGCGGAGATGACGGATGGCACCGCGAAGATCGCCGCGGGCAGCGGCGACATCGCTGCGCGTATCGCGACGCAGGCAAGCAGTCTCGAAGAAACCGCCGCGAGCATGGAGCAGATCACGTCCACCGTGCAGCAGAACGCCGACCATGCCGCACAGGCAAACACGCTCGTCTCCAGCGCCTCGGAAGCGGCGCTCGAAGGTGGCCGTGCGGTAGAGCGCGTCGTATCGACGATGGGAGACATCAGCCGGTCGTCGCAGAAAATCGCGGACATCACGACCGTGATCGAAGGCATCGCGTTCCAGACCAACATCCTCGCCTTGAACGCGGCCGTCGAGGCAGCGCGGGCGGGCGAGCACGGCAAGGGCTTCGCCGTCGTGGCGTCGGAAGTGCGCGCGCTGGCGCAGCGCAGCGCGGCCGCCGTCAAGGAGATCGAAGCGCTGATCGGCGAATCGACGGCACGGGTCGAGTCCGGCTACCGGATCGCTGAAGAAGCGAGCACGACGATGCACAGCATCGTCGAACGCGTGGGCCAGGTGCGGGCGATCATGAGCGAGATCAGCGTCGCTTCGCGCGAGCAATCCGGCGGCATCGAGCAGGTGAATCTCGCCGTCACGCAGATCGGCGAAGCGACGCAGCAGAATGCGGCGATTGTCGGCGAAGCGGAGCAGGCCGCCGCTGAACTGCGCGATCAGGCCGAGCGTCTGGCGCAGGTAGTCAGCGTGTTCAAGCTGGACGCGTCCGGGCGCGGCTGACGTCGGGTTGCGTCACGGGTGGTATCGCCGCGTTGCGGGCCGTTGCAGCCGGCTGCGGAGGCTCAAGCCGGCTGCAACGATACCCCCCGGCTACGCAGTCGGCCGGAGCATCTCAAACATCGAACCGATTTCGGCGTAGTCGGCGCGGTAACCGGCGCGCATGACCGGCTGCGCCGCATGCGTGTCGAACAGGCCATCCTTCAGGAACGCTTTCTGGATATGCACACCGACCACCTGGCCAAGCGCCAGGTAGTTGTCCATCGGCTCGCCGTCGAGCGTGTTCAGCCTCACGATCTGCAGCAGTTTGCATTCGAGCGCAGCGGGTGTCTCCGCGACGTGCGGCACCCCAATGTTGCGGCCCGGGGCCGACGTCAGTCCCGACAGCTCGAACTCGTCGACTTCGGGCCCAACCGGCGCGGACGTCCGGTTCATCTGCTCCGCGAGCGGCCTCGTGGTGAGGTTCCAGGCGAACTCGCCGGTCGCCTCGATGTTGCGGATGCTGTCCTTATAACCTTCGCTGCAAAAGCCGATGATCGGCGGGAAAGTCGCAAACGCGCCGAAAAAGCTATAGGGCGCAAGGTTCAGACGGCCATCGGGCGCGCGGCTCGAGATCCAGCCGATCATGCGGGGCGCGACGATCGCCTTGAACGGATCGTGGCGCAGGCCGTGACCCGTGGCGGGGTCGTAGAAGTGAATGTTGTCGCTCATGGGTTGGGTTTCCGTCCTGTTTCGTCGTGTCGTTCATCGCAGTCAGCCCCGGCTGATGACTTGCCTGCGCCCGGCCCTCACAAGCGCCACGCGGGTGTCGGCCCAGTAGTAGAAGCCCGCGCCGACGCGTCCCGCGTCCACCTGCCCGCGCAGCAGATCGATCTCGTCTTCGTTCTTTGCAAGCTCAGGCATCAGGTGCGTGGAAATGTCGACGCCCATCAAGCCGGTGCCCACCACGCCTACGACTGGCTCGCCGGGGTTGCTCCTGTCCAGGCTGCTCCTCTCCCGGCGCGATGTCGATGAAAACCTGGAAGCATAACGCAGCAGCCATTTTCTGGAGACTGAAAGACACAGGGCCGGTCTCTCATGCGAGAGCCGGCCCTATGGCAGGACTGCGTCAACCTCATCACGCCATCGCTGACGTCATGCCGGTTGCGTCATCAGTACCGCGGTTGCGGACGATGGTCGTCATCGTGGTGACGATGCGGATCCGGGTCATGCGGGTGATGACGCATCCATTCGTCGTGCTGCCAGTAACGATGTCCGTCGTAATAGCGGTCACCGTGCCAGCCAATGTCGATGTTCACGCCGACAGGCGTCATGTGCGGGCGCTCGTACGTCGCGGGCGGCGGGCCGCTATGGACATACATCGGATACTGCTGCGCAAACGCGGTGCTTGCGCTCAGCAATGCACCGCCAGCAAGCAGGGTTGCAATGACGGAGTGTGACGTGCGATTCAAGGTTTTCATGTTTTACCTCCCTTCAGGATTGTTCGCCGGCCGGGTGAAACATCGGGAACCCGGTGCCGTGCGCTTGAGATCCACTTTAGCGACACAAACCGGCGGGAAACGTGAGGGCCTGTAAGCGCACATTTCAAATCAACGATGCAGATCAATCCCGGGTGATGCCAAAAAACTCCAGCCGCACAGCGGCTTGCGAGCCGGTTCGAGGGACGCCGGCTGCCAGCTACCTGTCAGCCCCGGTTACATCCCTTCCAATCATGAAATACCAGTGGATTCGGAGAACTGAAGTCAGATGAAAGGACAGTCCGGCGATTAGCTGCTTTGGGCTCGCAACGGCTGCGCAGGGGGTGCGGTTGTCCAGAATGGTGCGCGAAGGATGGAAGCAGGCGCTGTCGAATGAAGCGCGGATCGCGGAGAAACAAAAAGCCCGGCGCGTGTTAGCACACCGGGCCCTGAAAACAATGCGCGCACGTGGATGCGCGCAGTCGACCCGCGGACGTTCCGCGCGCCGGACAGTCGATCAGCCGCGCAGGAAGCCGAAAACGGCGAAATATTGCGACTTGCGAACACGCTCCGCTTCGCGGTGGCGCGCTTCGTACGAATAATCAGAATCCATCGGCAGGAACGGCGACGCGAAGAGGTCGCTAACCTTATTGAATAGTGCAAGGATCAAGCTCATGGCGACTCCCGGTTGATTAGAAATGCAGGGTTTTCCCTTAGATAGAAGTATAGGGTTTTCCCTGATAAAAATCTAGTGCAATGCAACATTAATTTGAGTGTGGCAGGTTGTCACACGGCCACGGCTGCCAATGGTGCGTTGCATCAATACAACAACCAGTGCGAATCAGCATCGAGCGGGATTTCTTCAGACAAGGAAATAGGTCCATCCCCATTCAGCGGAACAGGCGCTGCGGTACGTTCGTCCGAATTTGTCGGGGAAAGGGCTGCGTCTGAGGGAGCGGTTGCTGACCGGTCGCGCGGAAATGCCTCCAACCTGGGCGAAGGCGATATGGTCCCCGCCGGAGCGCCTGACGACCGGATCTGGATCTTTCAACCTGACGATAGGAGCGACGGCGCAGGCCGCCGACGACGACCTGCTGGAACCCGCGGTGCAGACGGCGTTGCCTACCCGCCACAAAGGTCGCTACACGGACCGTCGTATCGCACATCCAGCGACGACAGGTCCTTGAACACCAGTCGCTTCACGATTCCACCGCTGTGGACCACGTGAACCGCACCGCGATTGACGAAAACACCGGGACGTTCGTCGGGGAGTACCAACTGCATCAGCGGGCCGAACTTTTGTATTGCCTCGAAGAAGCTGTCTTCGCGCGATGGTTCGGACACGCCAAGCCAATAAACAAGCGCGGCGGCGGGATTGCTGGAATCGCGCGCAACAAAGCGCGGAACAGATTCAGTCTGGGTATAGAGCGACCGTTGAACGTCTGGCACTTCGCGCATGAAGGTGTCTCCGGTGTTGAATGTTTATATTCAATGCGTGACCTGTTGTCTTCTCTTCTTTTGTCGAACCAGTCTCTACCGCTCACCATTGGCACGACCGCCGCCGCGGTTCCGCACGTGATTGCCCGCCTGATCATCGAAACGCACGTGAACCCCGATCTGCTTCGGCTCCCGGCATCAGCATGACTTACGGACAACAGGCGCAAGCTCATGTTCCGTTTACGCCGTCGATACAGACCATCAATTCGCCGCCGAAGGAACGCCTCCCAGCGGAAGAAGAAAGATGCTTCTAATTTTTCCAACTATTGGGATTTATAACGTCGATGGAAATTACAAGCAAGCACCCGCAGCGAATACCCGGGTTAACTCCACGTGGCCGATCGCCACGTCCCATAAAACAGCACGACGTTTCGAACGCTTGTGCGAATCGCTGACCGGGATTCTGTTTGTACTGCTTGCGTGTCGATGAGACCTATGAGGGCGGCGCGCCCTCCGGCGCGGCCGCCTTGCCCCGCAAAACGTCACCGACCAAAGAAGATGTCGCATCGAGGTCCGGTAGAGCAGTGTGCGTTGCCCGGACCACCCGTCTCGCCATGCGCGGCGGCGACGCCGCCATATGATGTGTCCTTCATGAATTGACGTGACGCATTGGCGCTCCACCCCAGGTTACCAAACGACATGTCGGTCTCTGCTTGCGCAGACTCGTTGGCGTTCTGCTGCATCCTCGCATGAGCGGACCACTGCGAATCCGGCTGAAGTCCCTGCCCATTCACCTGCCCGGCCATCGCAAACAGCAAAACGCTTGCGAACGGCAATGCCAGATATGATTTCATGTCATGACTCCTTGAATCTGATGCCAGTTGCGCGGGTCCTCTTCCCGGCAATTCGCAAACCTGGATACCCGCCGTAGTACTCGCTCTGAAATGGACAGGCATGCGGCCGCGGCGAGCGGAACAGCCAGACTGGCCGTGTATAAGCGGCATCTGGCCTACCTGGTAATTAGTATGAGTAGGCACACGCCCCATCGATTTTGGGCGGGCGCTGGCGGCGCAGCGAAGGATTGCTCAGGCTGTCGCGTGGCGCCTCAGAGCAGATAACGTGTCGCGCTGCAACCTCTGTTATAGGTCGCGTGCGTGAGACTTCAACGAACTCCCGTGGGGTCGTATCGAACCGGTGAATTGACTGCCTGTGCTGCGTGGAACGTCAGAAATTCATCGCGGCAGATCAAAGCGCGATCGTCGTCCGCGTCTTCACATGGCGCCCGCGAAAGTCTGTTTCAAAGATCGCGCCTCCCACCGCTTGCCGCGTTTCGCGGCCTAAACAACAGCTTTCCACGGCCAGGACGGGTAGATCCGATCGCTGGTTTCAACGCTGTCCCGGGCGACGGCGGCCTGGCCGTCGGTACGCTCGACATCGGCAACGCTGGACACCTCGCTCGCCAGTTGGACTCCAGACTCTTCGGCCATCGAGTCGGCGCGCGCGTCTTCAGCGGATTGGGCCGGTGACAAGCCGACACCGAACCACACCACTTCCCTTCTCATATCTGCCACGTACGCCCGCCATCCTGCTGGATTGCCGGCATATAGATTCCTCTGGACTGCGGAGGCAAGAGCCTCGCGATCCAGTTCGAATTCGAGCAAGTCTTGCGGCCACGTCAGAAAAGCGTCGGCAGCGCGCTGTGCAAACTCTGTCGGCATCATGTGCCGCGAAATCTGGGTCAGTAACCGAAAGCTTCCCAGCGAATCGTTCGCCGCCAAAAGTTCGTGCACAGTTTTACGGGTATCGCCGTATTTCAGCAGACGGCTGACTGCCTGGATTACCTCTCCGAGGTGCAACAGCAACGCGCGGCGTTCAAATGCATCTTTCATCGGCTCAGTTCTCCGCGTAGTTCGAGCCGCAATTCTATCCCTCGCACGGGTCGCGACTCTGACCCCTTCCACACCATGCCGCCGCGATGTATCTGTGAACCGTTCAGACCGCATATGAAGAGCCACCATGAGGTGGCCACATCCCGACGGCCTAAGTTCAGGTACACAACCGGTTTGCGCCAACCGCGTCATGTATTTGACTTCGCACAAGCCTAATCTTCGCTAAAGGAATCGTGCGCTCTGCCAGCCGGGGTGCGTCTCGCGCTGACCGTCTGCGCTTACCGGGATGTCAGGTTTGCTGATTGACAGCGATCGTCGCCGCTTCGGTATCTTGATGAAATAGATTGACTTCCGGGGATTCGCCCGTAGAATGGGTTTTGTTGCAATGCAGCAATTGGCCCGTTTGGCCCTCGCGGCGCGTGTCTTCTGTCTTCGTCAGAGTCCTCTCGCACCCGCCGCTTCACCCCCTACCGGAGCAGTGATGAGCACTCTTACCCCCCAACAGTTGGTCGCCGCGCAGCAAGCAGGCGTGGAAACTTTTTTTGGCTTTGCGAACAAGGCCTTCGAAGGCGTTGAAAAGCTGGTCGCGCTCAACATGCAAGCTGGCAAGGCCACCCTGGCTGAAAATCAGGAAATCCTGACGAAAGCGTTCTCCGCCGGCAACCCGTCTGAACTGTTTGCGCTCCCCGCAAGCCTGTCGCAACCCGTAGCGGAAAAAGTGACTGCGTATGGCCGTCAGGTTCACGAAATCGTGTCGGGCGTGCAGGGCGAATTCCTGAAGTCCGCCACGGAGATGTTCCAGCAATCCCAACGGGATGGGCAGGCTTTCGTCGAGAACCTCGCGAAAAACGCTCCGGCTGGAAGCGAAGGGGCAATTGCAGCGTGGAATTCCGCCTTCTCCGCCATGAATGCGACCTACGAGTCAGCGAACAAGGCCGCAAAGCAGCTCGTGGCGACTGCATCGGCTGCCTGATAGAGATTCTTCGCCGGGCCGCGGCGTTTGGCGCCGCGCCTGGTAGCCGGTTTTCCACCCGGCTTTGTTATGTCTCAAATGCGAACTTCGGTTCGCATTTTTTTACCGGCCGCAAAAGCGCTCACGTCCGGAAATGCCGGCTTTTGTCACGTCGGCGCAAATACGACGGCCTGGCAGTCCCCAATATACCTGTGCGTTCGCTTGAAGCGATAAGTCTGGCCGTCGGCGGTTATCCGGTTTACACCCGGTTGCGTCAGCATAAGCATCTCGTCCGCGAGCGAGGCGGCGACCGTGCCGCTGCCGGACAATTCGTCCAGCGAGCCCTCAGGGTTGCCGATGTACACGAGGCGCTCACTCTCCCCGTACCGCATCACGAAGACGGCCTGGCCGGCGTCCAGCGCCAGTTCGAGATAGCTGGCCAGCTCTCGCAGTGATGCCGGCGTGTGTGACTGCGTCGCGTAAGCTGAACCCTGCGCTGCTGCCATAGCAACATCCCCCGTCAAATTCGTTCGTCCTGACGCAGAAGGCTCGCGTCACCGCTGACACGCCGCGCTTCTACTATAAGCTGCTGCCAGGGAATGCGAAACTCGCAAGGCGGCCTCTTTGTGCGCAAATCACGTGATGACAGGGCTCTGGTAGCGAGCGCCGAGTCGCCAGAAAGGATTGAACGCATAGAGACCGCCCGCATGGCTCTTTGCGTGGTCGCGATGGTCGACGCCGCGCGCGAGCAACGGTTCGAGCGCATTGAAGGGATGGTTGAAGCAGGCGATCAGTAAGGCGGGCGGAAGGCCGCTTCAAGCCCTGAAGCAATCAGCGCGAAGAGAACAAGGCGTCGGCACGCTGACTCGTCGACGAGGTCAGGCGAGCCTGATCTTTCCGGGCGAGGGATGCAGTCCCGCAGCGTGAAGTGTCCGCCAGCGTAGAAACATGCTGGCGGATATCCGCACCCCTACGCCGCCGCACTTAGTGTGGAGTAGCAGGTTTCGCTTTGTGCGCCTGCCGGGACTTCGTCGCGTGCTTCGCCGCCGGCTGCTCCGAAGGACGAGGCGCGACAGCAGGAGCCGGAGCCGGAGCCGCCGGCGAAGGCGGTGCAATTGCAGGTCCGCTGAACGTCGCCGAATCGGTGTCGAGAAGGGTCGACAACGTGGCTTGCTGGTTCAGCATCATCTGCTCGATGCGTTGCTGCTGCGCAGTGGTTTCGCGAGTGAGACGCATCAGAAGCATCGTTTGCGTGATGCCGATCGCGACCGTCACAAGCAGCGCCCCCACGACGATCGACAGCATCCACTTCATCCGCCGCGAGTGATCGGTCGCCGCGCGACGCTGGTCGGAAATCACGCCGTAAAGCGCATCGACGGTATCAGCGAAGGCCGTCGCCCGCGCACGGTCGAGTTCCGGAGCCGCGTGCGTCGCCGGCTGCGGTTGCGAAGCAACATAAGGGCGCGCCGACGTGCCGTCCGATGCGACCGACGAGTCAGGCATGTCAGTCGATAGCGCAGCAGACGCGCGTCCTGCAAATGGCGACCCCTTCGAGGTCACATCGCCAGCGGCCATTGCGTCTCCAGACGCGGTCGCTTCGCGCAAGGCCGTAGCCGTCTTTGCGACGCTCGTTGCAGAACGCTGCTGTGATGTGGCGGATTGCGCCGAGGCGGCCGCGTCGCTGGCGCGGGCAGCCGCGACACCGCGCAGCACCGAAGACGACATCGAAGGCGCAGCGGGCAAGACCGAAGCCACCCGCGAGACCGCCACACTCGAAGCGGAAGCGTCAACTGGCTCCGCTACAGCGGCTTCCTGCCCGGCCGCTGCCGTGTTCGCCGGTGCACTGTCCGCACCTTGCGCTGCATCTGCCGCCTTCGCCGCGACGTCATCGGTTGCCGGCATGGCCGTCGCAGCCGTCGCGCCCATTCCAGCGCCTGGGCCGTTCGCTACGCTCAGTGTCGGTTCCTCACGCTCATCCAGCACGCTCGTCTGCACCGAGGCCGAAGCCGTCTCGCCTGCTTTTGCCGCACGCGTCACGCGTCGCGCAGGCTTCGCGTCCTGCCCCTCCAGCAGTGGCTCGCCTCCGTCCGACAGCCCCACCGCCGCCAGCACTTCCGCGGGCAATTCGAAGCCCCTCAGCGTGCCTTGCCGCACGTCGATGGTCATGGCTTCCAGCGTCGCGCGCGTGGGATCGTCGGGGAACAGGTCGAGCGTGCTGCCGTCGCGCGCCACATCGCTCAGCTGCGCGAGCCGCTGCGCGGAGCGCGCGGCGCGGGCCAACTTGTTTTCAGTTTCGGTGGAGACGGTGGCCGTGCGCTGCTTCGTCGAACGGGAGCGGGGCACGCGGGTATTCGGGGATGCTGCGGAATCTGCCATAGGGAAAGGAGCGGTCGTCGTAGTCGTCAGACAGCGGTCGCCTGCCGCGGGTCGCCGCTGCAAAATGCCATCTTCGTTTTTCGAGACATCATTGTCTCATGGCCACACCCAGCCGCCGACGGGAATTCATGTAAGCGCCTACGCTGCTCGTGCTCCAGCGCCGTCAGGTCGATAACGTCCGGTCGGCCTGGCGATGTCCTCGTGCGCCCAGCAGAACCGCCGCAACGAATTCCGGCTTGCGGCTTGCGACGCATTCCGTGGTCGACGCCTGGCGCAACGCAAACGTCACGTTGTCCGACTTTGATGAGCCATCGAGCAACTGCATGACAGAACGCCTGGCTCACCCGCGGTCAAAATCCCGTGCGGCCGACAAAATCTGGTTTATCCTTGGACGCGCACAGGAACCCGCTATCGCTCCAGGCCGCCCGTCGTTGCCGTCTGGCCGCGTCGTCGCCCTGTCCGATGACCTTTTCTATCAGTAAGTACACGCAGCATGAATACATCCGCTTCCACGGCCACCCTCGCCGCCGAGCTACGTGAACACTTCACGCAGGTTGTTCTGCCGCTATGGCGAGGGCCGGGTTTCAACGCCGCGTTAAATCTGCCGTATGAAGCCGTGGACAGCGTGCATCGGCCGCTCCCAGTTGTGCGCTATCGGGCGATGGCCTGCGCTCGACAATTGTTCGTTTTCTCGCGGGCGGGCGATGCCGCCCATGCCGATACGCTGTTCGATGCACTACTCAGCCACTTTCACGACACGCTGAACGGCGGGTGGTTCTTTAGCGTCAATGCGGAAGGCGCGCCGCTCGATACCTCAAAGGATCTGTACACGCATGCGTTCATCGTGTTTGCCTGCGCGGAATATTTCGCGCGCTCGGGCAATCAGGATGCACTCGACGTGATGTACGACACGTCCGCGCTCATCACCGAACGCTTTGCGAACGCGCGCGACGGCTTGCTCAACGCGTCGCTCGATGCGGATTTCTCCACGGTCACCGGCACGCCTCTGCAAAACCCGCTGATGCATCTGACCGAAGCGTGGCTCGCCGCGCGCGAGGCGACGCAGGATGGTGCATTCGGCGACGCACTCACGCGCCTCGTTGAAGTGGTCGCGCGCAACTTCATGCATCAGCCGACAGGCTGTATTGCCGAGTTGCCGCTCGGCTCGGACGACAATCGCCTCGAACCAGGTCACCAGTTCGAATGGTTCTACCTGGTGCGCCGTGCGGCCGGCCTGCTGGGAACGTCAGGCCTCGACGAAGCGCTGACGCGCGCGTTCAGCTTCGCGCAGCAGCATGGTATCGACCCGACGACGGGCGGCGTGGCGGCCGCGCTCGACGAGGCTGGAACCATCAAGGACAGCGCCCAGCGCATCTGGGCTCAGACCGAATATCTGCGCGCGCTCGCCACACACGCCAGCGAAGCCGCACGCATCGCCTTGCCGCAGCAGATCGAGCGTTTTCGCGCGCGCTTCCTGCGCCCGCATGGATGGATCGAAAGCATGACGGCCACTGGCGAGATTACGCGTGCCGAGATGCCTTCGACCACGCCCTACCATCTCGCTACGGCATACGCGTCGTTACCGGCATAGACGCGCGCCGACGCTCGCGACAGATAACAAAAAGCCCGCGCAAGCGGGCTTTTCTGCATTCCAGCGAATCGCAACGCGTCAAAGCGCGGACATCCCAGCGAACGCTCCCGAAGCATGCTGGCCGGAATACACTCCGCCACGCAGCCCGGCCACGAGCACGGCATCCGAAATCTCGAAAGAGGAAACCGCCTGCTTCAGCTGCTGCGTCTGTTCGTGGAGCGAAGCCGCAGCGGCCGCAGCCTCTTCAACCAGCGCCGCGTTCTGCTGCGTCATCTGATCCATCTGCACCACGGCCTGATTGACCTGCTCGATACCCGTGCTCTGCTCCGACGACGATGCACTGATCTCCGCCATCATCTGGGTGACGCGCGAAATCGACCCGGACACATTGCGCATCGCGTCGCCTGCACGTTCAACGAGTTCCGAGCCGCCCTGAATCTCCGCGACCGACTCGCTGATGAGCGTCTTGATCTCCTTCGCCGACTGCGCGCTGCGCTGGGCGAGACCGCGCACTTCGCCCGCCACCACCGCAAATCCGCGCCCCTGCTCGCCGGCGCGCGCCGCTTCAACGGCAGCGTTCAACGCGAGGATGTTGGTCTGGAACGCGATGCCGTCGATCACGCTGATAATTTCCGCGATCTTGTCCGAGCTTTGCGCGATACCGCGCATCTTCTCGACCACTTCGTTCACCACGTCGCTGCCACGGGAAGTCGCATCGAGCGCCGTTTCCGCCAGGGCGTTCGCTTCGCGTGCGTGCCCGGCGTTCTGACGGACGGCAGCGGTCAGCTCTTCCATGCTCGAAGCGGTTTCCTCAAGTGAGGCGGCCTGATTTTCGGTGCGCGCTGACAGATCCGCATTGCCCGTCGCAATTTCGTCGGCGCCGATGTAGATCGAATCGGCGGACTCGCGCACGGTCTTGACGGTACGTGCGACGCTCGCCTGCATCCTGGCCAGGCCAGAAAACAGATGGCCGATCTCGTTCGTGCCGCGTTCGGCGATCGGCTGGTCGAGACGTCCTTGCGCGATGCGATCGAAGTGGCGCCCCGCTTCTTCGAGCGGCGCAACCACACCTCGCTTCAACGCGACGTACACCGCGATCGTCCCAGCCAGCAGCAGCACGATGATGGCAATCCCTACGCTGCGAAAAAGCGCGAGGCGGCCGTCGATCGAATCGAGCGAAGCGCGACTTGCGGCATCACCGAACTGCACGAAATTGCGCTGTTCCGCGAGATAGGCGTCCTGGAGAGATTGGGTCGGCTGGTCGAGAAAGGCCTGAATGTTGCCGGCGTCGAGGTATTGCACGAGTTCGCCGAGCGCTGTGTGCAGCTTGCGATATCGCTCGGTGAGCGCCGCCGCGCGGGCGCTGTTTTCGTCGTTCATCTTCGGCGCGTTCGTGAACACCTCGAATGAATGTTCCGCCGCCGTCAGTTGCTCGCGCGCGTGCTGAACGATGTCGGCCGGCTCGGCGCCGCCGCGCACCATCCGCGTGCCGGCACGCGACAGGTTGATGCGCGCGTCCATCAGATGCTGCGTCGTTTCGCTGACCGCGTCGACCTGCTTCAGCGCGACGTTCGACAGATCGCCGACGTCGTCATGCGTGCGGGTCAACGACCAGAATCCCAGGCCCGCCGTCACCAGTTGGAACACGCAGAAAGCGATGAGAACACACAACAGGCCGGAAGCGACCTTGATCTTGCTGAACATCGAAAACACCTGAATTGCTGAGAAGGGCAGGAACTACGTTCGGGTTAACGGCAGGTTCCGTCAGCCCTTGAGTCGAATTGAGTGAAAAAGCCCGACATCCGCGCCCTACAGCGCCTAACCCGCAAATTGCCGCTGTTTTTCACAATAATTAGAAGACAATCTTTCGAATTCACCTTGACGCGACGCACAGGCTCTTCCTAGAGTGGACAGGAACCAGTGCGGGTAACGCCCGAAGGAACCGAGATGACAGATCTACTGGATCGCGCACGCGGGGCCTTGCACGCCCAGCCGTTCAGCATGCTGCTTGGCGCCGAACTCATGAGTACGGGCACGCACGAACTCGCGCTGTGCCTGCCGATTCGGGACGAACTGAGGCAGCAACACGGCTTTGTACACGGCGGCGTCATCAGCTATCTGGCGGACAACGCGCTGACCTTCGCAGGTGCACTGGCGCTCGGGCCGCGCGTCGTGACCGGCGAATACAAGATCAACTTCCTGCGGCCAGCGATAAACGGCACGCTGATGGCGCGCGCCCAGGTCGTGCACGCTGGACGCAGCCAGGCGACGTGCCAGTGCAATATCTTCGTGATGGACGACGGCAAGGAAAAACTCGTCGCGGTGGCGCAGGGCACCATCAACCGCGTAGGAGAGGGCGCGGAAGGCGCGGCGCCGCCGGCCTGAGGAATGAAGCGAGATGACTTGAAGATGACGCACGCGACTGAAGAGCCGCGCGCGCCGCTCACTGCCTTGATCCAGCGTTATTCCGCTGCGTAAGTCTTCTGCTGCTGCTCGCCGAGACCCTGAATGCCGAGGCGCATCGTCTGACCCGGCTTCAGGAACACCGGGTTCGGCTTCACGCCCATGCCGACGCCCGGCGGCGTGCCGGTCGAGATCACGTCGCCCGGTTGCAGGCTCATGCACTGCGACAGATACGAGATCAGCTTCGCGACGGTGAACACCATCGTCTTCGTATTGCCGTTCTGGTAGCGATGGCCGTCCACTTCGAGCCACAGGCCGAGTTTCTGCGGATCGGCGACTTCATCGCGCGTGACGAGCCAGGGGCCGATCGGGCCGAACGTGTCGAAACCCTTGCCCTTGTCCCACGTGCCGCCGCGCTCGATCTGCCATTCACGTTCGGACACGTCGTTAATCACGCAATAGCCCGCGACGTAATCCAGCGCGTTGGCTTCGTCGATGTATTTGGCCGACTTGCCGATCACCACGCCCAGTTCGACTTCCCAGTCGCACTTCTTCGAGCCGCGCGGAATTTCTACATTATCGTTCGGGCCAACCACGGCGCTCGTCCACTTGTTGAAGACCACCGGCTCGCTCGGCACCGGCAGGTTCGATTCCGCCGCGTGGTCCGCGTAATTCAAGCCGATACAGACGAACTTGCCGATGTTGCCCACACACGGACCGATACGCGGATTGCCTTCGACCACCGGCAGCGAGGCCGGATCGACCGCGCGCAGTTTCGCGAGACCCGCGTCGGTGAGCACATCGCCGCCGATATCGGCGACCACCTTTGACAGATCGCGAATCTTGCCTTGCGCATCGAGCAAGCCCGGCTTTTCCTGACCTTTCGGCCCATAACGAAGCAGTTTCATCGTGGCACTTCCCAAATGTTCAGTGAAAAAAATGCTGCACTCA
This sequence comes from Paraburkholderia sp. BL10I2N1, assembly GCF_004361815.1. Lineage (NCBI taxonomy): Bacteria > Pseudomonadati > Pseudomonadota > Betaproteobacteria > Burkholderiales > Burkholderiaceae > Paraburkholderia > Paraburkholderia sp. BL10I2N1. The sequence goes on along the minus strand of NZ_SNWA01000002.1, from coordinate 2,052,941 downwards.
GTTCGACCAGCCGCCGTCGATCACATGCGCCTGGCCTGTCGTGAACGCCGATTCGTCCGACGCCAGATAGAGCGCAAGCGCGGCGATCTCTTCCGGCTTGCCGACACGGCCCATCGGCTGGCGCGCGACAAAGGCCGCCTGCACCGCATCGAGCGACGCGCCTTGCGCCTGCGCCTGCGCGGCGATCCGCTGTTCGAGCGACGGCGAGGCCACCGTCCCCGGACAGATCGCGTTGCAACGGATACCGCGCGTCACGAAGTCTGCCGCAACCGCCTTCGTCAGTCCAATCACCGCAGCCTTCGACGCACCATACACGAACCGGTTCGGCACACCCTTGATGCTCGACGCCGCCGACGACATGTTGATGATAGAGCCTGCGCCATTCTCCAGCATTGCGGGCAGAAACGCGCGAATCGTCCGGTACATCGCCTTCGCGTTCAGGTCGAAGGCAAAGTCCCAGTCTTCTTCGCTCGCTTCGAGAATCGAGCCCGCGTGCACGTAGCCCGCGCAGTTGAACAGCACGTCGATCGCACCGACTTCGGCAGCAAGCGCCTTGATCGCGGCATCGTCACGCACATCGAGCACACGCGCCTCGACGGGCTTGCTGGCGAGCGCATCGATGCGGATGTCCGTCGCGATCACGCGTGCGCCTTCGCGCGCGAAGAGCTCCGCGGTCGCAAGGCCGATGCCTTGTCCGGCAGCAGTGATCAGGGCCGTCTTGCCGGCCAGTCTTTGTATCATCTACGGCTCCAGTTGAAATGGCGTTTGAGTCATAACGGGTATTGCAGCGCCTGTTGAGTCAGTCGGATCAGCGCGCGAGGCGCATCGATCTTTCAGCGGCGTTACAGCCGGTAGAAGGCCGCAGCGTTGCCGCCGAAAACCGCCGCACGCTCCGCATCGGACAGTGACGCGAGCAACGCGTTCGCCACGGCGTGCCACAGGAGATAGTCACCGTTCAGGTTGAGCACCGGCCAGTCGCTACCCCACATCAGCCGGCGCGGTCCAAAGCAGGCCAGCAGATGATCGACATACGGCCGCAACGTGGCTTCGGTCCAGCCGGGTGCGGCCTCCGTCGCGAGCCCAGATAGTTTGCAGTGAATGTGCGGCAAGCGGGAGAGCCGCTCGATACCGTCAGCCCACAGTTGCCAGCCGGCAGCGCCATCGTGGATCGGCGGCTTGGCGCCATGGTCGACGACAATGCGCAGCCGTGGAAAGCGCTGCGCGAAGATTTCGAGCGCGTCGACGTGACGCGCGTAGATCAGCGCATCGAATGCGAGGTCGTGCGCGATGACCGCTTCGACAGCCGGCGCGAGTGCGGGATTCGCGATCCAGTTGTCGTCCGCGAGATCCTGAAGCATCGGACGCACGCCCTTGAATTTCGGATCGCGGGCAAGCTCGGCGATCAGCGCGGGCGCATCGTCATCGAGCATCGGCACCCAGCCGACCACGCCAGCAATCGATACCTCGCCGCGTGCGATATCCAGCAGATAGCGGGTTTCTTCGACCGTCGGCGCGGCCTGCACGACCACCGTGCGGTCGATTCCGGCGGCCGACCGAAGCGGCGCCAGATCGCCCGGACCGAACGTGCGGTAGAGCGACGTCATCTCCGGCGTGAGCCAGTCGTAGTCGCCCCGCTCAGGATTCCAGTAGTGCTGGTGTGCATCGATGCGCTGTGTCACGTCAATCCTTCGGCACGGGTGCGCGCGGGTCGAGCAAGCCTTCTCGCAGGGCCTTCCACAGCGCGGCCGGCAGCTTGCGTTCGAAAGACGCGACGTTCTCGCGCAACTCTGTGGCGCTACGTGCGCCTGTCAGCACCGACGCGACGGCCGGATGCGCATACGGAAACTGCAGCGCTGCCGCGGCAAGCGGCGCTTCGTGCACGCGGCAGATCGCCTCGAGCCGCGCGACGCGGTCGATGATTTCCTGTGGCGCGTCGGCGTAGTTGAACTTCAGATCGCCCTGCACGCCGCGTGCAAGAATGCCCGAATTGAACGCGCCGCCGAGCAGGATGCTCACGTGACGCCCTTCGCATTCAGGCAACAGGTCGTTCAATGTCTGCTGCTCCAGCAACGTGTAACGGCCCGCGAGCAACGCGCAGTCGATATCGAATTCCGCCATCGCTTCGAGAATCGCCGCACTCTCGTTCACACCCAGGCCCACTGCTTTCACCGCGCCGCTCGAACGCAGTTCGTCGAGCGCGCGAAACCCGCCGCCCTCGGTCAACTGCTTCCAGTAGTGCGCGTTGCGATCGCCATGCGTATAGCGGCCGATGTCGTGCACCAGCAGGATATCGATGTCGATCAAGCCGAGCCGTTGCTGGCTGTCTTCGAAGGAACGCAGGATGCCGTCGCGCGTGTAGTCGAAGATCGCTTCGAAAGGCAGCGGGTTCTGCCAGCCTTCGCTGCCGTCGTACGGATGGGTGCGCGGCACGAAATGGCGGCCGACTTTGGTCGACAGCACATACTCATTGCGCGGATAGCGGCGCAGCGCGTGACCTAACCGATGCTCGGCCTTTGTGTGACCATAGTGCGGCGCGGTATCGAAGTAACGGATGCCGGCGTCCCACGCGGCATCGATCGTCGCCTGCGCTTCCTCATCGGATAGATCGCGATACAGACCGGCGATTGGCGCCGTGCCGAGCCCCAGGCCGGTCACCTTCAGTTCGCGCCCGCCAATGCCACGTTGCAGGCTGACCTTCGGATTCACCGCTTCTGTCATCACACGTCTCCTTTTTTATCCGCGCTTCAAAGCAACGCGATTTCCATGACGCCACGCGGTATCGCGCTTGACGGCAGGCACGCCGGTCCGACCGGCTCGAAGCTCTTGTAGGTCAGGATGAACTCCTGGTGCCCAAGTGCCTCTGACTTCGACGCCGTGCCTTGCGCCACCGCCACCGTCTGCTCGAACACTTCGCGGCCGACATCGTCGAGTGTGGCGCGGCCTTCCAGAATACGTCCGGCATCGACGTCCATGTCGCCGGCAAGATTGCGATACGTCGCCGGATTGGCACATACCTTGATCACCGGGGAGATCGCCGAGCCGACCACCGAGCCGCGCCCCGTCGTGAACAGGATCACATGCGCGCCGCACGCGATCAGTTCGCCGATTTCCGCGTTGTCGCTGATATTCGGAAAGCCGAAGCGCGGTTCGCCATCGGGCACGACGTCGAGCAGATACAAACCGCCGGTAGGCGGAACATCGCCCGGTTTGATGATCCCGACTATCGGCGATGCGCCGCTTTTCGCATATGCGCCGAGCGACTTCTCCTCCTGCGTCGTCAGGCCGCCGTCCGCATTGCCGACGGCGAAACTGCCGTGTCCGAGAATGGAATAGTAGCGCGCCGCCTTCATGACGCAAGCGACGATTTCGTCGCCGAGGTCAGCGCTCGCCGCGCGGCTCTTCATATGGTATTCGCACCCGACCAGTTCGCCGGTTTCCTCGAAGATGCACGTCGCGCCCGCGTCGATCAGGTGATCGAACGCACGCCCCACGGCTGGATTCGCGGTGATGCCGCTCGTGCCGTCCGAGCCGCCGCAGATCGTTCCGATCACGAGTTCGTCGAGCGCCATCGGCACCTTTTGCTGCGCTGCAAGCTGCTTTCGCGCATCGCGCACCCAGTCGACACCGTATTGAATCGTGCTGCGCGTGCCGCCCTTCTCCTGGATGGTGAGCACCTCGACGGGACGGCCGCTCGCGCGCACGACCTCCACGAGGTAATGCTTGTTCATGCTCTCGCAGCCGAGCGACACGAACAGCACCGCGCCCACGTTCGGATGCGTGGTGAGCTGCTGCATCATTCTCTCGGCGTAGCTATTCGGGTAGCAGCCGGGAAAGCCGATCAGATGGACGGGCGGCTCGCGTTCGGCGGATGGATCATCGAAGGCGTCGAGCGGCTCGCGAAACTGCGTGACGATTTCGCGTGCGACGTGATGCGCACATTCGACGAGATACGCGACCGCAACGACATTGCGGATGCCCTTGCGGCCATCGCTGCGCAGATAGCCGTGAAGCATGGACCGCGCAGCGGCGGGTGCAACGGAAGATTCAGTCATGATCGTTGGTTCCAGCGCGGCGCGCGGGCCGCCTCAATGGTGCACAAATCAGTGGTGCACAAATTCGTGGCCGGCATCGTGCGTATAGGTCGGCAGATAGTCGCTTTCGAGGTTATGCGTGTGCAGGTGCGCGCCGCGGGCAACCGCTTCGGTTACGTGACCGATCGCGGCGCCGTAGCGCAGCACCTTTTCGTCCTTCACGAGCGCACGGCGCGCGACCTTGTGGCCGAGTTCGATGGTCTTCGCGAGCGTCACCTGCTCGCCTTCGATCTCGACCTGCGAACCCGACTCGAGCCGCGCCGCCGCGATCAGGCAGTTGTCCTGCGGACCCAGCAGGATCAGGCGCGGGTCTGTCTGAAGTGAACTGCTCAAAATGGGTCTCCGTAAAAGCGCAGATTCTTGTGGATGGCAACAGCGATCAGTTCTGGCCTTCGCCGCTCGCGAGCCGCGCCACCATCAGCGAGCCGAGAATGATCGCGCCGTAGATCGCCTGAATCCAGAATGACGGCACCTGGGCAAGCGTCAGCAGGTTCTGCACGACGCCGAGCAACAACACCCCGGACAGCGCGCCGAGCATCGTGCCCTTGCCGCCGTCGAGCGAAATGCCGCCAATCACCGCCGCCGCGAATACCGTGAAGATCATCCCGTTGCCCTGATTGGCATTGATCGCGCCCACGTAGCCGGTGACGATCAGCCCGCCAATCGAAGCAAGGATGCTGCCGAGCACGAACACGCCCCACGTGATGCGCTCCACGCGAATACCCGCCGCACGCGCCGCTTCCGGATTGCCGCCGATCGCGTACAACGCGCGGCCGATACGGTGATAGCGCAGCATGAATGCCGCCACGGCGAACGCGGCGGCCGCGAGCCACACGGAGATGGGCAGGCCGAGCACGATGGTGGTCGCGAGCGTGAAGAATGCCGGCGGCATGTCGAACAGCGTGCCGCCCTTTGTCGCGCCGACCAGCATGCCGCGCAGCACGATCAACATGGCCAGCGTGACGATGAACGCGTTCAGACGCAGCCGCACCACCAGAAAGCCGTTGATGAACCCGATCAGCGCACCGACGACGACGATCGCCAGTAAGCCCGCCGCTGTCGGCCATTGCAGCCCGAAGCCGGCGGACGCAGCCGGCATCACGAGCATCGCGCCGACCGCAGGAGCGATGCCCACCGTCGACTCCAGCGACAGATCGAACTTGCCGGTCAGCACGATCAGCGATTCGGCGAGCACGACGAGCGCGAGGGCCGCCGACGCGCCCAGCACGCTGATCAGATTCGCCTTCGTCAGAAAGCTCGGGCTGACGAACGCGCCGATCACCAGCAGAAGCACGAGCGCCGGCAACAGTGCGAGATCGCGCAGGCGGGCGAATTCGATGCGCGGGCGGCCACGCTGCGCGGCGGCGACGTTGGCCTGTCCCTGGTTCGTCGCGAACGCGGGGGTGGGCGCACTATTCTTCATGAAGACTGACTCCTTCAACTGAGGCGATGAGGTCGTGGTCCTGCCAGCCGGCCGGCAATTCGGCGGCGATGCGGCCACGGAACATGACGAGGACGCGGTCACAGGTACGCAGATCGTCGAGTTCCCCGGAAACGACGAGCACGGCCTTGCCGTCCTCGCGCACGCGATCCACGACGGACAACAGGGCTTCCTTCGATTTCACGTCGACGCCCGCCGTGGGGTCGATCAGAACCAGCACGTTCGGGTCGGTGGCGAGCGCGCGCGCCATGACGACCTTCTGCTGGTTGCCGCCGGAAAGCCCCGAAACGATATGCTCGGGACCCTGGGCGACGATGCCGAGCGCGGCGATCATCTTCTGCCCGAAGGCGTTTTTCTTCGCGGGCGGTGCAATTCCGAACCTGCCGAGCAGGCGCGCGATCGTCATCGACGCGTTTTCCGCTACCGACTGCGTGAGCACCAGCCCTTCATGATGGCGATCCTTCGGCACACAGCCGATGCCCGCAGCCAGCGCAGCGGGTACATCGCCGTGCGGCAAGCCGACACCTTCGACGCGGATCTCGCCACGCGCCGGCGAGCGAAGTCCTGCAATGGCCTCGGCAACGCTCGTGCGACCGCTGCTCGTCGCGCCCGTGAGGCCGATCACTTCGCCGCGCTTCACCGCGAACGACACCGCTTCGTAGTCTGCCCCCGCGAGATCCGAAACTTCGAGCGCGACCTTCGTATCCGCCGGAAGCGCGGCGCGCGCTGCGGCGTCAGCGACATTCAGACCGCCGCGCTCGCCGGTCATGGCTTCGATCAGTTGCTCGCGAGGCAAGGCGGAAACCGGCGCGCTGACGATATGCCGCGCGTCGCGCAACACCGTCACCGCCTGGCAGATCTCATACACCTCCTGCAGGTGATGCGAGATGAAGAGGAACGTCACGCCTTCGCGCTGCAGTTCCTGAATGCGTTTGAATAGACGCTTGATTTCGTCGCCGTCGAGTTGCGCGGTCGGCTCATCGAGAATGATGAAGCGCGCGCCGTACGACAGCGCCCGGGCGATTTCCACCAGCTGGCGCGCTTCCACGCTCAGGTCGCCAGCGCGCGCGTCCTCGCGCACATCGATCTTCCAGTGGTCGAGCAACGCGCGTGCGTCGCGCCGCATCGCGCGCCAGTCGATGACGCCGTGCCTGCCAGGCTGACGGTTGATGAACAGGTTCTCCGCGACACTGAGGTCACGGATGATCGTCGAATGCTGATAAACGCACGCGACGCGTTCGCGCCACGCGTCGCGGTCCGCGATCGGCGGTGCAGCTGCGCCGCCGAAGCGCACCTCGCCGGCATCCGGCTTGCGCAGGCCAGTGAGAATCGACACCAACGTCGATTTCCCGGCCCCGTTACGCCCGACGAGTGCATGCGACTCGCCGGGCATCACGCGGATGCTCAAGTCTTTCAGCGCGGCCGTCGAGCCGTAGCGCTTCGTGACTTCAAGCGCCTCCACGACCGAAGGAAGTCCCTGTGGGACGACCGAAGGAAGTCCCTGTGGGACGACCGAAGGAACGCCCTGCGGACCGACGGGCACGGCAGAAGACGTCACATCGCTCATTTGAGAGTGTTGCCCCAGAGGTTCTTGTCGTCGACATTGGCCTTCGTCACGAGCGGCGCAGGCAACTGGTCTTCGAGAATCCCCGGCGACAGCTGGATGATCGTGCTGTCGTGGTCCGTCGGGCCTGGCTTGAAGGTCTGCCCGGCAAGCGCGGCCTTGACGTAGTACAGGCCGTACTTCGCATACAGGTCGGCTGGCTGCGAAATGGTTGCGTCGATATCGCCGCGGCGGATCGCGTCGTATTCCTGCGGGATGCCGTCATTGCTGACGATCACGACATGCTTCGCGTCGCCCGTCGGATACAGCATCTGCTTGCGCCGCAGCGTCTGCAGCGTCGGCGACAGATACACGCCGCCCGCCTGCATGTAGATGCCCTTCACGTCCGGGTTCGCCGTCAGCAGGCTGTCGAGCGCCGTGGCCGCGACGTCGCCCTTCCAGCTCGCCGGAATTTCCAGCAGCGTCAGACCCGGGTACTTCTTCAGGCACGAACGGAACGCTTCCGAACGATCGCGGCCGTTCACCGAAGCCAGATCGCCCATGATCTGCACGACCTTGCCCGACTTCACATGCTCGCCGATATACGTGCACGCCTTCGCGCCGTACGCGTGATTGTCGGCGCGCACCACCATCGCGACCTTGCCCTGTGTCGGCGCGACGTCTACCGCGACGACCGGCACGTTCTTCGCCGCGGCGGCATCGAGGGCGCGGCTGATCGCAGCCGAATCGAGCGGCCCGACGACGATGCCCTTTGAACCCAGGTTCAGGAGGTTGTTCATGTCGGTGATCTGCTGGGCAGGATCGCCGTTCGAATTGACCGGCGCGAGGATATCGATGCCCATGTCCTTCGCGTACTTCGGCAGGTAGTTGTTGTACGACTGCCAGAACGGCGAAGTCAGTAGCGGCAGGCCGAGGCCGACCTTGCCGGCTTCCGCCGCCTGCGCGGTGCCGGCCAGCGCCGCCCCCGCCACGCATGCAACCGCGACGCCGGCGGATAAGCTCTTCTGGATGAAACGGCGAGCCGCGTGCGGCCGCTGTGCGAACGTCATGTCTGTCTCCTGGTCTGCGTTGTTGAATCAACCGAAACCGGTCTCAACGGTGTTGGCGACCGGAACGTCGTCCTGCGCTCCTCATTCTTATGAATTGGTGTGCGGTAATTCACCAATGAACGTATTATTCATATACGGATATTTCTAAGTCAAGGAATGTGCACTGCACCAACCGTCCGTGTTTTCCCTGGCCGATCGCGAGAAGGAACCCACTACACTCACCCGCCGGGCAAGATGAGAACTGAACAAGGGGACCCAACACCATGCCAATCGATCTGGAAGACAAGGACGACGCCGATCGCTACCGCGCGCCCGCGCTCGACAAGGGCCTCGACATCCTCGAACTGCTGGCCGAGCAGAAGGCAGGGTTGACGCGTGCGGAAATCACGAAGCTGCTTGGCCGCAACGCGAGCGAGATGTACCGGATGCTGGAGCGGCTGGTGGCGCGTCAGTATGTCGTGCGCTCAGCGGCCGGCGACCGTTATTCGTTGAGTCTCAAGCTGTATGCGCTCAGCCATCGCCATCCGCCGATGAACCGACTCATCTCCGAAGCGCTGCCGCTCATGCAGCGTTTTGCCGATACGGCCGAGCAATCGTGTCATCTGGCCGTGTACGACCGCGGCAATCTGCTCGTGATCGCCCAGGTCGACGGCCCGGGCACGTGGGGTATTTCGGTGCGGCTCGGCTCGCGCGTCGGCCTGATCGATACCGGCTCCGGGCGCGTGATGCTGGCGTTTCAAACACCCGAGCAGCGCGCGCACATGCTCGCGGAACATACGAAGGTGAAGGGCGAAGTGACGATCGACCGTGACGCACTCGAAGCCGTCTGCGAACAGACGCGCGCCGCAGGCTACTCGCAGAAGGACAGCCAGCAGACATTTGGCGTCACCGACCTGACGTTCCCGCTTCTTGGACCGTCGGGTCAGGCGATTGCGGCGATGACGTGCCCGTATATGCGACGTATCGACGAATACGTCGCGCCGACGCTCGAAGCCGTGACCGCGCTGTTGCGCGAGACGGTGGACGCGCTATCGATGTTTCGCGAACGGGCGGCATGATCAGGCGCGATAAGACGGAATCTGGAGCGGGGTCGCGCGAGGCGTTAGAATAGCGGCCCTTCCAAAAACCGCCGCACGGTTGATGCCGTGTGTGCTCTTCGTACACGTAATGGCGAAACTTCTGAACGACCACGAATTCCAGCGTTTTTCCGAACTTCAGCAGAAGCAGTCGAGCTTCACGATCACCAGCGAGGAAGCCGACGAGTTGCGCGATATCGTCGCCCGCGCGCAGAAAAAACGCGACGACCGCTCGGCTGCCATGCAGGCCATCGAAGCGCATATCCAGCAGTTCGAGATCACCCCGGACGAACTCTTCTCGCCCGAACAGATCGCCGACGCCGCACGTACCTACGGCCTGATTCCGGCTGCAAAGAAGGAACGCGTGCTGCCGCCGTCGTTCACGTTCAACGGCAAGCCGTATCAGTGGACCCGCACGCTGCCCGATGAAGTGCGCGTGCCGTTGTTCGAGGCATTCTCGAGTGGTCAGTCGGTGAAGAGCTTCATCGCCACGCCGAAGGACGCCGTGCGTTGCGCGGCGACGATCGCACGTCTGGAGAAGGAAACCGGCGCGGTGTATGCGGAGTCCTGGCTCGAGGAGCTGGCGGTTTCGCGCGCGCAGGTGGATGAACAGGCCTCGAAGCTGGCTGCCTGATTTTTCTGTCGGGCTGGGAGCGATGGCGCACCGTCGCTCTCAGGTGCGCGCTGCGTCATCCAGCGCGAGCCTGAACCCCACGACGGCGGGATCCTCCGTCCGCGCCGCGGTAAAGCCACATGCCTGCGCAAGCCGGATCATCGGTGCATTCTCGCGCAGCGCTTCACCCACCAGCCAATGTGTGCCGCGCGCCCGCGCGTAGGCAATGATCCGCTCCATCAGCAGGCGCCCGAGCTTGTGCCCCTTCTGATCCGAGCGCACCGCCACCGCGAATTCGGCCGTCTCGTTGTCCGGGTCTGAAATTGCGCGCACCACGCCCAGCGTGTGCTCCGAGCCATGTTCATCGGTGATCGTCGCGATCAGGGCCATTTCACGGTCGTAGTCGATCTGCGTCATCCGCGCGAGCTGGGAATGATCGAAGCCGCGCACCGCGCCAAAGAAACGCAACCGCAGATCGTCGGGCGTCATCGCTTTCACCAATTCGCTGTGCGCCGCCTCGTCCTCCGGGCGGATCGGGCGGATCGTCACATGCAGGCCGTTCCAGTCGAGCGTTTCTTCGAAGCGGCGCGGATACGGCATGATCGCGAGGCGGCTGCGCTTGCGTGCGAGCCGGATACAGGGCGCAACGACGACCGTTCGCGTCCGAAACACGCGCAGCGCAAGCGACAGGCCCACGATCTCGCGAACGTCGCAAACCGCCTGCGACAGCGCCGTCAGCGCAACGAGCGACGGCTCGGCAGGTACGCGTCGCGCGTACGGCGAGCGCGAGACGATGTCGCGCGCGAGGATCGGATTGAGGGGCGGCAAACCATAGGCGCGCATCGGCGGCGATACGTCGTCAGGCGACGGCGCGGTAAACAGGAAGACCGGGCCGAAGTTATCGTCGTCGTGCAGTTCCACCGTGATATCGACAACGATTTCCTCCGCCGTCTCCTTTGGCTCGACGGCCAGGCCGAAGTGACCGAAGAGGCGTGCGGCGGCTTCGCCCGTTAGCCGTACCGGGGGCGCCTCGCTTTTTGCTTCGGTTATGGCTTCGTTGCTGATGCCACTCGTCGCCTGATTGGACAACTCGCCCTCTGCCGCCGCGAGCGCCCCCTGCGCCTCTGCCTGCGCCGCCCCTATCGAACCCGGCAACTGCGCGGGCAAACCTTCCGGCGTCTGCATCAGCAGTTCGCGGCCCAGCCTGTAATCGACGAGACGCGCGAACGCGCTGGCAAGCCGTTGTGGCGTCGTGTGAACCGGAATGCCCTGCGCGTGCAGCGCATCGCGAGTCGCCGTGTCGACGCCGCCAAAGAAGCACGCCAGCAGCCCACGATAAGCGAACTTCTGATGCGCGATCAGCGCCTGCGCCACCTCGGCCACCGGCGCGCCATGCGTCGACGTATGAACCACGAACGCCGTCCCGGTCGCACGATGCGGCGCGAGCACTTCGAGCGCTTTGCCGAAGTGCTCAGGCCGCGCGTTGTCGCCGAGCAGCAGGGGATTGCCGGACACGGCTTGCGGCAACGCCTGTGCTAGCGCTTCGGTCACCTGCTCCGGCCAATGTGCGAGCGTGTCGCCGGCAGCGGTGAAGGCGTCACACGAGAGCAGCGCCACGCCCCGGTCGCTGGTGATGATCGTCGCGGTATCGCTGGCGGCAACGCGGCCTACGCCGAGCGTTTCGATTTCATCGAGCAGATCGTCGAGCGAATCGACACGCACCATCCCGGCACGACGGAAAGCCGCCGTGTAGAGCGCATCGGCGGGATCGGAGCGGCCGGCCCGCAAGGCAAGCACCGGCTTGTTGCGCGCAGCCGCGCGCGCCGCCGACATGAACTTGCGCGCAGCGCGCACCGAATCGAGTTCGAGCAGGATCGCGCGCGTACCGGGATCGCTCGCCAGATAGTCGAGCACGTCGCCGGCATCGACGTCCGCTTCATCGCCCAGCGCAACCGCGTGCGAGAAACCGAGTCCACGTGCATGCGCCCAGCCAAGCACGGCGTTCGTCAGCGCATTCGACTGCGACACCCACGCGACACCGCCTGCCTTCACCGTGCACAACGGCGCGCCAAGATGCGCCCGCAATGCAGGGCTGACGACGCCGAGACTGCCCGGCCCGACGATACGCAGCAGATGCGGCCGCGCCGCTGCAAGTGCATGACGCAGCCCGGTGCGATCGTCGTCCGTGCGCGCTTGACCGACGATGATCGCCGCGCGCGTCCCCATGCCGCCAAGACGGTGCACGATTGCCGCCCATGTGGCGGGCGGCGTGCAGATGAGCGCGACCGTCGGCGCTTCGGGCAGATCACCGGCATCGGCGAACACCGGGCGGCCGTCGAGTTCGTGGTGTTTTGGATTGACCGGCCACAGCGGGCCTTCGAAACCGCCTTCCAGCACGCGCGTCCAGACCATCGCGCCGATGCTGCCGGCCCGCTTCGAGGCGCCGATCACGGCGACAGACTTCGGTTGAAACAAGGCGTCGAGATTGCGAACGGTCACAGGCGCTCCGCGAGGCGAGGTCAGGTGGCGCGTTTCGGGAAACGGCAAACGGTAAACGCGCGCGCCATCATCAGGATAGGCGAAGTCTGGGGGATACGGGAGGGCGCAAACCGGCTTCATTGCGAGCACTTCACGCCCGGCAAGCTTGTTGAAAGCGCTGACTGTCGCTAGAATCGCCCGGTCACTGGGGAGTAGCCTTCCTCCTGCCCCGGAGGAGAACGCGTCAACACACCTGGCCTGGCGCCATGGCGCATTCGACCGAACGGTTTGGCGAGACCACTGGCGCACAGCTTCGTCCGGGTCGGACGGGAAGCGGCGCGTCATGGTTCGTATTCGTCCGACCCCGGAGACTCCCTTGAAGCTATACCGCTGCCTGCATCCCGCCGCTATGCCATTCCACTCACGCAGTGCAAAGGGGTGCGCATGACCTCGCTGCTCCTCGAACTTGCCGTCATGCTGCTCGTCATTCTCGTGGCGGCCGAACTCTTCACCAACGCGCTCGAACACCTCGGTGAACGGCTGAAAATCTCGGAAGGCGTCACCGGATCGCTGTTTGCTGCCGTCGGCACTGCATTGCCCGAAACCATCGTCCCCTTGCTGGCTATTGCTGGCGGCGCGACAAGCGGCAACGTCAACCAGGAGATCGGGGTCGGTGCAATTCTGGGGGCGCCGCTCATGCTGTCAACGCTTTCAACCTTTCTGATGACGCTCGCCGTGCTGCGTTCACGCGGCATCGCCGGACGGGTGACGCCGGAACGCACGGGATTTACACGCGACCTGAACTATTTCCTCTGCGCATTTTTCCTCGCCGCCGCTGCGATGTACGTACCGCATGAGCGGATGGCCGTACGGGTGCTGTTCAGCCTTGCGATGGTGGGTGTCTACGCTACCTATGTGGTGATGACGTTCCGCGCGTCGGACAAACTGGTCGCGGGTGGTCACGGCACCGAGGCGCCCGGCACCATGCTGCTGTCGCGCATCGGGCTGCCGACCCATCTCGCTACCATCGTCATCCAGCTGCTGCTTGCCGTGGCGCTGCTGGTCTGGGGCGCGGAGGGCTTCATTCACGGTGTGCGCGGGGTCTCGCAAGGACTCGGTGTTTCGCCGTTGCTGCTGTCGCTCCTGATCATCCCGATCGCGACCGAACTGCCCGAAAAGGTCAACAGCATCCTGTGGATCCGCCGCGGCAAGGACACGCTGGCATTCGGCAATATCACCGGCGCGATGGTCTTTCAGGGCACGCTGCTGCCCGCCATCGGTATTCTGCTGACGCCGTGGGAGCCGCGCGTCGAGGTCGTTACCGGGATCGTCGTCACGCTCGCAGCCGGCGCATGGATGCGCGTGAATGCGCGGGCGCAGGGGCTCCCGGTCTGGGCGCTGCTGATCAACGGCCTGCTCTACCTGGGCTATCTGATCGTCACCTTGAAGCGCTAGGTGCCAGGAATCAAAGGTATTCGTCGCACTGCGTCATGAAAAGTCAGCGCGCAGCGCTGAAACTTGCACGGACTGGCGGTAACATTCGCCCCGTGACCCGCTCTGCCTGCGTAACGCCTGCGGCATCGCAGGTCTACGCGACGGAAGGCCGCCGAACCATCGGGGCACACGCGGGTAGCGGAGACAAACCCATGCGGCGCGCCGCCGAAACTTCAGAAAATACAGAAGGACCAGAACATGCGGCGCTTGCCATCGCTGATCGCGTTGCGCTTCTTCGAGGAGACGGCTCGTCACCTGAGCTTCAACCGGGCTGCCACGGCGCTGTGCGTCACCCAGGGCGCGGTGAGCCGGCAGATCAAGATTCTCGAGGAGTCGCTCGGCGCGAAACTCTTCGAACGTGACCACAAAGGCATCAAACTGACCGCGGCGGGCCTGCAACTGCTGCCGTGCGTATCGGAGGCGTTCGACACGATCGAGCGCGGCACGCGGCAGCTCACCACCGGGCGCGGACGACGCCGGCTCGTGCTGTCGGTGCCACCCACGTTCGCCACGCAGTGGTTCTCGCCACGGCTCGGGTCGCTCGCCGTCGAGCTACCCGATGTGGAACTGTCGGTGCGCACCGAACCTACCGACGACTGTCACTGCAACATCCGCTTCGGTCGCGAAGGGTTACCTGACGCGCAGTCCGAGCTGCTGATGATCGAGCGCCACACGCTCGTCGGGGCGCCGAAACTCGCTGGGGAACCGCTGGAAGCACTGCTCGGCAAAATGCCGGCGCTGCACGTACTGCACAACGAAGCGCGACTCAACCTGTGGCCGGCGTGGCTCCAGACCGCTGGACTCCCGGCGCACTACGCGGAAGAAGGCATCGAGTTTTCGAACCTGCAGCAGGCGATCAACGCAGCACGCAAGGGCGTCGGCCTTGCGATCGTCGATCGCAACATGATCGTCGATGAGCTGGCGGATGAAAGTCTCGTGCGGATGTCGGAGATCGAGGTCAGCGGCCCGTTTGGCTACTGGCTCGATGTCGTGCAGCGGCATGCGGCGCTCGAACACGTGCAGGCGTTCGCTGGCTGGCTGCGCGAGGAAGTGCTGAAGATGGGTTGAAGCCGCCGGGCCGACCCGCGCCCGGCGTGGTACAGCGAGCGTCTACCTTACATCGCCTTCTTGAACGGCGCGCCGGAGTGCTCGCGCAATTCGTTGAAGACGATTTTCGGCCAGGCTTTCTGTGCAACCTCGATTTCGGAGATGTGCGAGGCGAGATACGTCGGCGCGTTGGATGCGTCGAGCGCGATCCGGGCGGCGTACGAATCCGTGAAGCGACGCAGTTCCGCGGCATCGTCGCAGGTGACCCAACGCGACATCCGGTAGCGTGCAGGCATGATCCGCACGTCCACCTTGTATTCCGTCGACAGCCGGTGCGACACCACCTCGAACTGCAGCTGACCGACCGCGCCGAGAATCATCGAGCCGCCGTGCGCCGGGCGGAACACCTGGATCGCCCCTTCTTCGCCGAGCTGCTTGAGCGCCTCGCCGAGTTGCTTGGCGCGCATCGGATCGACCACTTCGACGGTCTGGAAGATTTCCGGCGCGAAGAACGGCAAACCGACGAACTGCAGCATTTCGCCTTCAGTCAGCGTATCGCCGAGGCTCAGCGTGCCGTGGTTCGGAATGCCGATGATGTCGCCCGGATACGCTTCGCTGACCGTCTCGCGACGCTGCGACAGAAACGTCACAACGTTGTTCGCACGGAACGTCTTGCCGGAGCGTGTGACCTTCAGCGCCATGCCACGCTCGAAATGCCCCGAACACACGCGGATGAACGCCACCCGGTCGCGGTGCGCCAGATCCATGTTCGCCTGCACCTTGAACACCACGCCGGTGAACTTCGGCTCGTCCGGCTGCACCGGACGCTGGACCGTCATGCGCATCGACGGGGGGGGCGCCAGGTCGACCAGCGCATCGAGAATTTCCTTCACGCCGAAGTTGTTGATCGCCGAACCGAACAGCACGGGCGACTGCTCGCCAGCCAGGAACGCGTCGCGATCGAATGTCGGCGAGGCGCCCGTGATCAGCTCGACTTCATCCTTGGCGCGCGTCCACGCCATGCCGAAGCGCTTCTCGCCTGCTTCGTCGGTGATGTGCTGCAGCGTTTCCACCGCGCCGCCCGCCGTGTCCTGGCCCGCGCGGAACACACGGACCTGGTCGCGCTGGATATCGTAGACGCCCTGAAAGTCCTTGCCCATCCCGATCGGCCACGTGAACGGCACTGCCGCCACGCCGAGGTGCTGCTCGATTTCATCGAGCAGCTCGAGCGGCTCGCGCACTTCGCGGTCCAGCTTGTTGATGAACGTGACGATCGGCGTCTTGCGGCTGCGGCACACTTCCAGCAGCTTGAGCGTCTGCGCTTCGACGCCGTTTGCGCCGTCGATCACCATCACGGCCGCGTCGACCGCGGTCAGCACCCGATACGTATCTTCAGAGAAATCCTCGTGGCCCGGTGTGTCGAGCAGGTTGATCACGGCGTCGCCGTACTCGAACTGCATCACCGAACTCGCCACCGAAATACCGCGCTGCTTTTCGATTTCCATCCAGTCGGACGTCGCGTAGCGATTGCTCTTGCGGCCCTTCACGGTGCCCGCGATCTGGATCGCGCCCGAAAACAGCAGCAGCTTTTCAGTAAGCGTGGTCTTCCCTGCGTCGGGGTGGGAAATGACCGCAAAGGTACGGCGGCGTTTGAGTTCGGAGACTGACATCGGTGCTGGGAATCACGGTAGGGGTTCGAGCGCGCGCAAAGGCGGGCTGGTGCGTCGGCTCAGCCTGACGCGGGCGGCGAAGTGCGGGGGAATTCGGGGTCGACAGGGTCGAACCAGGTGGGAATTCCCGGCACAGAACAGCGCCGGGACGAATGATACACGTCATGGGCGCCCGCGTCGGGAAACGGGCGCCGGATTTCGGGCCGGCGCGGGGTTCGCACGGGGCGAGGGCGACGGCAGATCAACCTCGGCTGGCGTCGTTCAGCTCCTGTGTTTCGCCACTTTTGCTGACCTCTCAGACGGTCGAACGCGGCCGGTACAAGGCGACCGCCTGACGAGGCGCCGGCTTCGACCGCCCCTGAAGCCGACGCCTGTCCAGCGCGGGTCAGCGGCCAAGGCCACCCATCATCATGTACTTCAGTTCCGTGTACTCGTCGAGACCGTACTTTGACCCTTCGCGGCCGAGCCCCGATTCCTTCACGCCACCGAAGGGCGCCACTTCGGTCGACAGAATACCCTCATTGATACCGACCATGCCGCTTTCAAGCGCCTCCGCGACGCGCCACGCACGACCCAGATCACGCGTGTAGAAATACGCGGACAGGCCAAACGGCGTGTCGTTGGCGGCGGCGATCGCCTCTTCTTCAGTATGGAAGCGGAAGCACGCCGCGACCGGTCCGAACGTCTCTTCCGCGGCAATCAACATCGACTTCGATGCGTCCACCAGCACCGTCGGCTCGTAGAACGTGCCGCCGAGCGCGTGGCGTTTGCCGCCTGTCAACGTTTTCGCGCCTTTCTGCAAGGCATCGGCCACATGCGTTTCTACCTTTTTCAGCGCGGCCTCGTTGATGAGCGGGCCCTGCTCGACTTCGCCTTCCAGCGCATTGCCCACTCGCATCGCCTGCACGGCCTTCGTGAGCGCCTGCGTAAACGCATCGTAGATACCGTCCTGCACGTAGAAACGGTTGACGCATATGCACGTCTGGCCGGTATTGCGGAACTTCGAGGCCATCGCGCCCTGCACGGCGGCGTCAATATCCGCGTCATCGAACACGATGAACGGCGCGTTCCCGCCGAGTTCGAGCGACAGCTTCTTCAGCGTATCTGCCGACTGTTTCGCGAGCAGCTTGCCGACCCGCGTCGAGCCGGTAAACGACAGCTTGCGCACCACGGGCGATGCGGTCAGCACACCGCCGATCGCGACCGCGTCGCCCGATACGATGTTGAACACGCCCGCCGGAATGCCGGCCTGCTCGGCCAGCACTGCCAGCGCAAACGCGGACAGCGGCGTTTCTTCCGACGGCTTGAGCACCATCGTGCAGCCGGCCGCAATCGCCGGCCCTGCCTTGCGCGTGATCATGGCCAGCGGGAAATTCCACGGCGTGATCGCGGCGACCACGCCGACCGGCTCGCGCGTCACAATGATCTTCGCCTTCGGATTCGGGCTCGGGATCACATCGCCATAGCTTCGTTTGGCTTCTTCGGCAAACCATTCGAAGAAGCTTGCCGCGTAGCCCACCTCGCCGCGCGCCTCAGCGAGCGGCTTGCCCTGCTCGCGCGTCATGAGTTCGGCAAGCGCGTCGCGGTGTTCGAGCATCAGCTCGCCCCAGCGTTTCACGCGTGCCGAGCGTTCTTTCGCGGTCAGCGCACGCCACGCCGGCAATGCCTTCGCTGCCTCGGCAATGGCCTGCGCCGTTTCGGCCGCGCCGCCTTTCGCGACGTCCGCGATCAGCTCGCCGGTCGCCGGGTTGCGAACCGCATACGTGTTGCCCGGGGCGGCCTCATACCACTCGCCGCCGATGTAATGCCCAGTACGAAGAAATTGACTCATGCTGCCCTTCCCAATGTGTCGACAAACGCGCCCTGCGCGGCGCGCGGCTCACGCTCGATGCGCCGGCCTGCCGTGTAATCGTTGATCAGATCGCACGGCGTGTAGTTGCGTTCGAGTTCATGGAGTTCGTCGGCATCGAACTTCGTGTCGAGTGCCGCAAGCGCGCTGTCGAACTGCGCCGGCGTATCCGCGCCGACCAGCATGCTCGATACGCCGCCGTGATTCAGCACCCAGGCCTGCGCGATCTGCGCGGCGCTCACGCCACGCCGTGCCGCCACATGCGCCACCGACGCCGCGATTTCGCGCGATGTCGCATCGCCATACATCTGCGCGGTGAAAAAATCGGTCTGGTTGCGCGTGGAGTTCGGGTCGCTCGTCAGGAGGCCACGCGCAAGCGGGCTGAACACCGACACGCCGACGCCCTGATCGACACAGTACGGAATCATCTCGCGCTCTTCCTCGCGATAGGCAAGGTTCAGCTGCAGTTGCATGTTGATCGGCTTGTGCCAGCCGTTGCGCTCGCAGACCTGCATGATCCTGGCGAACTGCCACGTGTACATCGTCGACACGCCGATGTAGCGCGCCTTGCCCGCCCGCACGATGTCATTCAGCGCGCCCATCGTTTCTTCGACCGGCGTGTTCACGTCGAAGAAATGCAGCATGTAGATGTCGACGTAATCCATGCCCAGACGCGTGAGCGAGCCGTCGATGCCATCCATGATGTGCTTGCGCGAATGGCCGCCGGCATTCTGGTAGGTGCCCATGTCGTAACCGACCTTGGTCGTCACGACGATTTCCTCACGGCGCGCCAGCCGCTTGAGAATCCGGCCGACCACCTCTTCGCCCACGCCTGTCGAATAGAAGTCCGCGAGGTCGATAAAGTTGACGCCCGCTTCGAGCGCGTGACGCACGATCGGCTCGCTTTGCGCTTCGTCGAAAATCCAGGGCTTCCATTGCGGCGTGCCCATGTTCATCGTGCCGAGGCACAGACGCGAAACTTTGAGGCCCGACTGGCCCAGACGAATGTATTCCATGAAGCTGTCTCCTGTGTCCGCGACCGCGCTGCCGTTGCTACCCGCCTTGCACAGTGGCCGGGTAAGGCGCGCGATTCGCGCCGTGTCTGTTAGCGTTGTTTGGGGGTGTAGAACGGGTTCGACACTTCGCGTGCGGCGGCAAACACTTCGTCGCGATGCGGCAGGCCCTTCAGCGCGGCGAGAATCGCGTTCTTGCAGGCGCGGTAGTTGTTCTCGTAGACGGCGTCGAGATCGTCTGTCTTCGGATTGACCCAGTTCGCCGACACGACCACCCAGTCGTTTTCCGCTTCCGGCGGCAACGTGCCGTTTTCCAGCGACTCGGCGACCGCCTTTGCAATACCCGCCTGCGACGCGCCCCACGTTGCGTTGCCGTGGAAGTCGCCGTCAATCTGTGCCTTGTTCACATACAGCGTGAGCGGCTTGGTCGGCACACCCGGACGGGCGATCACGGCGAACGGCGCATGTCCGGCCGAAGGCGTCGCGAGCGCGGTCGCGAAGGCCTGGCCCGCCGGGCCGCTACGCGGGCCGACCAGCACGTTGATGTGCGCGAGGTTCACGCCCGGGCCTTCGAACCCTTCGCCGATATAGAGTTGCTTTTCCGTTGATGCGCTCATGTCTGTCCCGTCTTTGGGGGTGGTGGATGGCCGGATTGTGCTGCGCGCCATTCGGGACCATGAATCGATGTTTTGTGATCCGGGGTATGAGACGGGCTCATTTCCGGGTTTCCACTGAGTGCAGCGAAGGGCTCGTGGCGCGGGTGAGCGCAAAGGTGAGCGTTTTCGGGACCTTCAGGCCGACAGGCGTGCCAAGGTGCTTCAAAGGCAAAAAGTCATCGCGCTTTTCGGAACTGCCGCACGCGCATTTCAGCCGGGTACACCACGCTTCGCGACATTGCCGATGCCCGCCTTCGAGTCGCAGAACGTCATCGAACACACCCGGAAAGCCTTGTTTTATCAGGCTCTGCGGGTGTCACAAACTGAATGGAACCGTCATGCGCAGCGAAGGAATGCCATCCAGCGAGGTCGCTCGTTGCGACTACGGAGCTTTCCTTCGCCTTCGCGCAAATCATCAGGAATGCGTCGCGACGCGCGCTCGATGCGCGGATGCGCCGGACGAAAGGTGAGAGTTTTCGGGACTTCGGGAAGAGGTGCGGTAGAGCGCGTGTGAAGACTCACCCCGCACACAGGGGAAAAACGGCCGTTAGCCGCAGCCGCTCCATGAGAGATATCAGGTTTCGACCAGAAAGCGCTCGCGATTCTTGCCCGCGAGCCAGCCTGGCGCGCGCCCGCGTCCGCTCCATGTCTCGCCCGTCTTGGGGTTGCGGTATTTCGCCGGCAGCCCGGACTTGCGCGCCTTGCCTCTCGCGCCCTTCGTGCCTGCGGCCGGAAAACCCAGCTCTTCGGCGGTGATTTCGTAGTCGGCGATCAGTTGCTTGATCTCGGCGACTGCCTGCGCGACTTCCTTCTCCCGCGCGAGGGCAACCTCCTTGTGCAGCTTTTCGAGTTGCGCCGTCAATTGCTTGTAGCTGGCCATGAAGAAGAGCCTCCGTTCCGTTTCGATGACGACGGTGTGACTCTAACAGGCCTAAAAAGTGCCGGACAACTCCTGCGTCGCGGCGCGCGGAACCGGTGGATCCTCTCGGGATCAGTCATCGATGGCGTCGTACACGCGGCGCTCGAAGTCGACCACCATCGGAAACGGCTCGATCGAACGCCGCTGGATCAGCATGATCGCAATCATGTCCTCGACCGGATCGGCTAGCCAGCTGGTGCCGTACGCTCCCGGCCAGCTGAACGAGCCGACTGACCGGTAGCCGAGCGGAAGCTGCTGCGCGGCATCGTCGACGATGGAAAGACCGAGGCCGAAGCCCTGCCCCGCCCACAGGACGTGCCCGAAGGCCGGCTGCCGGCGCTGGTCACGGCTCAGAAAATTCGAGCGCATCAGGTCGACCGAGCGGTGCGACAGCAGCCGCGTGTCGTCCAGTCGCCCGCGCGCCAGCAGCAGCCGGGCGAACTGCAGATAGTCTTGCGCCGTCGACACCAGCCCGCCGCCGCCGCCCTGGAAACGCCGGGAATTGGCCCAGCGGCTGTTCGCCGGATGATCCTCGACGACGCGCTGCTTCGTCGCCGGATCGATCCCGTAAGCGGTGGCAAAGCGCCCAAGCTGCGCTTCGGGTACCCAGAAAGCCGTGTCCCGCATGCCTAGCGGCTCGAAGATGCGGGTGCGGAAAAAGTCGCCCAGCGACTGGCCCGTGATGCGCTGGATCAGCACGCCGAGGATGTCGGTTGCAATCCCGTAGTGCCAGCGCGAACCCGGCTGGAACATCAGCGGCAGCGTCGCGACGCGCGAGAGCCACGTGTCTGTGCTCACCTGCGATTCAAAGCCGTTGAAAACCGCCGAGTAGGCGTCGGCAAGCGGCCCCAGCGCGGTGAAGTGATAACAGAAGCCCGCGCGATGCGTGAGCAGATCGAGGACCGTGATCGGCGCGCGCGCCTCCACGGTCTCGTCGAGGGGTCCCGCGGGGTCGCGCAGCACCCGTGGTGCGGCCAGTTCCGGCAGCCAGCGGGCGACAGGCGCATCGAGCGCCAGCAAGTCTTCTTCGATCAGCATCATGATCGCCGCGGTGGTAACCGGCTTGGTCATCGATGCGATGCGAAACAGCGTGTCGCGCGCCATGGGCAACCTGTCGGCGTCGTCGCGATAGCCGAGGGCGTCGATCTGCGCAATTTCCCCGCGCCGCCAGACGAGCGTCACCACGCCTGACACTTCGCCTCGCTCGACATAGCCCTGCATGGCCGCCGTCACCTTCGCGAGCCGTGCGGCCGAAAATCCTGCGTGCTGCATGGGTCGTCCTCATTGGACGGCGTGTGCGTGGAGACACGACGGGCAATGCGGCACCGTCGTGACCCGGCTCGCGCCAGTGAACGGCGCCCGCGCGCCGCATGCCGGATTGTCACACGAGGAATACGTCGGGATGGGTGCGCCCGCGCGCATCGCCCGGAGCGTCGTCACTTCACCTGAATGCCGGTTTCCAGGACGCGCAGCGCTTCATTCAGGCGCCTCATCCGGCTCGCCTGCGACGGCACCAGCGACGCACTCAGCACGCGATCGATACGGTCGCGCCAGTACGACAGCGGAATGCGGTCTTCCCCTGAAAGCCGGGCAATGACATGCTCCAGATGTTCGATGTCTTTTTCAAGCTGGTGGTGATTCATTGTTTTTCCCCGGAAATGCGAACAAGACCATGTGTAGCGCATGAAACGTGCCGCTCAAGCTCATTTCTGCCGAAAGAGTAAATCCTGCTTCCCGCGTTCTTTTAAGTGCCGACCCGGGAAATTTACGCAGATACCGATTACACACGTCCTGGACGACGACTATAAGCCACACATTGTGACTGATCCGTTAGCCGCCGCACTGAAGCAGTCTGCTTGATGCGGCAAATTCCTGTCCATGAAATGCAAGATTAAGGACAGGTAATCCAGCTGTATATACCTCATCTGTGGAAAAGCAAAAAAGCGGAGCCCGCGGAATAATTCCTCGGCTGCGGTGGGCCGCGATATGACGGGGGCGTGGTGGACGAAGGCGAACAACGATACGACCGGCTTGT
This sequence comes from Paraburkholderia sp. BL10I2N1, assembly GCF_004361815.1. Lineage (NCBI taxonomy): Bacteria > Pseudomonadati > Pseudomonadota > Betaproteobacteria > Burkholderiales > Burkholderiaceae > Paraburkholderia > Paraburkholderia sp. BL10I2N1. Next base: position 2,029,946 of record NZ_SNWA01000002.1, on the reverse strand, counting down.
GCACAGGATTTACGATACCGTCATGGATTCGCAGGCCTGGCAGGCGCTATACGCGGAACTGGCGGCGCTCGTCGACGCGAAAAGCGTTCATGTAGTCGGTTTCGATAAACAGCATAACGCGTTGTCGTTTAGCGACGGATTTAATCTGGCCGCCGGCAGCGAACTCGGATACATCCGGCGTTATCACCGTATTGATCCACGACTTGCGTTGTGGTGGTCTCAACCGGTACTCAAGTGGTTACATTGCCACGAACATTTCGATGATGAATTCGTTCGCGGCAATCGATTTTTTCAGGAGTTTCTGTTACCCACCGAACGCCGTTATGCATCGTGCTGCAAACTCGTCGACGACGAGGCGGTTACTGTTTTTTTTGCCTGCCTGAGAAGCGCCGAACAAGGCCCTCTCGCTGAAGATGCAATTGCGATCCTTGAACGCCTGACGCCGCATCTTGCACGCGCGGTCAAACTGCAGGTTCAGCGCTACGTATTTTCAACCGATGCCCTCATTGGAGACGCGTTTATCAACCGTGGACTCCAGCCGGTGATTCTGTCAACCACCGAAGGCGAGTTGCTGCGGCTTAACGATGCGGCACAGCGGCTTTTGCAGAGCACGTCGATAGTGCGCGTCAGCGGCCGCAAGGTGCTGTTGCCGATGCCGTTTCAGCAGCGCTTCCTCGAAGACTGCGCGCAGACCGAAGCGCGCCTGCGGGTGGCCGATGCCAAAGTGCACGCCGACGCGTCGCGTTACCGGGTGATGCGCATCAACGACGACAACAGCCCCCCTCACGAGCACGCGCTGTTCGCCTTTTACAACCTGATCGTGCCGGGCAAGGTATCGGCCATGTTCGGCCTTCGGGCCATTGTCATGCTGGCCTTTTATCATCCGCCTTCGTCGCCCTCTGTCGACGAATCCCTGCTCGCCGCCGCCTTCGACCTGACGCCGGCAGAATGCCGGGTCGCCCATTTCCTCGCCGAAGGCATGTCGCCCAAGGAGATCGCAGCGCGTGTCGGCGTTCAGCACGATACCGTGCGCAAGCAGTTGCAATCGATCTACCAGAAGACGTCGACGAACCGGCAGCCGGATCTGATCCGGCTTCTGCTGCATCTGCCCGGAATAAGCAGCCTGTAGCGTCGCACAGGCGACTTCAGGCGGCCTCAGCCTGCCTTGCAGGCAAACAGCAGGGTGCGCACACCGCCGCCAGTAGTCTGACGCACGACGTCGAACGCGCCGCCGCACATGCCGCGCGCGTGCTGCATGCACGCGTCCCACGTGCCGGCTGCGGAACATTGGACCTGCGTCGTCGGCCGGCCATCCGGCGCGAAGAGCGGCGCGCTGCTGCGGCAGCCCGCGAGCGCAAGGGCGGCCATGACAGGCAAGACGCGCGCAGCGCGCCTGCCACCGGAAGAAAGAAAATGGTTGAGTTTCATCGAAAACCCGGATTGCTTTTTTGTTCTGTCGATCCTGCGATTTTGCCACGCGGCGGTGACATTGCGTCACTCCGGCGCGGCAAGCGTCTTGTAGGGAAGCGGCGCGTGCCGATCGGTCGTGACGCGCATGAAAACCTGTTCGACATCCGGGACCGCTTCAAGCCTCTGCTGTAGCGCGTGAGCATCGAAGGATGCCGGCGCGCAGCCCTCCGCGTACACGAAACGACGCTGCACCGTGATCCAGATGCTGGTGCCGTCGAGTCCTTTCGCGTCCTTGAACTGCGCATGGATCGCATCGGCGATCGGTGCGTCGTACATATACGAATTCGGCTTCGTGCATTTGTGCGCCAGCCAGCAGGTCGTGCCGCGCTCGACGCGGTAATGCGCATCGTCTTCCATCTGCACCTTCGTCATCAGTGGACCGAGCGGCAACGGACAATCGGCCATCGCATGCGACAGCGTAAGAAACGGATCGTTGTACCAGTTCTTGCGTTCGGTCGCCGATGTATCAGTCTGCTGCGCATGCAGCGATGCACTCATCACAAACAGCCCAGCCGCGGCACGCCAGCACTTCATGTGATTTCTCCGTTCGACGGGCAGCCCGCTTTGCCTTGCGGACAACCTGATGCGGCAACCGGCAAACAGCGCGCCTCGCTTTAAATCTCGATACCGTATGCCGCAACCTTCTTGTAAAACGTCGCGCGGCCCATGCCGATACGGGCGGCCGCTTCGGTCACGCGACCGCCGCTCGCGCGCAGGGCGTCACGCAAAAAGCGCCTTTCGAAGTCGGCCATCGCGTCGGTCCACGATTGCTGGCCTGGCGCTTCAGCAGCACCCATCGACGTAGCAGCAGGCTCGCGCGCCAGCGCCTGGGCGGGTCCGATGAAAGGCGCGAGTGCATGCGCGTCGATGCGCTCGCTGTCCGACAGCATCACCGCGCGCTCCAGCGTATTGCGCAATTCACGGACGTTGCCAGGCCACGCATACGAACACAATAGCCGCAACGCGTCATCCTGCAACTCGAAGTGACCGCCGGGCCCGCGCGATGACAGATCCTCGAGCGTCGCGTAGGCAAGCGATTCGATATCCGGGACCCGTTCGCGCAGCGGTGGCGCGTGGATCGTCAGCACGTTCAGGCGATAGAACAGGTCCGCACGAAAACGTCCGGCCGCGGCCAGCGCAGGCAGGTCTGCCGACGTAGCGGCGATGATCCGCACATCCGGGCGCACGATGCGGTTCGAGCCGAGCGGCTCGAACTCGTTATCCTGCAACACACGAAGCAATTTGCCCTGCAGCGGAATTGGCATCTCGCCGATTTCGTCGAGAAAGAGCGTACCGCCGTTGGCGAGCTCGAACTTCCCTACACGCCCCTTGCGATCCGCACCCGTGTACGCGCCCGGCGCCGCGCCGAAGAATTCGACTTCGAGCAGCGTGTCAGGAATCGCGGCCACGTTGACGGTGACTAGCGGTTTGTTGGCACGCGACGACGCTCCGTGGATCGCATGCGCAAGCAGTTCCTTGCCCGTACCGGTCTCGCCGAGCAGCAGCACCGGCGAGTCGAGCTGCGCCGCCCGCCGCGCCTGACGCTTCACTTCGAGACTGGCCGCACTGGTGCCGATGAAACTGGCAAACGTATATTTGGCGCGCCGCGCCTGCGCGAGCGACTGGCGCGTCGCAATCAACTCCTGCTGAACGCGCGAGTAATGTGAAAAGAGGGGCGTCAGCGCCTTGAGCTCGTCGAACAGCGCGAAACCGACCGCGCCCACCGTTGCGCCGGTGTCGTCCTTCAGCGGCAGACGCGTGACGACGAGCGGCTCGCGATCGGTCTCGAGAATATCGAGCAGGATCGGCTTGCCGGTCTTCACGACTTCGCGCATCAGGCTGTTGGGAATCACGGCTTCGCAGTCGCGGCCGATCGCCTGCTGCGGATCGGAGAAACCGAAGCGCGCCGCATAACGCTTGTTGATCCAGACGACGCGCGCATCGGCGTCGACGATAAACGTTCCTTCGCTGAAATTCTCGAAAGTCCTGAAAAGCGAATCCATCGCCCGGCGCAATACGTCGCCGTAGTTCTCGGGCAGGCCTGCCCAGTCGTTCATCATCCTGTCGCGGTCTCCGGATATATCTTCTTATCGTTCTACCTGTCTCAATCTGTGGACAGCTTATCTCAGTCTTGAGACCGGCGGCAAGCCCATCGATAAAGGCATCCGCCGAGATGAAGTGATTCATCAGGTCTTTTTCTGTCTCAAAACAAAGACGTTTCTGTACAATCGGTCGGATCGCGCGGCCGCCAGCCACCATCAGGACTTCGCAGCAGCGCGCTCAGGGCCCGTTTCACCGTGGGTCCCTGCTGCATGGCACAAAACCTGCGTACGCGAGCGCCGGCTCGCGGCGCTCCGTGTCTGGACCCGCGCGTACAACAACCAAGCTTTGGAGACTCAATGTCCTTTGTCATCGTCCTCGCCGCCCTGGCGTTCCTGATGTTCGCGGCGTATCGCGGCTACAGCGTGATTCTCGTCGCGCCGATCGCCGCCCTCGGCGCCGTCCTGCTAACCGATCCGGCAGCCGTTGCGCCCGTTTTCTCCGGCATCTTCATGGAGAAGATGGTCGGCTTCGTGAAACTCTACTTCCCGGTGTTCCTGCTTGGCGCCGTATTCGGCAAGGTGATCGAGCTGTCGGGCTTCTCCGAGTCGATCGTCGCCGCGGCGATTCGCTATATCGGACGCTCGCGCGCGAATGCGGTAATCGTCGCGGTGTGCGCGCTGCTCACCTATGGCGGCGTATCGCTGTTCGTGGTGGTGTTCGCGGTGTATCCGTTCGCCGCCGAGCTGTATCGCCAGAGCAATATTCCGAAGCGCCTGATGCCTGGCGCGATTGCACTTGGCGCGTTCTCTTTCACGATGGACTCGCTGCCGGGCACCCCGCAGATCCAGAACATCATCCCCACCACGTTCTTCAAGACGACCTCGTGGGCTGCGCCGTGGCTCGGCGTGATCGGCTCGCTGTTCATCATCGTGGTCGGCCTGACGTATCTGGAATGGCGTCGTCGCGCCGCGATGGCCACGGGTGAAGGCTACGGCACCGATCTGGTCAATGAACCGGAGCGCATCGAATCGAAGGCTCTGCCGCATCCGCTGCTGGCCATCGCGCCACTCGTGCTGGTTGGCGTGGCGAACTTCGTGCTGACGCGAATGATTCCCGAATGGTACGGCGCAAGCGTGACGGTCTCGCCGGACACGCTGCCGGGCATGCATACGCCGGTGACGACGTCGGTGAAGGCCATGGTCGCGATCTGGTCGGTGCAAGGCGCATTGCTGCTCGGTATCCTGATGGTCGTGGTGACGGCGTTTGGCCGTGTGAAGGAGCGGTTTGCCACCGGTACCAAGGCCGCCGTCTCAGGCGCATTGCTGGCTTCGTTGAATACCGCTTCCGAGTATGGCTTTGGTGGCGTGATCGCCGCGTTACCCGGCTTTCTGGTGGTCAGCAGTGCGCTCAAGAGTATTCCGAATCCGCTCGTCAACGCGGCTGTGTCGGTCAGTTCGCTGGCGGGGATTACCGGCTCGGCGTCAGGCGGCATGAGTATCGCGCTGGCAGCCATGTCGGATCTGTTCATCAAGGGCGCTGAAGCGGCCCATATTCCGATGGAAGTGCTGCATCGCGTGGTCGCGATGGCGAGTGGCGGGATGGATACCCTGCCGCATAATGGCGCGGTGATTACGCTGCTCGCGGTGACGGGGTTGACGCACCGGCAGTCGTATCGCGATATCTTTGCTGTCACCGTCATCAAGACATTGGCGGTGTTTTTTGTGATCGCGGTTTATTACACGACAGGGCTGGTTTAAGCGGGGTGGCCAGGGGCGGTGCCGAGACTGCGATCACCGCCCCGGCCGGGTAAATCCTCCAACCAGAGGGCCGTTCGGCAACCGGAGCCACAGCCCTATCGGCGAACTCAGGATGCCGGTAAGCGCAATAAAACCCGCTGCTCGATAACGGACGATACCGGCGCGCAGCCCGATGATTGCGCCCATTCCCGCAGACAGGCCGACAGCAAGTAAGGCTATCGGCGCAGCCTCGGCCACTTCGAGCCGAAGAACAAAGAGCAGCAAGGGGACTGCTACGATGGCGCCGCCAGCACCCGTCAGCGCCAGAATCAGACCGACAACACTTCCCAGGACCATACTGCCTGCAATCATGCTGTCCATTTGCCTGCCTTATAAAAACCACCGCACTTGCGCGGACGGCCCGCCAATCAGTGCGCAGCGAGTCAGGCCTGCTGCCGACTCAGTTTCGCGCGCTCGAGGAGCTCGAACACAATCATGCCGCCGAGCATCGCGGCCACAAAACCCCATGCCTTCGGAAAGCCAGCGCCCAGTGCGACCAGTGCGGGCCCCGGACAAAATCCTGCAAGCCCCCAGCCGACGCCGAACACCGCGCTTCCCAGTACAAGTCTCAACGTCACGTTGGTGCTGGCCGGAATCTGCATGGGCAGGCCTAGCAGGGATTTTTTGCGACGTTTTGCAAAGAGGAACGCGATAGAGCCGACCGCAATCGCACCGGCCATGACGAATGCGAGAGACGGGTCCCATCGTCCCGCGATATCGAGAAAGCCGAGCACCTTCGCAGGGTTGGCCATACCTGACACCATCAAACCGACGCCGAACAGCAGCCCGGAAATTAAAGCAGCGAGCAAACCCATCTCAGCCTCCCAGCAGATGTCTGGACACGAACACGGTCAGAAAACCGCTTGTCATGAATGTCGCCGTCGCAACAAGCGACCGGATGGCCCCCCGCGAGATGCCACAGACACCATGGCCGCTCGTGCAACCGCTCGCGTAACGCGTGCCGACGCCAACCAGAAATCCCGCGACAAGTATTTCGGTCCACCCAGCCTGGATATCAGGCGCTATCGGGCTGCCGACCAGACTTGCCAGCACAGCTGCTCCAATTAGCCCTGCAAGAAAAGCGACACGCCATCCCGCATCTTTCTGCGGCGCGCCTAGCAGGCCACCGAGAATGCCGCTGATACCAGCTATACGTCCGTTGAACAAGACAAGCACAGCAGCGGCGACGCCAATCACCAGGCCGCCAGTCAATGACAGGCCCGGCGTGAGACTCGCGATATCAATCGACATGAACCCTCCTCGTCTTCATTGGGCGCAAAACTGGTCGTACAGCACGTTCATGACCGCAATCGCTTCCTTGCTCGCGACGGAATAAAAGATGCTCTTTCCCTCTCGCCGTGTCGCCACGAGTTCGTTATCGCGAAGTACGCCGAGTTGCTGGGAGAGTGTGGGCTGACGTATCCCCAACTGCTCTTCCAGATCGCTCACACACGACTCGCCCTGGGATAACTGGCACATCAGCAGCAACCGGTCGGGATTGGCCAGCACCTTTAGCAGCGCACAAGCGTTCTCTGCAGAGGCCTGCATCACCGAGAGATCGATTGGGGCGGACTTCTTCCTCATCTCACCATCCTATGATTTGCACATACATATTATATTGAATTGTATATTATCTGTGAATATAATAAGTGACATCTAAGGAGGTCAGGATGCAGCCCATTGTTCAACCGTTCTTCGACCCAGCCACTGGCACGGTCACTTACGTGGTTTTCCAGTCCGGGCATCAGGAATGTGCAGCCGTTGACCCGGTTCTTGACTACGACCCCAAGGCAGGACGCACTTCAACGACGAATGCTGACAAGGTCATCGAGTTCGTTCGCCAGCGCGGCCTGAGAGTTTAGTGGATTCTGGAAACGCACGCGCATGCGGACCACCTGTCCGCAGCGCATTATTTGCGGGGTGAGCTTGGCGGCAGGATTGCGATTGGAGAGCACATTCGCACCGTTCAAGGCGCCTTCAAGAAGCTTTTCAATCTTGAGGCTGAATTCCGGCTTGACGGCTCCCAGTTCGACCATCTGTTTCGCGAAGACGAGACATTCTCGATTGGGGGCCTGACGGCGAGAGCGCTGTAGGTTCCCGGCCACACACCCGCGGACACGGCCTACGAAATTGGCGATGCGGTCTTCGTTGGCGACACGCTTTTCATGCCCGATGTCGGCACCGCGCGCTGCGACTTCCCCGGCGGCAATGCGCACACGCTCTACGGGTCGATTCGAAAGTTGCTGGGCCTGCCGGGCGACACCCGGCTCTTCATGTGCCACGACTATCCACCTGAGGGCCGACAACCCGAATGGGAAACCACAGTGCTCGCGCAGCGTGCGCATAACATCCATGTGCACGACGGCGTCACAGAAGAACAGTTCGTCAGCATGCGCGAAGCGCGTGATGCAACACTGGCGATGCCCGTTCTTATCCTGCCAACTGTGCAGGTGAATATTCGGGCCGGCGACTTTCCACCTGCCGAGGAAAACGGCATCCGCTATCTGAAGATTCCCCTAAACGCGCTCTGAGCATCCGATGCTTTAATCGCGTGCGTTTTTTTGTGCGCGGTGGGGGACACTGATTCCGGTGTCGAGTGAGCCTGGAGAGCGAGCGAGTTGGCACTCGTACAAATGCTTACAAAGCATCGTGCCGGCAGAGTACACCAGCTTCGCTGCTGCGACGTTATTGCAACTACATCCCAGCGGAGCTCGCAATGAACACGAACGTCACCTCGAACATGCCGCCGCGCGGTCGCATTCATCCCCTGGTCGCGGGTGCGGCGGTCGCCGTTATCCTCGCCAGTGCGACCGGCATCGCGGCGATGACCGGAATGCTGCCCACTTCACGAGCTATTACGGCGCCCACGACGCAAGCTGTACCGGCCGCCGCCCCAGTCGCCAGCGCGCCGGCAATTTCGCCGCAACCCTACGTTGAACAACGCGGGACGCAGGAGGCGCCGGCCCAGCCGCGCGTCCATCATCACCGTAGCGCTCAGATTGAGCAGGCTCCGAGGTACGCGAACAACGATACCTATCAAAGTCAGGCTCAACCCGCTCCAAGGCCAGTAGCAGTTGACCCGAATGCCGGGGAAGTTGTCGCCGTCAACGCAGTCCAGGAACCCGAGCCGACGACGGGGCTCGGTGCCGTAGGCGGCGCTGTCGCTGGCGGGCTGTTGGGAAACCAGGTCGGTGGAGGACGCGGTCGTGTTCTGGCAACGATTGCTGGTGCCGTCGGTGGCGGGCTTGCCGGCAATGGTATAGAGCATGCGGTGCGCAAGGCGACGACCTATCAGGTGCAGGTCAGAATGCAGGACGGCAGCTACCGGAATTTCACGTACCCGACGCAGCCGACGGTCCAGGTCGGCGAACGCGTCCATGTCTCGGGCGACTCCCTGACCGCGTCGTAATCGTTATCAGAACCGGCAGTACCTCATAGTGGGTTACTGCCAGTTACAGAATTGACATATCAGCCGCACCTGCTTTCGCGCGGCACCTCTAAAATCCGCGTCGTTCGCCATTGTCTGGCACCCGCCAGAAGTGAGCAGGGCAGGAGAACTCCATGAAACGCACTACCCTTTTTCTGGCAGTGGGCATTTCCGCTGCGTGCGCATCCAGCGCGGCTTTTGCTCATGCGGACATCGGAGTGTTTCTGGGTGTTCCGGGCCCCGTCTATGTCGCACCACCACCGGTCGTGTACCAGGCGCCGCCGGTGGTGTACGCGCCAGCCCCGGTCTACGGCTACGGTTACCGCTATGAAGGGGATTACGGTGACGAGCGCCGGTGGCATGACCACGGCCGCCACCGTGGATGGGAACACCATCATCATGGTGACGATGAGGACTGATTCACCGATGGCTGCGCCCCCTAGCGACTGAATGCTCGCGGACGGGATTCGACGCGCACCCAGATCGGGTGTTCATCCCGGCATCGACACGCTTTCCTGGGCAATACGGAGGGCGGTCGAAATGTGCATCTTTAATCTTCTTGATGGAAAGGTCACTCTGGGCAAGCGCCGCCCGCGTCAGAACCTTGACCGACGGAGTTGCCCAAAGCGTCTCGCCTGCCGCCAGACTTATCCACTATTTTTGTTGGCAAGGGTGTGGACAACCTGGTGACATAGGCAGCAACTGCTTGATACCACAGCGAAATCCGCACCCGTCTTCAGTAGCGGCAGCGCAGGCGTACAGTTGTCGCGGCACCGTCAGAAGTCCGCACACCAGCCGTGCAGAGCCGTAACGCCCGAGGAGACGAAAGACCCTGCCGGTGCCGAATTCGCCACGCGCGGCAAATCCAGTTCTGTTTCGCTTCCGCCGCTATCACTACCCGTCGCAGACGCATCGCCCGACACATCGCCAACACCTTGGTCGGCGCCCGTGGGCGGCTCGTCAAATCAGGCGCGGCCTGTAAAATCCCTCAGGATCGTGGCGTTTCGAGGTACTGGTTTTGACTGAGCTTCGGCAGGGGTTTCTTCTGACCCGGCATTGGCGGGACACGCCCGCGGGAACGGAGGTGGAGTTCTGGCTGGCAACCGACAGCGGGCCCCGGCGCATCCGGCTGCGTCCACAACCGTCGGTGGCGTTCATTCCCGCCGAACAGCGAGAGCGTGCGGAGACCGTGCTGCGCGGTGAGTCGCAGGTCGAACTGCGCCCGCTCGGCCTGCACGATTTCCATCATCGGCCCGTGCTGGGCCTCTACTGTCAGCAGTACCGGCAACTCACGGGAATCGCGAGAAAACTGAAGCAGGGTGGCGTCGATATCTACGAGGCGGACATTCAGCCGCCCGAACGCTACATCATGGAGCGCTTCGTGACGGCACCCATCTGGTTCGGCGGCGCCGAAAACGGCGAAGGCCCGCTGCTGAACAGCGAAATGAAACCCGCGCCGGACTATCGCCCCAAGCTGAAACTGGTATCGCTCGACATCGAAACGAGCGCACAGGGCGAACTGTATTCGATTGCGCTGGAGGGTTGTGGTCAGCGCCAGGTGTACATGCTCGGCCCGATCAACGGTCCCATCGACGGCGACGACAATCCGCCCGACTTCGATCTCGAGTACTGCGACACTCGCCCGCAAATGCTCGAGCGCCTGAATGACTGGCTGCGTCTTCATGACCCGGATGCGATTATCGGCTGGAACGTCGTGCAGTTCGATCTGCGCGTTCTGCAAAAGCATTCGGAAGAGTACCGCGTCCCCCTGCGTCTTGGCCGCGATGGCGCGGTGATGGAATGGCGGGAGCATGGTCAAAGCCAGGGCCATTTCTTCGCCTCCGCAGCGGGCCGGTTGATCATCGACGGCATCGAGGCGCTGAAATCCGCGACCTGGAGCTTTCCATCTTTCAGCCTGGAATACGTGGCGCAAGCGCTCCTGGGCGAAGGCAAGGCGAGCAGCAATCCCTACGACAGGATGGATGAAATCCAGCGCCGCTTCGACGAAGACAAACCGGCACTCGCGCGCTACAACCTGAAAGACTGCGAACTCGTGACCCGCATCTTCGCGAAAGCGGAGCTTCTGCACTTCCTGCTCGAGCGAGCCGCAGTCACGGGTTTGCCCGCCGACCGTAGCGGCGGATCGGTGGCTGCGTTCACTCATCGCTATATGCCGCTCATGCATCGTCTGGGTTACGTCGCGCCGAATCTCGGCGATGTGGCGGGAGCGCCGAGTCCAGGCGGCTTTGTCATGAACTCGCGGCCCGGCCTGTATGACTCGGTGCTGGTGCTGGACTACAAGAGCCTGTATCCGTCCATCATTCGCACCTTCCTGATCGACCCTGTCGGGTTGGTGGAAGGCTCGCGCGATCCTGAAGGTAGAGACTCTGTGCCGGGCTTTCTTGGCGCACGCTTTTCGCGCGGCAAACACTGCCTGCCGTCCATCGTGGGCCAGATCTCGGAGGGACGCGAAGCCGCCAAGCGCGAGCAGAACAAGCCGCTTTCTCAAGCGCTGAAGATCATCATGAATTCCTTCTACGGCGTGCTCGGCTCGACCGGATGCCGGTTCTTCGATCCGCGCCTTGCGTCGTCGATTACGATGCGGGGTCATGAAATCATGCACAGGACACGCGAGCTGATCGAAGCCGAAGGCTACGAAGTGATTTACGGCGACACGGATTCGACGTTCGTCAGGCTCAAGCACGCGCACAACGAAGAAGACGCTGCACTCATTGGCCGCGCCCTCGTTGAACGCATCAATCAGCGCTGGAAAAGCGACCTGCAGGAGCAATTTGGCCTTGAGAGCGCGCTTGAACTGCAGTTCGAGCGGCACTATCGGCGATTTTTCATGCCCACGATCCGCGGCACGGAAGAGGGAAGCAAGAAGCGTTATGCCGGACTCACCGTCCTGCCTGACGGCAGCGAGGACGTGGTCTACAAGGGACTCGAAACAGTCCGCACCGACTGGACTCCGCTCGCTCAGCGATTCCAGCAGGAATTGTATTTGCGCATCTTCAAAGAGCAGCCTTATCAGGAATACATCCGCGACTACGTCCGTCGTCTGCTGACTGGCGAATTCGACGAGTTGCTGGTTTACCGGAAGCAGTTGCGAAGGCCGCTTGGCGAATACGAACGAAACGTGCCCCCGCACGTACGCGCGGCGCGCGCCGCCGATGAGTTCAATCGCAGGCAGGGACGCCCTCTTCAATATCAACGAGGCGGCTGGATAAGCTACGTAATGACCGGTTCAGGACCGGAGCCGCTCGAAACGCTAAGCTCAGAGATCGACTACGAGCACTATCTGACCCGCCAGTTGCAACCCATTGCAGACGCGATCCTTCCTTTGTTGCGGGACGATTTCCTCACGCTGACGTCGGGCCAGCAGCAACTCTTTTGAAGCGGGGTACGCGCTGAGTCGTCAACAGCGCGTCGAGTCAGCGGAACAAGGCAGCCGTGAGTGGTATCGATATGATTTGGCTCCGCTATAGTCTGGGCTTTACCGCCAACATCGAAGCCCCATGTCCCTCTCACTCCGAAGCGTGCGCTATTTCATCGCCGTGGCCGAAGCGGAATCGATCACGGGCGCGACGCAATCGCTCAATATTTCGCAATCGGTGGTCACCGACGCCATCAAGGGCCTCGAAACCGAACTCGGTGCACAGCTGTTCGTGCGGCGAGCGCGCGGTATGGTGCTCACGCATGCCGGCCACCAGTTTCTGCGCCACGCGCATCAGATTCTGGCCACCGTGCGCAACGCGCAGCAGGCGATGTCATCACGGCCCGACACCGTGAGCGGGCGGCTGAATATCGGCGTCACCACAATGGTGACGGGCTATTTCCTGCCCTATCTGCTGGACCACTACCGGCGGGTGTTTCCCAAAGTCCAGGTCAACGTGATCGAAGACCAGCGCGAATATATCGAGCATCTGCTGGTGAACGGCGAACTCGATGTGGCCGTGCTGATCGTGTCGAACATCGAGAACACTCAGGCACTCGAAACCGAATCGCTTGTCACCGCTGCCTGGCGGCTCTGGCTTCCGGCCAATCACGCGTTGCGGGGACTCGGCAGCATTTCGCTGCGTGAGATCGCCGACGAAGCGATGATTATGCTCAAGGTCGACGAACTCGAAGACAGCACCACGGCCTGGTGGCGTGCCGCCGGCCTCAGGCCGAACGTGGTGATGCGCACGGCGTCGGTCGAGGCGGTGCGCAGCCTCGTCGCGACCGGCTCCGGACTGTCGATTCTTCCTGACGTGCTCTATCGGCCGTGGTCACTCGACGGCGACCGGCTCGAAGCGCGCAATATCATGGAGGAAATGCCCAGGGTCGATATCGGGATCGCCTGGCGACGCGGGCTCACACAGTCCGAAACGGCACAGAATTTCCTCATCGTGGCCCGCGAACACACCCGCGGACACGCGAAATCTGCAATCTAGAAACGCGATATAACGCCATTCGCGTTCTGTTTTATCGAATCGACGTGACTGCGTCGTGCCTGGCTACAGGGTAATCCCGCGGGTCTCAAGCATTTCTCAGAACGCTTCAATCTATGCCGGGTTCCGCCGCGTCAGTTGCATGGCGCCCCAAAGGCCTTACCCACATGACTTCGGTCGACAAACCGCGCGGCTGCGACCCGCATATGTGCACATCGATGCGCGCAAATGGTGCACATCGTTCGGATTTGCCGATGGCTCATATCTGCAATTCGGGCTAGCCGTCAAAAAAATCGCAACCCTAGAATCCATTCACGAACTCATCAATTGGCGCATGTCTCGATAGCCAATCCGGCAAACGGTTCTTGCGCACCGAATACGCGTTAGCACACACGCAGTACTTCACGACAGCGGCTGAAGCCTCGTTTCACTTCACGGCGATAACGCCACCAGGCGCCACCGTGGAGACAGCACTGACCGCGCAGTACCGAAGCACTCTGAAACAGCGAAAGGCACCAGCATGACCGGCAGCAAGACGCGCCGCCAAAGCGGGCGCGGCACTCATTTCACCCGTCAAGAGAGACAGATAGATGGAACACACCGTGCAGACCAGCCTCCTGATCGGCGGCGACTTCGTTCCCGGTGAAGGCGCAGTCGAAGACGTTCTAAACCCGGCGACCGGAGACACCATCGCGCGTATCGCCGAGGCCTCGGTGGAACAGGTGCAGGCGGCTGTCAACGCCGCGAACCGGGCCTTCCCCGCGTGGGCGAGGACCGTGCCCAGGGATCGGGCCAACCTGCTGCTCAAGCTCGCCGACGCCATCGAGGCGTGCTCGACCGAATTCGCACGGCTTGAATCGCTAAACTGCGGCAAGCCTTATCTGGCCGCCCTCAACGACGAAATCCCCGCTGTCGCCGACGTGTTCCGTTTCTTTGCAGGCGCGTGCCGCACGCAGCACGGTCAGCTTGCCGGCGAATATTTGCCAGGTTATACCAGCATGGTGCGACGCGATCCGCTTGGGGTAGTGGCGTCGATCGCGCCGTGGAACTACCCGCTGATGATGGCCGCATGGAAGCTTGCGCCAGCCGTTTCGGCCGGCAATACCGTGGTGCTGAAGCCGTCCGAGCAGACGCCGCTCACCACACTCAAGCTTGCCGAGCTCATCGCGACGATTTTCCCGGCTGGCGTCATCAATGTTGTCATCGGGCGCGGCGAAACGGTCGGCGCGCCACTGATCGCGCAGCCTCAAGTGCGCATGATCTCGATTACCGGCGATATCTCGACCGGCCAAAGAATTCTTGAGGCGGCATCGCGGTCGGTCAAGCGTACCCATCTGGAGCTGGGCGGCAAGGCGCCGGTAATCGTCTTCGACGATGCCGACCTCGTGCAGGTCGTCGAAGGACTCCGCACGTTTGGTTACTACAACGCCGGGCAGGACTGCACTGCCGCCTGTCGCGTGTACGCAGGACCCAGGATCTACGAGAAGCTCGTCGCGGATCTTTCCAGCGCGGTCAGCACGATCCGCTTTGGCGAGCAGCACATGGAAGGCGTCGAAATGGGCCCGCTCATTTCGGAGCGCCAGAGAAACCGCGTAGCCAGTTTCGTCGAGCGGGCCGCGAGCCAGAGCCATATCGAAGTCACGACAGGCGGCAAGGCAGCCAGTTCACGCGGCTTCTTCTATGAGCCCACGGTCATTGCGGGAGCACAGCAGACAGACGAAATCGTGCGGCGCGAGGTGTTTGGTCCCGTGGTCTCGGTGACCCGCTTCGACGACACCGAGCAGGCGATCGCATGGGCCAACGACTCGGACTTCGGGCTCGCGAGCTCCGTGTGGACCCACGACGTCAGCAAGGCGTACAAGGTCGCGTCTGAATTGCAGTACGGCTGCACATGGATCAACACGCATTTCATGCTGGTCAGCGAAATGCCGCACGGTGGGATGAAGCGCTCGGGCTATGGCAAGGACATGTCGGTCTACGCACTTGAGGACTACACCTGCGTGCGTCATGTCATGGCGAAGTTCGAGTGATGCTCGCGTAGCGTCCCCGGGATGATTCGACGGCGACGACAGCGAGTGCCCGTGTCGTTAGTCCGCAGCAATGGTGTTCCGCGCTCCGGTCGTTTTCGCCGGTGTGCTTTCTTGTTCTTCAACCTTTGCAGTCCAACCTGGCAAGAGGAAAATCATGGAACCAGTCTATAAGGCCGGCGATCTAGCCGCGCTTGATCATGACGCAAGGCAACTGCAAAGCATGGGCTACAGGCAGGAGCTCGCCCGCCGCATGAGCGGCTTTTCGAACTTCGCGATTTCGTTTTCGATCATCTGTATCCTCGCGGGCGGCATCACCGCCTTTCCGCAGGCACTGAGCGCTGCTGGTGGTGCGTCGATCGGCATCGGCTGGCCGGTGGGCGCACTCTTCGCGATGGTCGTCGCGGCTTCGATGGCGCAGATTGCTTCGTCCTATCCGACGGCCGGCGGCCTTTACCACTGGAGCTCGATTCTCGGTAACAAGGGCTGGGGCTGGGCGACGGCGTGGTTCAATCTGCTGGGTTTGATTTTCGTGGTCGCGTCGGTGAATTTTGGCGTCTACGATCCGTTCTTCAAAACCCTGATTGCGCCGCTTCTCGGTATTAATCCCGACTCGCTGACGTTCTGGCATCAGACCGCGTTCATTGCGGCGGTAACGCTTAGCCAGGCATGGCTTAACCACAGCGGCATCAAGATCACGACGCTCCTGACCGATATCTCGGGCTATCTGATCTTCGCGATCGCCGTGATACTGACGCTTGCGCTGCTCGGCTTTTCAAAGACGCCCTTCGATTTTGGCCGGCTTGTCGACTTCACCAACTTCACAGGCTTCGACGGCGGTGCATGGCCTAAGCAAGGCATGTTTGCAGCGTTTCTTTCCGGCTTGTTGCTGACGATCTACACCATCACGGGATTCGACGCCTCGGCGCACACCTCCGAAGAAACGCACAATGCCGCGCGCAACGTACCGAAGGGTATGTTGCGTTCGGTGTGGTGGTCGGCGTTGTTCGGCTACATCATGGTCTGCGCGTTCCTGCTCGTGATGCCGGACATCAAGGAAGGCGTCAAGGCTGGCGGCGGCTTCTTCAACGCGCTGCTGGGCACCTTGCCGACGTGGTTGCGCGTGCCGCTTGGTATCGGCATTTTCCTGTCGAACTATCTGTGCGGCCTTGCGTGCCTGACCTCGTGCTCGCGGATGATGTACGCCTTTGCCCGCGACGGCGGATTGCCGGCATCGAACTGGCTGAAGAAAGTCAACGACAGGCATTGCACGCCGGGCGCTGCAATCTGGACTTCAGCGATCCTCGCCATCGCGGCGACGCTTTATGGCGACGCGTTTGCGGTGCTCTCGACCGGCAGCGCGGTGTTCCTGTATGTGTCGTACGTGATGCCTGTCGCGGCTGGACTTGGCGCGGAAGGCAAGACGTGGGTGCGCAAGGGACCGTTCAACCTCGGCATGTGGTCGAAACCGATTGCGCTGCTTGCGGTGCTGGGTGGCGCGGTGCTTGTGTATGTCGGGATTCAACCGCCCAACCAGAAGGTGCTGTACATCAGCCTGATGCTGATCGCCGTGATGGCCCTCTGCTGGTATGGCCTTGGCGTGCGCAACCGCTTCGCGGGGCCGCCCCAGGTCAAGAGCGATATGGCGGGAAACGTGGAAATCGCCAACCCCTGAGGCAATTTTTGCCGGCGCCCGCCACGAACACATAGAGGGAGTGGCGGGCCGGTGGCGCCGGCCACCTCCGCAACAAGCCGTCTGTGTTTCTACTGCATCCAGGTCTCCACATCCCCCGTATATGCGGTCAGGGCAGCGCAATCACGCGTTGCATCTTCAGGAGATCTGCAATGAAAATCTCGACCCTATGCTCTGCCGTCGCGTTATCGATCGCCATGTCCAGCGCCTTCGCGGCCGGCGAGGCGGTGGTGGTGGGCGGACAGGCGATGTACCCCACGAAAGACATCGTAGATAACGCGGTGAACTCTGCCGACCACACGACGCTAGTCGCGGCGGTCAAAGCAGCGGGCCTTGTGGACACACTGAAAGGCGCTGGTCCGTTTACCGTCTTCGCGCCGACTAATGAAGCGTTTGCAGCATTGCCGCCGGGCACGGTCGAAAGCCTCGTCAAGCCTGAAAACAAGGCAACGCTGACCAGCATCCTGACCTATCACGTCCTCCCCGGGCGCTATGACTTTCGCAAACTGGACCAGGCGATCAAAGCCGGCGGCGGCAAAGCCGAGCTGAAGACGGTCAACGGCGAGACACTCACGTTCTCCGAAAACGGCCCGCACAACATCGTCGTCGCGGATGCAGCCGGACATACCGCCGCCATTTCCACCTACGACGTCTTCCAAAGCAACGGCGTCATCATGGTGGTCGACAAGGTGTTGATGCCGAAATAAGCCTGCACCTCCCATGAAGCCAGAGGTTAGCTTGCCGCACTGCGCTGTCATTTCGGGCATCGAAAGACGGCTGGACGGTACCTCCCGCAACGCGATCAAGTAGACGTTTCTTCTGTCTTCAGGGGCCTCGCTGCGCTTCGCCGCCGCGCAACGAGCCCTGCCCTGGCGGCGTATCAACCTTGACGCATGTTTGCGCGAGGTTCGCCGGAGAAGCATCATGGAAATGGTCACGTTTAAAGTCATGCTGGCCTGCGCTGCCGCTTTGCCCGTCTTCCTTTCGACGGCTGCATTCGCACAAGGTGGAGGAAACGGACAGGGAGGAACGGGTGGCGGAAACGCTCACGGCGCCGCGACGGCAGGCATGACCTACCACGGCGACCCTGTTTCGAGTCCGTGGACCGCGATGCCCGGCAAGATCACCGGCAGCGCATGGGAAACCGATACAGGTGCAAAAACG
The DNA here is from genome assembly GCF_004361815.1 of Paraburkholderia sp. BL10I2N1. Lineage (NCBI taxonomy): Bacteria > Pseudomonadati > Pseudomonadota > Betaproteobacteria > Burkholderiales > Burkholderiaceae > Paraburkholderia > Paraburkholderia sp. BL10I2N1. The sequence continues at coordinate 2,011,893 of NZ_SNWA01000002.1, read as the reverse complement.
ATGTCGCCTGACGATACCGCCAAACAGGCAAAAGTCAGTCAGTGAGATCCTGTGGATCCGCCGGGCCCGCCACTACGAAAAGGAAATCGAATTGCGGTCTTGCCCGGCATTGTGGTCTGGCGGGTGCGCCCGTCCTGTCATCCCGTGCGGCGATCCGTCGGCGACGCGATTCATGTGGATCGCGACAGTGCGCGCGCCGCTCGCCGCATGCGGGGCTCGAACGCTTCGACCCGCCTGTCGAATATTCCGAACCTACCGTAGTGCCGAATGGACGCTCCGCGCCTGTCCTACCCCATGCGATACTCACTACGCACGGCACCGCAGTTCCGGCGTTGGCCTGCGCGCGCAGGGATCTCACCCGAACAGCTTCAGACGATGATGCGTTCAGCTTCGCCACCCGTCATTCTGGACGCACGGCCGGAAGCCGTTCGAAATCAGCAGTCACGACAAATACCCGGCGCCTTACCTCTGGATCTGGGTTCGCCCGACAGGGTGAACGACGCGCTGCTCGCGCACGACATCGTTGTCTACTGCGTCTGCCCGAACGATGCGGCTGCAAGGGAAATCACCGAACAGATGTACCGCAAGGGCTTCAAACGGATACGCGCGCTGAAGGGCGGGCTGGATGCATGGCAGCGACGCGGATACCCTGTCGAGCCGTCGTGGCAGCCTGCGGGCAAACCTCCGGGCAGAGTGCGCGGAGCGCGGCCTGCCGATGAAAGCCGCGAGGAAGTGACGCTAAGAAGCTTTGCTCCCAGACAGGCTAAACCGCGCAGCGTAGAGTAGCGGCCCACGCGCTGCGTTTCGTCGGAAGTTGATGTCTGCAAGACCTACTGATAAGCCTTTCCGAGCCAAGGTCCCCAGCCGGTGCCTTCAACCCTGAAGCGCGAGTACGTTGCGCTTTGCCCCGTGGGCGTGTCCGACGTGTCGTCGAAGGCCTTTAGATCGGTCGTGTGAAGTACGAAGGCCTGCTGGTCGTCCGTGTCGATCGTCACGCGTCCGATGGGCTCCGCGCCGCCTTTGTGTTTCGACTCAAGTATTGCGAGGTAAGGGGTCAACCGCCCCCAGAATGAGGTTAGTTCTTCCTGCCGATAATCTGTCATGTAGTTCCTGGAAAGTGAGGCGCAGTGTACCCTACTGTGCCCCTCTTCCCGTCCTCGGGCAGAAAGACGGCGCAAATGCGGACTGCGCACTACCCGTAAACATGCTGATTGGCGTCTGTCACAAAGGCGTGGTACAACTCACGCTTCGCGATTCTGTCGTGCTGTGCGACAGGCTGTAAAACACGGTTTGTGAAACACGGCGCCCGCGAAAAACGCAAAACATTTACTGGATTAAAAATGGCAACAGGTATTGTGAAGTGGTTCAACGATGCAAAGGGTTTTGGCTTCATCACGCCGGACGGCGGTGGCGAAGACCTCTTCGCACATTTCTCTGAAGTCCAGGGAAGCGGCTTCAAGTCGCTGCAGGAAAACCAGAAAGTGAGCTTCGAAGTGAAGCAGGGGCCGAAGGGCAAGCAGGCCGCGAACATCCAGCCGCTGTAACCCGCCGAAACGCTCGTGTCAAAGCAGATGGCCCGCTTTTGCGGGCCATCTGCTTTTCACAATCTAGTGTATCGTTCGATTCTTGGTGGAACTTAAATGAATTGTGTCGCTCCAATGCTCTACTTCGGTTTGGATTGGAGAAAACAATTGCGAGTTGCGCCGGTTGTTGTGTTGAGCGAGGAGCAGGAAGCCGAGTTGACCAAGCTCGTTCGTTCCAAGCGGACGAGCGTGCGTCTGTCGCAGCGCGCACGAATTGTTCTACTGGCCGCACAGGGCCTGCAGAACAAGGACATCGCTGAGCAACTGGGCATTGGTCGCGTGCAGGTTTCGCGCTGGCGCGAGCGCTATGTTGAGTCTGGCCTTGAAGGCATCGAACGCGACTTGCCGCGCGGCGCCCCGCCATTGAAGGTAGACGTTCAGAAGCTGGTTGAACTGACCACGCAAAGCAAGCCCATGGCAGCCACGCACTGGAGCACGCGCAAGATGGCTGCCGAGCTGGGCGTCAGCGCCAGCACCGTGATGCGGCATTGGCAAGCCAATGGGCTGAAACCGCACATCGTTCGAGGCTTCAAGGTATCGCGCGACCCAAAATTCGTTGAGAAGCTCGAAGACATCGTGGGCCTGTACATGTCTCCGCCCGAGCACGCCCTGGTGCTGTGCTGCGACGAGAAGAGCCAGGTACAGGCGCTGGACAGGACGCAGCCTGGCTTACCTCTGAAGAAGGGGCGTGCGCAGACGATGACGCACGACTACAAACGCCACGGCACGACCACGCTGTTTGCAGCGCTCAACGTGCTCGATGGGCAAGTGATCGGCCAATGCCAGCAGCGACACACTCATGCCGAGTGGCTGAAGTTCTTGCGCCAGATTGATCGCCAAACGCCCAAGGGCAAGACGCTGCACCTGATTGCCGACAACTACGCCACGCACAAGCACCCGGCGGTACAGGAGTGGCTGGCCAGGCACCCGAGGTTCAACATGCACTTCACACCGACCTCGGCGTCGTGGCTGAACATGGTCGAGCGGTTCTTCCGAGACATCTCCGAGAACCGGTTGCGCCGCGGCGTGTTCACCAGCGTGCCCGAACTCGTGACCGCCATCGGCGAATACGTCGCCCATCACAACACCGACCCCAAGCCATTCATCTGGACCAAGACCGCGCGCGACATCCTGCAGAAGGTCATTCGAGCCAACTCGCGCTTAAGTTCCAAACAGAACGGAACACTGCACTAGATCTCTTCGCCCAATTGCCGGATACGCCGGCCGGGCACATGGGACAAAAGCGTTGCAATGATCTCCGCGGCCGTGCTCTCCGCCGGAACGACACGTCGACACGCGTCCGGCTCGGTCGGCAGCGACCATTCGACGACGCGGTACGGACGCCCCCAGGGCGGCTCAAACGCCTCGGATATCGTGCATGTCTGGGTCGCAAAACCGCGCTGTGCGCTGGACATCGCACGTAACTGTTTCCGCACATCGTCCTGAACCATCGTCGACCTCCGTTTGGCTACGCATCGTTTCACTTCGACCGCCCCGTGAAATGCGCGCGTTGGATGAAAGCGCCGCCGGTGGGCTAGCGGCTCAACAGGGACTGAGCGATGGTCGCCGTAAACAATTAAGCCAGCCTTAAAATCATGGCAAGGGAGGCTATCGACGGCGCTATGCGGGAGATGTTACGAATCGTGACTTCAGCGCGTGCGGGTAACTGCGCTATGCGGCCGCCTTGCCTGGTCAGGAGCACCCGCTTACCTGCGACCGGAAGGTCGTGGTTCAGGCGGCGACCATACATAAAGGGGCGTTGCACGGCGCGCCCTTCAGGTGGACGCGCCGCATACAGGACGACGCAGGTCAGGCCACCGAGGTGGCAGCCGCCTCCACCGAGCCCGAAAACTTGCCGCCAGCGGCCTTCTTCACGGCAGGCTTCCTGCCTTTTGCCTTGACTGCTGCTGTCGAGGGACCTTTCTTCGCAGCGGGCTGTTTCGCCATCGGTTTGCCAGCCGCGCTCTTTCCGGCTGCAGCCTTTTTGGCTGAAGCAACTTTCTTCGCTGCCACTTTCTTCACCGCGCTCTTCTTTGCAGCGCTCTTCTTTGTGGCAACTTTCGCCTTGGCAACAACTGCCGTATCGGCCGCAGCGCTTGCGGCATCAATCAGGAATTTTGACCTGTCCTTGACGTTCTTGATCCAGGCCGGGGGCCGGGCATGGCCACTCCAGGTAGCGCCCGACTTTGGATCACGGTACTTAGGCGGCAACTTGCCCTTGGTCGCCGCAGCCTTAACCTTGCCGTTGACAATGCGTCCGCTTGCGGCCTTTACGCGCTCCCTGCGGGCTTTTGCCTTTGCCTCGATGTCCTGTGTCGTCAAGCCATGCTTAAGCATGAGCTCGCGAATCTGGTCAAGGGCGGCCTGTGCGCGTCTGGCGATGAGAGCTTCGGCCTGAACCTGAAGCTTCTTCATGCGTGCCTGAATCTGTTCGAGCGTGGCCATATGCGCCTCCTTTTTGGGTTGAATGGACGCACTATGCCACGGGTAACGCTTAGGTAACAGAAAATCATCGAATTAATGGCGCCTTGACGCAACGGATTCGTGTCAATGTGCGTTGTGTCCAGCCTGATAAGACCTGCTTACGGCTCGCTCGCGCAGACCAATAAGGCATTCTGCTTTAAGGCCCACGAAGTTAAAGCGAATTCCCTTGAAGCCTGGCTTTGAATGAGAAAGACCCGGTAATAAAGTGCTGCGCGCCATCGAGTGCAGATAGCGCCGCCGCTACTCGCCGTCTGAGAGGTTCAGGCGATACGCAATCCGTGAGCGGGCAGGATCTCCTGCGTGACGACAAAGCGGTGCTCTTTCACTGCATCATGAAAGCGCCGGTAATCGCTATTTTCAAAGGCAGGCGTCCATGCCGGCGGAAAGTCACCGTCGTCATCGGACTGCAAGCCCGTCGCGATGAATTTCCAGGAATCGACTCCCTTGGCGACATAGTCGGGAATGCGCTCCTTCAGGCCGGGTATCGTACCTTCCAGCACGGACTCGCACACTTTGCGAAGCCGTAGCAGCTCGTCGTCGTTATTGTTATTTGCAAGCAGCTTATAAAGCGCTGCCTTTACATCCGCCGGCAGCCCCGCTTGAGACTCGAAATCTTCTCGTCCCTCGACGAATGACTGAACGGCGCGGCATGCCATATCGGCCGCGCTGATGAACTCTTCGGGATTGCTCCTCTCAATCAGATCGCCTTTGCCGTCGACGTAGCTCCACTTTGCCGAAGGCAGGTCGGGATAGTGCAGTGCAGCGCCGTGGCCCAAGGGCAATGCCCTCGCCAGCACGTCACGCTGGATATCTTCGATGAGATGCCGGGTCATCTGCTCAAGATGCGACAGCCACTTTTGATGGGTGCAGTTCTCGGCATTCAGGCTCTTAACGCGGTTGAGGTCGCTTTCGATTCCGGAAAACCCCTGATGCGCCCAGGTATCGACGTAGCTGTGCAGCGTCACGCCAAGGCGATGTAGCGCGTTATCCGCCTGCCTTTGTCGAATCGCGCGTCGAACCACATCGCGCGCAACGCTGCTATCGGGACGGCACACCGCCCGTTCTTTCAACGTATCGCCCTCGCCGGCGGGCAGGAAATGGAATGGCGTCCACACAAGGCGGTTCTTGTCATCTTCCGTATTGGAATAGTCGAAGAGCTTGTGAGCGGTCGCGAAGCGCTCAAAGATCTCGCCCCCGGAAAACCGCAGGATTCCCGGTGTGGTCGCGTCGTCGACGTACTGGCAGGCGTGGGCTACCGTCAAGGCCTGCCCGGCTGGCAAACCGCCGACACGCGCGACGATGTACACCACGCCATAGTGGAAATCGATGTTCACCTGGCGTCTCCTGATGCGGATGCGAGTTAACGTGAGACGTCGCACGCCCGCTGCGCGAGCATTCCTGCAGACGAATCGAAACCCGCCGCACTACGTCATATGAGTGAGACGATCAAGAACGTTCAGACTTGAAAACCCGCCTTTAGTCACCGTAGCGCTAACTGGATCTCGATGCATGTCATCCATGACCCGGGCATCGCTGCCCGATCAAAGCCGCAGTCCGCTCAGAAACTGATACCACAGGGTCCCGATGGGATTCGCGAAAGCCTTGTGCGGATGAGCGTCGCCCGTCGCGGAAGCGGTCGCCGGCTCCTGCGATACCTCAGCGACCGAAGCCGCAGGCGCGACGGCGGCTTGCCGCGACGCATGGAGGGCCAGCACGCTATCGGCGATCTGGGCCGCCTGCTGAACCTCGCAGTCGTGTCCGATCAGCACGCCGAACACCACATCGCGGTTGTAGCTCTCTTCGGCAAAGCGCATCGCCAGCGCGACCATTTCGGCATAGGCAGCCTCGGCGGCAGCCCGGGCGGCGGCCTCGCGTTCGGCCTGTTCGCGTTCGGCCTGCTGCCGCGTGCTCTCCCAGCCGCGCATCTGCTCGGCGAAAACCGCGTCATAGATCTGACGTTGCGACGCATCGGAAAGAATGGCGTACGCATCCTTGATTTCCTGAAACGCGGCGCGTGCGGCATCCTCACGGCCGGCGTTGCGGTCGGGATGCCACCGCATCGCCGCCTTCCTGTATGCGCGCTTGATTTCATCCGCGGTGGCGTTTTCGTGCACACCGAGCAAGTCGTAGAGGGTTGCCATTGCCAGTCCGTCCTGAATCACGTTGCGAGCCATCGTAGCATGCGGGAAATGACGTTCCGTTACAGCGGCCCCGTCCAGCCCGTCGCCGTTGGACTTATCCCCACTTATTGTTCACAAGGCTGTGGACAACCTGGTTGCACACGCGGCAAGTGCATGACGCAAAACGGTTATCGATATCCGTCTCAAACTAAGGCGGCCCCCGCCAGCAGCCGGGTTTTTGGCGCGCTAACGTGCGGCATGCTCCACGTAAGGACCTGCCGATCAACAACGGAGACAGCGATGAGCCACGACCTCAAATTCTGGATGGTGCCAGGGGCACCGACGCCCGTCGGGCCCTTCTCCCATGCCACCGAATCCGATGGCTGGGTGTTCCTCACGGGCCAGATGCCCACCTCGCCCGACGACGACCAGGCCCCACTACCCGAAGGCGTCGTCGCTCAGACAAAACGCGTGATGGACAACCTGGTACTCGTCCTTCAGGGCCTTGATCTCGGCCTGGAACATGTCGTCGCCGCACGCATTTTCCTGACCGGGTTCAAGCGCGACTACGCGTCGATGAACCATACGTACCGCGCGTATTTCCCAAACGACGCGCTGCCTGCGAGGACCTGCATCGGCGTAACCGGTCTCGCGCGCGACGCGCTCGTCGAAATCGACTTCATCGCCAGAAGGCCGCCGCACGGGCTGTAGCGGGCAATATAGCCGTTACGTCGGGTTACGATTGACGCATCGCTGTTTCACCTGTGTCTGACGGCGACTCATAGACTTCGAGCCGTAGTCACCAACACCGCACTCGATGTGCAAGGAGAAACAGATGAACAAGAAGATCCTTGGAGCAGCACTTGGTCTTGCCGTGCTGGCAGCATCATCGGCGGCATCGGCGCATGTCGATGTCGCTATCGGGCTCGGCGTGCCCGGACCTGTGGTGTATGCGCCCGCGCCGCCTGTGTACGTCGCGCCCGCTCCTGTGCCGGTCGGCTACGTCGGCTATGAAGACTGGCGGACGCGTCAATGGCATGAACGCGAGTGGCGCGAGCGTCAATGGCGCCGCGACGAGTGGCGCGAACATGAATGGCGCGAGCGTCACGACGGCTGGCGCGGGTATTGAACCGGCACAGCCTGATGCCTCGCCTGCCTCGCGGCAGCGTCCGCAACGGCGAGGCCACGCGCTGCCGGCGACCTTCGAGGGTTGCTGGCAGCGCGCTCGACTTATCCCCACATTTTGTTGGCAAGGCTGTGGATATCCTGCGCACACTCACCCCAAGTATCTGACGCACAACGACTAACCATCGCCGTATGCAGCGCAGGCAACCGCGGCATGGCGTCCGCGATCCATCCTCGTTACCCTCGATACCGCTCGACCAGTTCCTCGCTCAGCACGCCATCCATGGCCACGCCTTCCAGGCGGGCCGTCGTTCTCCTGAGCCCGCCGACAAACGACCGCACGCTCTTCGGCGCCTGAACATACGTTGGGATGCGGACTTTGAGCGCGTAGCCCTCGTCGCTCAATGCAGCCAGCGTGCCATCCAGATGCTCGTGTCCAATCAGACAGTGGTCTTTCACCTTCTGGCGAAACAGAGGCCTCGGCGCGAGTTCGTCGCGATAGACCAGCACGGTGTCGACTTCAGGCAGCAAGGTCGGAATGCCATCGCTCCACACAGCGACTGAGCGCAGTGCGCCGTCCACCTTGAACATCATGATGCGTGGCACAAACACCGATTCGCCGAGTTCCGACTGCACGTCGGTCAGCGCATGGTTCCAGCGCCAGATTGCCTCGAGCTTCGCTTCGGGCAGGGACACACACGCAGCCTGCGCTTTCTGTCGCGGCAGGATGCTCTCATAGCCGAACGCGTTGCCGCGGTTCCAGCCCGCAAGGAACCCTTCCGTCGAATAGGGACCTGTGCCCATCCCGTTCATTTGGGGATCTTCGATCTGCGGCCTGAATCGTTCGACGAATGCGCGAACCTCCGGCTCGGCCTCGAGGCCGAATACGTGAGGCCGGAAGTAGTTCAGATTGAACGCGATGCGCTTAAGGACGTCTGGCTGCGATTCGTCGCGCTCAAATGCAAAGACGAAATACACGCCTGTGTCGCCGTTCCGGTACACCGCGCTATCGTTGATTTCGTAGTTCCTGCGCTTCCTGAACCACGCTTCGATTTCCTGACGGGCAACCTGAGTCACAAAAGAAAAATAGAGGTCGTAGCACATGGCGGATCAGTCCTTTCGCCGCAATCAGATGACTGGCGTGGATCACTTGGTAATGTCATCCAGAATATCGGCTCTCACGCGCCCGGCTTGAGGTCGCTCTTGATGCGTTGTGCGTGCCCTCCCACACTTCCTGTGAAAATGGGGGTTTTGCCCCTTACCGGAATCACACACTTATGACCGTTGCTGCCGCGTTCGCCCCGTTCCAAACCCTTGCAGAGGACATGATGCCCAACGCGAGCACGAATCCAGGCGACGGCTCGCACGATACTTCGCATCTTCAGCGGGTATGGAAAAACGCCGATTCTGGCGTCGATGGGCGGCAGTGCAGCAAGGGTTGACGCAGTCGCGCATACGATCGGCGACAGGAAGCCGCCTCACACAGCTCAGACAGGAACGGCCGCGGCGCTTTCTCGACGAATTCATCGACGAGATCTGAACCGCCGCAGCCTCATGGTCTTTATTTCGACGCTGTCGACACCAGGACCGGCTTGTCGCGATAGAGGTCCGGAAACAGGCGCTTCAGATTCGCTATCTTCGGCATGTCGTTGATGACGATGTACATTGAGTCGGGATGAAGCGTCAGATAGTTCTGGTGATACCCCTCTGCGGGATAGAAGGCCTTGAGCGGGTCGGTCTTCGTCACGATCGGCGCCGGAAAGGCGTGCGACTTGTCGAGCTGGGCGATGTAGCTTTGCGCGATGCGCTTTTGCATGTCGTTGGCCGGGAAGATCGCCGAGCGGTATTGCGTGCCGGAATCCGGCCCCTGGCGGTTCAACTCCGTCGGATCATGCGCGACTGAAAAATAGACCTGCAGCAGGCGGCCATAGGTGATCTGCGACGGATCGTAAGTGATCTGCACAGATTCCGCGTGGCCGGTCTGTCCGGTGCTGACGGTTTCGTATTCGGCCGTGGCGCGCTCGCCGCCCGCATAGCCGGACACCACGTTGGTCACGCCGCGCACGTGCTGGAACACGCCCTGCACGCCCCAAAAGCATCCGCCCGCGAGTACCGCCGATTCGGTGTGCGCGCCCGTTGCCGGTTCATCCACGGCAGGAGGTGCGATGACTACGGCCGATTCGGCGGACAACGCTGGCCGCTCTGCCACCGTCAGCGCGACGGTGCACAGTCCCAGCGAAATTGCGACGGCCACGACCCGTGAGCGAGTCGATTTGCCAGCAGGTTGAGTCAAAAACTTCATGATGCACGTCCTCGTTCAAGGCGCCACTTTTGCGTAAGCCGCGGCCGGGCGCGGGACCGGTTGTTGACTGGAAGCAGGAAAATGAAAACGGAAAGCCCGTCATAAGCATCCGCTTCACACCGCCTTGGGTGTAAAGGTCATCGCAAGGCCGTTCATGCAATACCGCAAACCCGTCGGCTTGGGCCCGTCATCGAACACATGCCCCAGATGTCCGCCGCAGCGACGGCAATGCACTTCATCGCGCGTCATGCCGAAAGACGTATCCGTCTGCGTCACGACGGCGTTGTCCAGCGGTTGCCAGAAACTCGGCCAGCCCGTGTGGCTGTTGAACTTCGTCTTCGATGAAAACAGGTCAAGTTTGCACCCCGCGCAGGAAAAAATACCCATCCGATGCTCGTCGTTCAACGGACTGCTGTAGGGACGCTCCGTCCCCGCCTCGCGCAGCACGTGGTACTGCGCGTCGGTCAGCAACTTGTGCCATTCGGCGTCGGTATGGGTGACCTCGTAGGACGCGCTCGTCGCGGCATACGCTGGCGCGGCGCGAAACAGACGCCATGCGGCAGTCCCTCCCGTGAGCGCCGCGAGGCCACATACCTTGAGGAAAATCCGTTTGGTGCGTTTCATGATATTCATCCGGAAGTGTCGAGGGTCATGGACCCCATGAACCCATGCCCCCTGAACCTTTAGACCGCCCCGCGTGTCATTCGATACCGCTCCGCACGTTTTCATGCCGGAACCGTCGAAGCTGGAGCGCCCGTGATATTGAGTCGCTCGACGTCCCGATTAATGACAGAAAGCCTGAAAAAAGCGCGATGTTCGGCTCCGCACGCCCGCCGAAGTGAAATATCCGGAAATCCGCTGGTCGAACGTCTGGGAATAAAGCAGCGGGTCCCAGTGTTCTCATGTAGAACGTGCCGGGCTCACTGCAGGTTCTACGCACTCTCTTTCACACAGCTTTCATCGACGCTCACACCGACCAGACGAAACTACCGATGAATACTCAGGCCAATTCCCGCTACACCCATGCCTCAGGCGACGCGCAGGCACAGGTTCAGCAGCAATACACCCGCCCCGCGATGCTTCTTCACTGGATCATCGCAATGTTGATGATCGGCAACGTCATATTAGGTCTGAGCGCGGATTCGTTGCCGGACGACTGGGTCCGCCCCGTCATTGATACCCACAAGTCGATCGGCATTACCGTACTCGGCCTCGCGCTGATGCGTATCCTGTGGCGGGTGTCGCACCGGCCGCCGCCGCTGCCGCGCGATTTTCCGCGCTGGGAACGCGCCGCGGCCCATGTCGCACACTTTCTGCTTTATCTGCTGATGATCGGCTTACCGCTATCCGGCTGGATGCACGATTCAGCCTGGAAAGACGCCGCGACGCATCCAATGAGTCTATTCGGCCTGATCCCCTGGCCGCGCATCGGTCTCATCATGAATCTCGACTCCGCCGTGAAAGAACCGCTGCACGACCAGTTCGGCGCGCTGCATACGTGGCTCGGTTACGCACTGTATGCGTTGCTGGCGATGCATATCGGCGGTGCGCTGAAACATCAATGGATCGACCGTCAATCTGTCCTGAAGCGGATGGTGCCGTGACAACCGAAGTCGAATGTCCCGTCGAAACGGCGCGTTCCGCAGCGGCTGCGAACAGTTGTGCAAAGCGTCGAAAGATAGTGCTGGAAGAAGCGCTGGCGCTCGCATCGCCGCGCATCCTGCCGCGTCCCGCCACGTTCCTCGGCGTGCTGATTCATTGCAGCGTCGCCGTGCTGTGGCTCGTCCTGTTCGCGCGCGCGTTCTTTCTGCATGGCGTGGTAGCGTGGTCGACAGGTATCGCCTATGTCGTCTACGACACGCTGCTGCTTGGGTTCGTCACGCTGAAAACGTTGCCGCTCGTCCGGCCGGTGAAAGCGCCCGGGAACCCTCTGGACCCGCATGCCGCCCGGGACCTGCCAGGTATGGGCGTGATCGTCGCATCGCATAACGAGGCGGCCGTCCTGCCCGTCACGCTCGCCGCGTTGCTGAAGCAGACCCACGGTCCCGCACAGATCGTGATCGCCGACGACGGTTCCACCGACGGCACACACGAGTTGCTCACCCGCCGCTTCGGGCTGACTGCGCCCGTCGAGGGCGAGCTGAGCGCGCCGAGTTCGCTCCACCCGAATCTCTACTGGCTGCGTGTGCCGCACGGCGGCAAGGCGCGTGCGCTGAATGCCGCGATCGTGCAGATGACAACCGAAACGGTGATGACGGTCGATGCCGACACTCTGCTCGCCGACGACGCCACGTCTGCGATGCGTGCCGCGTTCGCCGCTAGTCCGAAACTGGTGGCGGCAGCGGGCATCCTCGTGCCGGTGTGCAGCAAAACCGTGTCGGGCCGGCTATTCCAGTGGTTTCAGACGTACGAATACATGCGAAACTTCATCGCACGGTTTGCGTGGATGCGTGCCGACAGCCTGCTGCTGGTCTCGGGCGCATTCGCTTCGTTCCGACGCGACGCGCTGATTACGGTGGGCGGCTTCGATCCGCAATGTCTGGTGGAAGACTACGAGTTGATTCACCGGCTACGTCGTCATTCCGTGGACCACGGGCTCGGTTGGGACGTGCGCGTGGTCGGCAATGCGCATGGGCGCACGGATGCGCCCGGTACGCTCGGCGGTTTCCTTCGGCAACGCCGGCGCTGGTTTGCAGGCTTTTTGCAGACCCAATACTGGAATCGCGACATGACGGGCAATCCGCGCTACGGCGTGCTAGGCATGCTGATGCTGCCGGTCAAGGCAATCGACACCATGCAGCCGATCTACGGGCTGACGGCGTTCGCGTTGCTGCTCGGGTTCGTCTTTGGCGGGCACGGCGCGATCGTGCTGTCGATTTTCAGCGTAATCGGTCTGAAAACGGCAATCGACCTGGCGTTCTATCTCTGGTGCGTGCATCTATACCGGCGCTGGACCGGCGATCGCGCTGGATCGAGCCTGTGGATGGCAATGGCCGCCGCAGTTGCGGAACCGTTCACCTTCCAGTTGATACGGCATGCTGGCGCAACGCTTGGCTGGCTGCATTTTCTGCGCGGCGGGCGGTCGTGGGGAAAGCAGCGACGCTCTGGGCTGGTAGCATCGCCGGATCAAAACTGATGCGTGCGCGTGGCAGGTGATGGCAAGTCCGTTGCAAGACCACCGCATGGCCGTCAAGCGCACGTATCTGGCGAAGCACCTCGTTTAATGTTTGTGCTGCTCGTCGCGTAGTCCCGGAAAGAACGCGTTCCACGCGGCGCGCACGCCTTCGGCGGCCGTGACGTCCGCGTCGATCGTTTCCATTTCGTCAGACCTGGCAGGATCGGAAGACAAACCACGCCAGTGTGTAAAAACTAGCGTCGGTGTTTCGCTCCACTCGCCGTCGCCGAACTTGGCAAATGCCGTGTTTCCGTTCACCAGCTGAACCTCGTACCAGCCATCACGGACGGGTGCATGCTTGTTCAGGGGGAACCACGCTGTCGATTTGATTTCCATAATGTCCTCATTGATCCATGGATCCTGACCCGCAGTCAGAGGCATTCTTCGTGCCCGAACGGGAAGCCGCGCCTGTTGCGTCGCAAAAGCCGCTCTCGCCATCCGGTCTCGCTCTCATACGGCGCACGCAGGAGCGGGGAAATTGACAGTCCGTAGCCCGTGGACCACTATCTTTCCGCCGGCTACATCTCGTGCTGTCCCTATGGAGGTCATTGGCGCCATGTCCACCGACTCAACCCCATCCTACGTCGTCCAGCTGCAAAGCCGCTTCGATTTCGATGCGACAGTCGAACGCGTTACGCAGGCGCTGACCTCTCGCGGCATGACCATCTTCGCCGACATCGACCAGGCCGCCGCCGCGGAAAAGGCTGGCACAGCCCTGCGCCCTACCCGTCTGATCCTGTTCGGCAACCCGAAAGGCGGCACGCCGATCATGGTCGCCCATCCTCACGCGGCGCTGGAGTTGCCGCTCAAGGCTGTGGTCTGGCAGGAGGGCACGGCGCCCGTGTGCGTCGACTACCTGGAGCCAGGTGCCCTGCTGACCGCGAGCTACGGCGTCGATCCGGCTTTGACCGGGAGCTTTCAGCAAGTGACGCAGCTGCTGATTCACGCATTGAATGACGGCTCGTCCGGCCGTCTCGGTGTTGGCCCATCGCCGCAACGTAATGAACACGACTGACACCCACCCTGCACCGGCGCCATATCAAGGTTGTTCCGATGAAACTCCGCGTTGGCTATGAACTGGTCTACGAGTGCGCGCAGCCGACACCGATGTTGTTGATGCTGAACACGCACTATTCCCGCGTGCAGGATGTTCTGAGCGCCGACGTGCTGAGAGTCGATCCGCCTGTGCCGATCACCCAGTACCGTGATGGCTTCGGCAATTTGTGCAGCAGGATCGTCGCGCCCCAGGGGTATATTTCGCTGTCCACGACGGCGCTCCTCAACATCTCGGACCGTCCCGAGACACTCGAGCCCTATGGCTATCAGGTCCCGGTCGAAGCGTTGCCGGACGAATGTCTCGTGTTCCTGCTCGGTAGCCGCTACTGCGAGACCGATCTGCTATCTGACGTTGCGTGGCAGCTGTTCGGGAAATCGCCTCCGGGACGCGACCGCGTGCAGGCGATCTGCGACTACGTGTTTCGCCACATCACCTTTGGCTATGACTTCGCCCGGCCGACCAAGACCGCATTCCAGGCCTGGCAGGAACGCAAGGGCGTATGCCGCGACTTCGCGCATCTCGCGGTGACGCTGTGCCGCGCGATGAACATCCCGGCGCGCTACTGCACCGGCTATATCAGCGATGTCGGCACACCGGAGCCATGGAGCGCGATGGATTTCGCGGCGTGGTTCGAAGCGTATGTGGGCGGCTCCTGGCAGACGTTCGATCCTCGCAACAACGTGCCGCGCATCGGCCGCGTGTTGATGGCGCGTGGACGCGACGCCGCCGACGTCGCGATCACCAACACGTTCGGCCCGACGAAGCTCATCAAGTTCGACGTCTACTGCGCGCCGGAGTGAGGCGACGCTCCACGTTGACGTGAGGTCCAGCGCTTACGCGACCCGCAATCCGAGTTCCGCCACCAGCAGCGCAGCCTGCGCGTGAGAGATGGTGGCACCCTGAAACTGCGCGGCATCGGTGAGCCGCAGGCCGCCCAGGTCCGCGTCGCGCAGATCGGCGCCCGCAAAGCGCGCATTCTTGAGGTTCGCATCGCGCAGGCTGCCGCCCTCGAAGACCGCCTCGCGAAAGTCGGCACCCCCCAGGTCGGCATCGGAGAAATCCAGCCGTTCCAGCGTCGCTTTCCTGAACGAGATGCCGCGCAGATCGGCGCCAATCAGCAGACATTCGAAGAACTGCAGTCCCAGCGTCGACGTCTGTTCGAAATTAGCCCCGGTGAGCTTGCTTTCCCGGAACGACACTGACGCCAGCTTGGCGCGGCGCCAGTTCGTGTTGTTGAAATCGCAGGCGCGAAAGCTGGCGTCGTGCAGGTCGGCCGAGCCAAAGTCCGCCTGTCTGGCGCGACAGTTACTCCACTGGGTTCCCGACAGGGTGGCCCCGAAAAACGACGCTTCGACCAACGAGCAGCGTGTGAACTTGCAGCCACTCAGGTCAAGCCGCGAAAGATCGGCCAGTTCAAAATCGCAGTCTTCGAAGACCGTAGGACGAGGCGCGTCCGCGAGCAGTTTCTCGAGCTGCGCGCGGTCGAGGGTTGTCGAGGCGACGGTGGTGTCCCCTGGAGCATTCCTTTGATCGTCCCTCCGGGATTCAGGTTGGTCCGCGGGTTGGATCGGCTCCGAGGCCGGGAAAAGTTCGTGGTTCATGGTCGTTTGGAGTGCGCGGCGCATCGGAATCGGGCGCCACATCGTTCGATGACAGGAACCATTCTAAAGCCGGCCTACCTGAATGCTCCGGATCTCCGCTCAATGGATGTCCGTTGATGCCGGCGCTGGCAGTAAAGGGTTACTTCAGGCCGTCGGTAATACGCGCCATTTCGGTCTCGCCAAATGCGCGCATGGTCGAGGTGCGCACATTGCCCAGTTGCCCCAGCATCAATCCGAGGCGGGTCACCGTCTCATCGTCCGGGGCGTCGACCGTAATCACGAGGTCGTACTGACCGAGCGTCCAGAACACGCTGTTCACCTTGACGCCCATTGAACCCGCGACCTCCGCGAATGCCTTTGCCCGCTTGATGGTGTCCTTTGCGTTGCGGATACCCTGATCCGTCCAGCTGACCAACTGAATGTATGTAGCCATGTCGTCCTCCCACAAAAGTGTGGCCGTGTTCCACGCTCTTCGGGGCATGCAGCACGGACCGAACTACACCGACCAGGCATGAAGCCGTGCGGGGCCAGTGCTCCAGAAACCCTGATCAAACCATTTCGGCGAGTCGAATCCGGCAGGCCGGCTTCGACATCAGAATCGGGAACCGGGTGACATGAAGTATAGGAAGCCGCTGGTGCGACAACATCGCCGATCGGCGACAGGATTGAGATAGATCATGGTGACTGCAGGGCGAAGTGAGGCATCCTCATGAACCGCCGACAGACGACAGAAAGCCAGCGCAAAAAAATGGCCGCAGTATGCCTGCGGCCATTTACCCCCTAACGCGCGCGACTTCTTTGAGCCGCGTCTACTTTGTCGTCTCCAACAACTTTGGCCCCGTGTGTTATCCCCGTGTATTTATCGTTTGGACACACTTAGTTACGTTTGGTTACAGTCTAGTCGCTTCCTTGTAGCGCGCTATTATGGTTTTCCTTAATCGTATGTTCCCGGATGTATCCGGCTAACGGCCCGCCACGGCATCGATCGCCGTGACGGGCCGTTGGCCCTTGACCGTAGTGCTGATCTCAGCTGGTCAAACCCGCCTGGATTTTCGACGCGACATCGGCCGGCACCCACTGTTTCCACATCTCCGGATGAGCGCGCATGAACTGGCTTGCCATCGTCTGGGCGTCGAGCTTCTTCACGCTCATGTCGAGGATGGTCGCGTTCAGGAAGTCCATCGGAAAGCGGACCTTCGTGAAGAGCGTCATCAAGTCAGGCTCGGCGTTGTAGAACCGTGTCGATGCGCCCACCGTTACGTGCGACACCATATACGACGACGCGCATTGCTGCGTGCTGCTTTCGTCGCGCAGCGTCTGCCAGCACGCGTCGTTGAACGATGGCATTTTCAGCTCGGTGAGCTTGTACTTCGCCATCAGTGCGGCCGGTCCCCAGTAGTAGAAGAGAATCGGCTTGCCACGCGTGTAGGCGGACGCGATTGCCGCATCGAGCGCTGCACCCGTTCCGGGCCGGAAGTTCGTGTACGAATCGTCCAGCTTGAGCACCTTCAGAAGACGCGTGTTCACGCGCTCGCAATCCCAGCCGCTCGGGCAGTTGAGAAAGCGTCCCTTGTTCGGCTCTTCGTCATCCACGAAGACACCTTTGTACTTCGGCAGGTCCGCGACGGAAACGAGCCCGGGCGCCAGCGGCTTGATGCCGCGCGCGGGATCACCTTTCACCACATAGTCGGGAACGAACCAGCCTTCTTTCGTGCCGCCAGGCAGCGTATCGCCGACGAGCTTGACGCTGCCGGAGGAAACCGCCTTCGCGGTGATCTCGCTGCGGCCCGTCCACTGCTCGGCCCAGACCTGCACATCATTGTGCGCGAGCGCCGTTTCGGTCGCCGCAGTGCTGCCCGGCACGACGTCGGTCTTGCAGCCATAGCCCTTTTCGAGAATCTGCCGGAGCACCTCGGTCGCGAACGATCCGCTTTCCCACGTGATCCCGGCGAAGTGCACCGTCTTGCCGGAACTGCACCAGTTGCCGGCTGCGTGAGCCGTACCCGCCGCGAGCAACGCGATGGCGACACAGGCCGCCTGAATTTGTCTGAATCGCATGACCAGATGTCTCCTTCCTGTCTAAACGTCTTTTGGGTGACTCGCATGACGAGGCGAGCATCACGATTGTGCTGCCCGCCCAACCGGCCGATGAATCGATGTTTAGTGATCCCGGGTATGAGCCAGACTCAACTTCGGGTTTCTACGGGCTTCCTGACGAAGCGGCGTGTACTGGAAAGCCGCCTGCGCGCGAGCCGCAGTGTCGGGTACGTTTCGATCATTGATCAGACGATGCCGGCGCCATTACATTGCGCATCAAATGGCTTGCCGCTTTCAGGCGGTGGTGCGACAGTCAGGGGGCCGGCCACGCCGGCTCGCCAGCCGGTCGATCGCGACCGGCCGCCCCTGACATTCCGCCGAGTACGCCATGATTCCCGGCATTACGGCCTTCGATCCAGACAGGCAACTGCTGCCCTTTCGCGAATCGCTGATGGCCATGCTGGGCGTGGCCTTCGTGGCGATGCTCGTGGCGCTTGACCAGACCATCGTCGGCACCGCGCTGCCGCGAATCGTTGCCGATCTCAGAGGCTTCGACCTGTACGCGTGGGTCGCCACGGCCTACATGCTGGCGTCGGTCATCACGATTCCCATTTTCGGCAGGCTGGGCGACATCTTCGGACGAAAGCCTTTTCTGGTCGCGGCAATTGTCGTCTTTACCGTCGCCTCTGTGTTGTGCGGTGTGGCCACCAACATGATGTTCCTGGTGATTGCGCGTGGTCTGCAGGGCATCGGTGGCGGGATCCTGATCGGCACGATGTTCGCCACCGTGGCCGACCTGTTCCCCGATGCGAGGCTGCGCCTGCGATGGCTCGTGTTCGTTTCGACGGCCTTCGGTATCGCGAACATCGTCGGGCCGACGCTGGGCGGCATGCTGACCCAGTACGGCGGCTGGCGTCTCGTGTTCTTCGTCAACCTGCCGATCGGCGTCGTGTCCCTGCTCTTCGTGCTGCGCTTCCTGCCGCACCTGCGCCACGAGCGCGGGGGCGGCCCTGTCCAGCTCGACTGGCTCGGCGCGTGTGTACTCGCTGTGACGTTCGGCGCGCTGCAACTGCTGATCGAACTGTTCCCGAAGGAGGGAATCAGCCGGCCGACGATCGTGCTGGGCGCTGTCACCCTCGCCTGCGCGCTGATATTGCTGTTCTGGGAAAAACGGATGAGCTACCCGATCGTGCCCGTCGACATGCTGCTCGACCGACGGCTGGCTGCGCTCTTTGCGATGGCGGTACTAGGCGGGTTCGCCCTGTTCTCGCTGGTGTTCTACGTCCCGCTGCTGTTCCAGGGCGGCTATGCGATGTCGCCGCACGACTCCGGCATGCTGATCACCCCGCTGCTGCTCGGCACCACTGTCGGCAGTGTGCTGAACAACCGGATCGTCACACGCGTGCGGCGAGCCAATGCGATCGTGTACGTGGGCTTTGGGCTGTTCGCGCTTGCCTGCCTGTGCCTCGTCGCGCTGCACGGCACGGAGCCTCATTTCGTCTGGATGTCATGCATGGGCGCGAGTGGACTCGGTCTTGGCCTCGTCGCGGCCAACCTGACGATCTTTTCGCAGCAGATCGTCCCGCGCGATCATCTCGGTGCGGCCACTGCGTTGCTGCAATCGCTTCGCACCTTCGGCGGGATGCTCGGCACGGTGATGACCGGCGCGGTGCTGGGTCATCTGTACACGATGGGTGTGCATCGCTCTCTGGATTCATATCAGGCGACGCAGTGGTTCAAGTCGTTCGCGAGTCCGGAACTGCTGGTCGACCGCGCCGAACAGGCCGCGTTGGTCGAGCGGCTGATCAACGAAGGCCATGCCGGCGATGCGATGATGAACTCGGCCCGCAACATGCTGGTGTCGTCGATTCACGTCGGCCTCGGCCTTGCCACCGCTGCGGCGATAGCCGGCCTGTGCCTTGCCTGGTTCGTGCCGCCGGTGCGGGTTGGCCACGCTGAAGCCGACGTGCGCGACGACCAGCCCGGCGCCCCGTAACGGAACGCGCAGCCAGGCGAATGGTGAGGGGTAGCGCGCGCGGCGTCACATATCATGGGTGGGAACGCTTGGTGGTCTCACGCCGATCGCGGATAACGCGATTCCTTCCACGACGGTACAGGACGCCAGCGCACTGCATTGCGCACTTGCGCATGTGGAGCAACACGCAGTACCCTGGAGCGATACGAGGCACTGGAGCTTTGCATGACTGAGCAAGAAACGCTGCATCCGTTGCGCCCTTTCCTCAAGAACTACGTCTGGGAGCGTGGCCGGATCGGGACCCGTTATCTCGACTGCACGGACGGCGAAGTTGGATTCGACGAAGGCAAGAAATCGCGTTTCGCCGCGGAAAAATACCTCTACGTGCCGCTCGGCAAGAATGCCGTCGACGATGCGCAGCCGCCCGCCCCCGCGGTGCACGAGGCGGGACTCGCGCGCTTCCTGCGCGCGGCCCAGTCAGGCAAGCCCGACGACGCAGGCTCGGCCGCCGAAGTTCAGCGCGCGGTGCAAGACTGTGTCGAGCTCGGCGTTTGCAGCGCCTATCAGCACGATGCGCGGCAAGCGCTTGCCCTCTACTCGGCAGAAGCCATGTTCGACGATGAGATCCATGCCGCGGTTGTCGGCGATATCCGCCGTATGTATGGGGGCATGCGCGAACAGCTGGCGCTCTATGACTTCACCGTTCTTTACGGCTTGCCGGCACCGCTCCTGTTCGGCGACGCGCCGTTCATCGACTGGCGGGTGCGCACGAGCCCCGCGCTGCCTTATGTTTCGCTGCCGCTTGGACCTTATGCCTTGCTGGTGGGCGCGCCTTCCGGCAGGACAAGCCGGGTCGCGCCGGTGGTGTGGAAGCAGGCTGGCGGCCTGGGTCCGCTAAAGGACCATAACCGGCTCATGGTGGATCAGGCGCGTCTGTGGCTGGTGGCCACGACCGACGATCAACTCGTCGCACTGCACGAACGCTTTGCGGTACCTGGACCGGATGAAGCGGCGCAGGCTTGAGCGCTTCGGGCGAGATGCGCTATCTCTCGCCCAGCGCCGCTTCCAGAAAGTCGACGAAGACCCTGACCCGCGCGGACATTTGCAGGTGCTGCGGGTAGACCGCGTAGATATCGGCGCCTGGCGTCCGGTAGTCCGGCAGTACATGCACAAGCTGTCCCGAGCGCAGATACCCGGCGATATCCCACTTCGCGCGCATCAGGACGCCGTGGCCGTCGAGCGCCCACTTCACCGCGATTTCGCCATCGTTGGTCGTCAGGTTCCCCCGCACGCGGACCGTCTCGGTCTTTTCCCCCACGCCGCGCCCGCTGGTGAGGCGCCAGATGCCATAGCCGTCGTCGCCCTGCCGGATGCCGATGCAATTGTGCCGGGCGAGGTCCTGCGGACTTTTCGGCGCGGCCCGTCTGGCGAGATACGCGGGTGCTGCGCACAGCAACCTTCGGTTCGGCGCGATCCTCCGCGCAATGACGCGCGCATCCGGCGGCTCGCCGAAGCGGATGCAGACATCGTACGCGTCGTCGCTTGGCGGCGGCGGGTTCACCGATAGCTGCAACTGCACATCCACCTCCGGAAACTTCCGCACGAAGCGCGAGATCACCGGCGCAACGTGACTTCGTCCGAAGCCAAGCGTCGCGTTGACTCGCAGCAGGCCCTGCGGCGCCGCGCGCGCGCCGCCCAGCAGTTGGGCAAGCTCGTCCATCTCGCCGAGAATCCGGCGCGCGCGCGTCAGGTACAGCTCGCCTTCCGGCGTCAGGCTCATGCGCCGCGTGGTCCGGTTCACCAGCGCCACGCCCGTGCGCGCCTCCATCTGCGACAGATGTTTGCTGACGGCGGCGGTGGATAGACCCAGTTCGCGCGCCGCCGCGCTTAGGCTCGCGCAGCCCGCCAGCACGGAGAAAAACCCAAGGTCGTCGGGTTGAATAGGGGACGTCATCACAGCCCTGACCGTTAACCTGAAGTTAAAGACGGTTTAAGTCTAGCAGCGTTTCTTGAGTGGATTGTGGTTCAGGATAAGCCCAACGTTCATCAATACCGGAGACAACACAATGAAAACCTGGCGCATTGCAACCATTCCCGGCGACGGCATCGGCAAGGAAGTCGTGCCCGCAGGCCAGCAGGTTCTTGAAACTCTCGCGAAGCACAGTGGCGCGTTCCGCTTCGAGTTCGAAGACTTCGACTGGGGCGGCGACTACTACCGCGAACACGGCGTGATGATGCCCGCCGACGGCCTCGACGCGATCCGCGGCAAGGACGCCATCCTGTTCGGCTCGGCAGGCGATCCGCACATTCCCGATCACATCACGCTGTGGGGCCTGCGTCTGAAGATCTGCCAGGGCTTCGATCAATACGCGAACGTGCGCCCGACCCGCATCCTGCCCGGCATCGACGCGCCCCTCAAACGCTGTGGCCCGAAGGATCTCGACTGGGTGATCGTCCGCGAAAACTCGGAAGGCGAATATTCCGGCGTCGGCGGGCGCGCGCATCAGGGGCATCCGATCGAAGTCGCCACCGACGTGTCGATCATGACGCGCGCCGGCGTCGAGCGGATTCTTCGCTTTGCTTTCCGGCTCGCGCAGTCGCGTCCCCGCAAGCTGCTGACAGTGGTCACGAAAAGCAACGCGCAACGCCACGCGATGGTGATGTGGGATGAAATTGCGCTGCAGGTCTCGAAAGAATTCCCGGATGTGAAGTGGGACAAGGAACTCGTCGATGCCGCGACGGCGCGCATGGTGAACCGTCCCGCTACGCTCGACACGATCGTCGCGACCAACCTGCATGCCGACATCCTCAGCGACCTCGCCGCGGCGCTGGCGGGAAGCCTCGGCATTGCGCCGACCGCGAACCTCGATCCGGAACGCCGCTATCCGTCGATGTTCGAACCGATTCATGGCTCGGCCTTCGACATCATGGGCAAGGGTCTAGCCAATCCGGTCGGCACATTCTGGTCGGTGGTGATGTTGCTCGAGCACCTGGGCGAAGCGGGCGCCGCGCGCACGGTCATGGACGCGATCGAACGCGTCACCGCCGACCCCGCGCTGCATACCGGCGACCTCGGCGGCAAGGCGACCACCGCGCAGGTCACCGAAGCCGCTTGCGCCTACATCGCGGCACATGCCGGCGTGACGTCGAAGGCAGCGTGATCCACCGGCTACAAGTCAATGAAACAGCGGGTCGCATCGTCGACCGGCGAGCAGGTTGCGATGTCGCGCGCAGCCGCGACTGTCGCGCAGCGGATAACCGACACAGATAAGCGACACGGATAAGAACACCCCCGGATGGACACATCACGGGCGAAATCGTGGCCGACCGCGCGACCCGGTTCGCGCCCGATACACGGAGACAGACATGGCAACCGATCTACAGGCTCGTGTGTTACGCAAGCTCACGTGGCGTATTTTGCCGTTCGTGATGCTGCTTTATTTCGTCAGTTTTCTCGACCGGGTGAACGTGGGCTTTGCAGCCCTCACGATGAACCAGGATCTCGGCCTCACGCCGACGATGTTCGGCCTTGGCGGCGGCATCTTCTTTCTCGGCTACTTCCTCTTCGAAGTGCCGTCGAACCTGATCCTCCACAAGGTCGGCGCGCGCATCTGGATTGCCCGCGTGATGGTGACCTGGGGGCTGGTCTCGGCAGCGTCGGCATTCGTTGTCGGCCCGAATTCGTTCTACACGATGCGCTTTCTGCTCGGCGTCGCTGAAGCGGGCTTCTTCCCCGGCATCATTCTTTACCTCAGCCAGTGGTTTCCGGCACGGCAACGGGCGCTCGCGGCGGCGGCGTTCATGGCGGCCGCGCCGCTGTCGACCGCCATCGGTTCGCCGATCTCCGGCGCGCTGATGCAGATTCCGACTATCGCTGGCCTGAAGGACTGGCAATGGCTTTTCATCATCGAAGCGATTCCCGCGGTCGTGCTTGGCTTCTGCGTGCTGAAAATGCTGACGGATTCGCCCGACAAGGCCAACTGGCTTGCCGGCGACGAAAAAGCCTGGCTCATCAACACACTGTGTGAAGAGCGCGCGAACCGGCAAGCCGAAGCGGGACACGCCGAAGGCGCGCTGCATGCGCTGCGCGATCCGCGCGTCTGGGTGCTGGCTTTGATCTATTTCGGCACGTCCGCCGGGCTTTATACGCTCGGCCTGTGGGCGCCGCTGATCATCCGGCAGTTCGGCTTCAGTTCGCTCGGAACGGGCGCACTGAATGCGATTCCGAGCGTGATTGCTGTCGTCGGCATGGTGTGGTGGGCGCGCCATTCCGATCGTACGGGCGAACGCACGTGGCACGTCGTGATCCCCTGCGTCGCGGCGGGCGTCGGACTCGCGTTTGCCGGCATCGCGCAGACGGCGTTCGAAGTCGTGCTGGCGCTGGTCGTCGTGAACGTCGGGATCGGCGCCGCGAAGGCGCCGCTGTGGGCCATGCCGAGCATGTTCCTCTCGGGTGCGGGAGCGGCGGCAGGGATTGCGATGATCAACGCGATCGGCAATCTTGGCGGCTTCATCGGGCCGTTTGCGATCGGCTGGCTGAAATCGGTGACGGGCGGCTATGCGGCGGGCCTGTATGTCGTTGCGGGCAGCCTCGCCGTATCGGCCATGCTGACGCTGATGATCGGGTGGCGGGGATATCGCGCAGCGGCAGTCACGCGGTAGCCTTGCTGACTAATCCTCAGGCCAGAACGAACCGGTATCGGACCGGCTATCGAACCAGCAAAAAAGGGGCGCCGTCTGCGGCGCCCTTTTCGTTGCCGTGCCGCGTATTGCAACGCGGTCAGTTCACATCCGAGGTTCAGATCTCGACCCTGGCACCGAGTTCGATAACCCGGTTGGTCGGCAGTTTGAGAAAGGCGGCGACATTGCCGACGTTATGCAGCATCACGGCGAACAGGCGCTCGCGCCACAGCGCCATCCCCTTGCCGTGCTTCGGCACCACGGTGGCGCGGCTCAGGAACCAGGAGCTCTGCGACGGCTCGAATACGATGCCATATGTCTTGCAGGTTTCAAGTTCGTGCGGCAGGTCGACTTCGTCCATAAAGCCGTACGTGATCGTCACCTGGTAGCAATCCTGGCAGAGCGGCTTCACCGCGACCCGATTGCGTTCATCGACCCAGGGAATCTGGGCACTCGCCACCGTCAGGAACACGACGCGCTCGTGAAGCACGTGGTTATGCATCAGGTTGTTGATGAGCGCATGCGGTACGGCGTTCGGATCAGGCGACATGAAAATCGCGGTACCCGGAACGCGCGCAGGCGGATGCTCCAGCAGCCTGTCGAGATACGACTTCAGCGGTGTGGTGCCAGCCCTTGCCCGCGCTTCGGACAGCATCATCTCCCAGCCGCGCCCCCACGTGGCCATCACCGTGAATGCGACGAGCCCAATCACCAGCGGGAACCATCCGCCATCGATGATTTTGAGGAGATTGGCCGAGAAGAACATGCCGTCGATCACGAAGAAGAACACCGTCGCGAACACACACAGCAGCCAGTTGTAATGCCACGCATAACGCACGACAAAAAACGTGAGCATCGTGGTGATGAGCATCGTCCCGGTGACGGCGATGCCATAGGCCGATCCCAGCGCGGTCGACGAGCCGAAGCCAAGCACGGCGGCCACCACGGCGATCAGCAGGGTCCAGTTGATGCCAGGGACGTAGATCTGGCCCATTTCCCGATGCGACGTGTAGATGACGTTCATCCGCGGCAGGAACCCGAGTTGCATCGCCTGCCGCGTCATCGAGTAGGCGCCTGAAATGACCGCCTGCGACGCAATCACGGTGGCAACCGTCGATAGCACGACCATCGGATAGAGCGTCCATGCCGGGAACAGCCGGTAAAACGGGTTCTCCAATGCTGACGGATCGGCAATCAGGAGCGCGCCTTGACCGAGGTAGTTCAAGGCGAGCGCCGGGAACACCAGCGCAAACCAGGTGAGCCGGATCGGACGCGCGCCGAAATGCCCCATGTCCGCGTACAGCGCCTCGGCCCCCGTCAGCGAAAGCACGACCGCACCTAATGCAACGAACGCCAGCCAGCGGTGATGCAGGCAAAATGCAAGGCCCGTAAACGGATCGAGAGCCCTCAGGATGTGCGGCGCGTCCATGATGTTGGCGATCCCTGCCACAGCCAGGACGACGAACCAGATCACCATGATCGGGCCGAACACCGCACCGATGCCTGCCGTGCCGCGCCTTTGAGCCAGAAACAGCGCAATCAGCGCCACCAGCGTAACGGGTATGACATAGCTCTTTAGCATGGGGGCCGCGACCTCCAGTCCTTCGACCGCGCTCAGCACCGAGATGGCCGGCGTAATCACCCCGTCACCGTAAAAGAGCGCAGCCCCCATGACCCCGACAGCGAGAAGCGTATGCCGCAGCCGCGGCTTGCTGGCTACTGACGACGCCGCCAGCGCCAGCAGCGCCATGATTCCCCCTTCGCCGTGATTGTTCGCGCGCAGGATGAGGGTCACGTATTTGAGGGAAACGACCACCGTCAGCGACCAGAAGATGAGCGAGACGATCCCGATCACGTTCGCGGCGTTCAGCTGGAGTCCGTTGGCTGGGTCGAACACGGTTTTCAGCGTATACAACGGACTGGTGCCGATGTCGCCGTAGACCACGCCGAGGGCCGCCAGCGCCAGACCCATGACGGCCGGCCGATGCGGGCTCGGCTCGCCGACAGGGTCAGCGTGAGCCGCGGATGCAGGATGTCCCATGTCTCCCTCCCTCCAGACTTACGCCTCCGCCGGCAAAGGCACAGTCCAGGCCTCTGACGCGCGGAGCAAAGATCGCGGGCTTGCTGACCGGTCTTGACCATCCGAAAGCCGCCTGTATTGTCGGGCGATTGCTGGCTTTGCTATCCGTCGTTGATCGAAGTATAGGGAAGCGTCGACGGAAAAGCTGTATGGCAAACGAGAATGTGCATACCCCATTTGCACTATGCCCTCGCCAACCGGACGACGGCACGGATTGATGCGCCCGGTCGGAGCGGCGCCCGCTCCCGGATCGGCTGACGTCTGCTCGCTGGCACGGCGTACCGCCCGCGATGTATCGTGCATAGACACCACGATGTGTCGACGAAAAGCGCGGCTTCGATGTGATAATCGCCACTTCCTCACACGTGGCCGTCGCCGCCTGCTGCTCATGCTGTTTGCCCTGAAGGCTTTCATCGTCCCTGTCATCGTCGCCTGCGCGATGTTCATGGAGAGCGTAGATGCCAATGTGATCGTGACGGCATTGCCAGAAATGGCGCGCGCATTCGGGCGTGACCCGGTCACGCTCAAGATTGCGGTGACGAGCTACGTACTGGGGCTCGGCGTCTTCATTCCAGTATGCGGCTGGCTGGCGGACCGCCTCGGCGCGCGCACCGTGTTTCGCACCGCGATCGGCATTTTCGTCGTGGGCTCGCTGTTGTGCGCGGCTTCCACCTCGCTCATGACCTTTACGCTTGCTCGCTTCGTGCAAGGCGTCGGCGGCGCGATGATGGTGCCGGTGGGCCGCATCATCATCTTTCGTGTCGTCGAGCGCTCGGAGTTCATTCGCGCGATGAACTACCTGAGCGTGCCCGCGATGCTCGGGCCCGCGGCGGGTCCGCTGCTCGGTGGCTTCATCACCACCTACCTGCACTGGCGGCTGATTTTTTTCATCAACATCCCGATCGGCATTCTCGGCATCTACCTCGCCAACAAGCACATCAAGAACACACGTGAGCCGCATCCGGGACCGCTCGACTGGCCGGGCTTCGTGTTGTCGGCGGGCGGCGCCTCGCTGTTTCTGCTGGGACTGTCGCTGATCGGCGGCGAACTGGCTTCGGGTACGACGGCGCTGACGATGACAGTCGGCGGCGCGGCGATGCTCGGCGTCTACGTGCTGTATGCGCGACGCGTGTTGCGGCCACTCCTCGATCTGCAGTTTTTCCGCGTCCCTACCTTCCAGGCAAGCGTGCTTGGCGGGTCGCTGTTCCGGGTCGGACTCGGCGCGGTGCCATTCCTGCTGCCGCTCGTGTTGCAGGAAGGGCTCGGCATGAGCGCTTTCCGGTCGGGGTTGATCACGTGCGCGTCGGCCTTCGGCGGCATGTTCATGCGCACCCTGGCCGCGCGCGTCCTGCATCGCTTCGGCTTTCGCACCGTGTTGATCTATAACGCGGCGTTGTCCGGTATCGCAATCGCTGCGTGTGGCGCCTTCTTTCCGGGTACGCCGACATGGGTGATCTGGCTGGTCGTGCTGCTTGGCGGCTTCTTCCCTGCCCTGCAGTTCACGAGCCTGAACTCGATGACCTATGCACAGATCGAACCTCGCGACGTCGGCCGGGCGACGAGTCTTGGCAGCGTCGTGCAACAGATTTCGCTTGGCCTTGGCGTCACCGTGGGCGGTATCGCGCTGCAGGTCACACGCGCATTGCATGGCCATCCGACGATTACATGGTCCGACTTCTGGCCATCATTCGTTCTGATGGGGCTCTTCTCGTTCGCATCGATTCTGGTGACAAGGCGGCTCGCGCCCGATGCGGGGGACGAGATTGCGCGCGGCAAGCGCGTGGATACCGATGCGAAGCGGTAGCCGCGGAATCTGGATATCTGGTCTTCGGCGATACGTCCGCTGACAAGCGGTGAACAAGCGGTGAGACCGTTCGTCATCTTCGGTATGAAGGGAGATCGCGTGACCTTTAGCAAGGCGTTCTTCGACCTTCAGTTGCAGTTCGCGCAAAACGTCGTCCGTTTGTCCGGGCTACCGCTCGCGCAGGTGCTGCTGGACTATACGAACCTGTACGTCCGCTTTGGCCTCGGCCGCGCATTCGACCGCGACCATCCGGTCTGGCTGCAATACCTCGCCGGCCTGCAACACACGGACGATATCGACGCCTGGACTTATCCCTTCTTCCTTACACGACAGTGCGATGTACCGCCACCATCGATTGTGGCGACGTTCGGCTGCTTCTCGTACGCGCTATCCACGGACGGGTACATCCGCCTTCACTTTCAGAATGCCGAGGCAACGGGACGTTCTCCGCTAGACATCGAGTGCCTTGCGGCGCGGATGGAGGAACTGCGCTCGCTTTTCCAGCATGTCGATTGTGCGCAGCCGGCAATGCTGCGGGTTGCAGGTGTGTCGTGGCTGTATAACATTCCCGCCTACCGGCGCCTTTTCCCGCCGTCGTATCTGGCGAGCGTCAGGGTAGCGGGTCCACGGTTTCGCAATCTGCCGCTATGGGGTCAATTTCTGGATCGGCATGGAGCAGTCAGACAAGGCATGGTTGCGCCATTTTTAGCGCGTCTGTCCTGTCAGACTGACATGGACGACATCGCCCGGTGCTTCCCGCTTCAGGCTCTGGCGGTGGAGGCGCCGGTGTCCGACTTTCAAGACTTCTACGAAAGCCAGCGCGTCGTGTAGAAAGCCCGCACTTCCGGAATCAGCTCTTCTCGAGATCATTCCGGAGTGTTCTGTCAGGAGCGCTCGACGTCACGTTTGCACCGGATCATGGCAACATACGCAGATCTTGTTTCCATCTGGGTCGCGAAAATACGCGCCGTAGTAATGCGGGTGATATTGAGTCCTCAAGCCGGGTGGCCCGTCGCACGAACCGCCATTCGCAAGCGCTACGGCGTGGGCCCGATCGACGGCGTCGCGCCCAGGTGCAAGAAGGGCGATCATCTGACCGTTTCCAGGGCTTGCCGCGTCGCCATCGAAAGGCCTTCCGATCAGAAACAGTGGACGTGGCGCATCGGCCGCTACCCAGCCGGCCCAAGGCGTCTCTGCCTCGCAGAATTTCAGCTTCAATCCCAGGACATCCATGATCCCGGAATAGAACCTGAAGGCTCGATCAAAGTCGGTAATGCCCATGAAAATATGCGAAATCATGTGGATCAACCCGCGGCGCGTAAGAGTGAACAGCAAGACATGATGGTGTCACACGATGGATCGACAAATGAGCGCTAGCAAGATTGCACATCCGGCCGCGGCAGCCTGGATGCCAATTGCCATCGCCGAGCACGGCGTGAGGCGCCTTGGCCCGGGCGAAAGCAACCCTCGCATCGTCGAGTACAACAGTCACACCAATCTTGCGGGTTACGACGACAAGGTTTCATGGTGTTCGTCGTTTATCAACTGGTGTCTCGTCAATGTGGGGATCCGGGGGACAGGCTCCGCTTTGGCCCGTTCGTGGCTTGAATGGGGAGTGAACCTCGACAACCCCGTGTATGGGTGCATTGTCGTGCTGACGCGAGATCATCCCTCAAGCTGGAAGGGACACGTCGGCTTCTATCTTCGGCACGACGCCGAATATATCTATCTGTTCGGCGGAAACCAGCGGCAGGAAGTTCGCGAACTCGCCTATGCCCGTACCCGGGTCCTTGGATATCGATGGCCTGACGCGTCGTCGTTCGAGCAGCGATGACGGGCGCTGTGGGGTTGCGGTCTGCGCATGAACCGGGGATCATCGGAACAGCGTCGCAAGCCAGGGCCTGTTGAGCGCCCTTGTTGCGCTATCAAACCCCCTTTGTCATCGAGGAAGTAATCTTGCGTGTCGGCCGACCCGTAAAAGCCTTGCCCCAACCGCTGTGCGATTATTGCGGCGCGCACGCGGTACTTACGCGGGCAGGCGACCAGGCGTACCCCTATCGCGAGGATCACGGACCGGTATGGCTCTGTGCATCCTGTCAGGCGTGGATCGGCGTGCTCGCGCGAAGCACGCGCAACATCCCGCTCGGCCGGCTCGCCGACGCACAACTCCGTGACGCGAAGAGCCGTCTGCACGACACGCTCGAACCACTCGTTGCCGGCAAGGTTCGCCGCGATCGCGTCAATGCCTTTGAGGCGCGTGCCAGGGCGATCCGCTGGGTGTCGACCGAGTTGGGCTTCGATCCGCTACCGCCGAACATCCACGCGCTTTCGCTCGACCAGTGCCAGCAGGCGATCCAGTACGTCGAGACGTTCATTGCGAACCGCCGGAACGCCTCCGGGAGCGGTGGGGTGTGAGCGTTTTGCGAAGCCACTCATGGCCGGGCACCTTGCACGGGCGCAAGTAGTTGCATTGCTAACTACATTGATATAGGCTTGTGTCATGTTCGATCATTGCCTCTACTTCAACACTTCGGCGCTTGCTCGCAGACTCGAGCGGGAATGGGCCGACGCATTCGAGCCTTTCGACCTGACACCGCCTCAAGGTTTCATGCTCCGCGCCATCATCGACAGGCCGGGAATGCTGCAGCGTGAACTCTCGGAGCAAATGTCGATTGCAAGGCCGACGGCGACGCGGGCGATGGACGGCCTCGAAGCGAAGGGGTACATCGAGCGGCGCCGCACCGCGGACGACGGCCGCGGGGTTTCCATCTTCCCGACAAGAAAAGCGATTGGTATCAAGGTTGCGCTGAATGGCGCCAGCAATGCAGTAACGGCCAGGCTCAAGGCGACACTCGGCAACGCAAAATTCGCGGACACCGTGACCAAAGTGCGGGGTGCGCGCGAGGCGCTCACTTAAGCGCTTCCTTTTTTGGTCCGTTTAGTTGCATAGATAATTATCTGGAAAGCGCATGGCGCGTTGGGACGCATTGACAGCAGGATTTTCATCATGAAACGAATTGGCGCCTTCTTTATCTCGACCTGGCTGGCTGCCGCGATCCTGTACTTTGGCCAGCATTCGATGCCCCTGATCGCGTTAAGCGGTGTGGTTGCGCTTGGCGGCTTCGATTTGCTGCGCCCATAAGGCCGCAACCATTTCCGCGCGGCTGCGCTCGCCCGGCCTGCACGCCGCACGCACGCGTCACATAAAGTGAGTTGCTTCAACGACTTGCTTCGCCTTCACGCAGGTTGTCCACACGCTTACGAACAGATTCTGTGGACAACCCGGTCCGGCAGACCCGCACCTGCCTGCCATCCAGGTGAAATGACCGCATAAACGATATATACTGTTTATATTGTTTATACGAAGGAGATGGCTATGAGCGACCCCGTGATCAAGAAGCCGACGAAGAAAGCATTTCACTTTCCGACTGGCGCGGAAGACAACGCATCCGCTGAACCAAAGCCGGCCGATGCAGCGCCAAAGGTAGCCGTAAAGGCGAAACCGGCAGGCAAGCCGAAGGCGGCCGTAAAGGCGAAACCGGCAGCAGCGCCCAAGGCAGAACGCCAGAAGCGCGCAGCTGCTGAAGCCGCGCCGGTTAGCGCGACTGCTGAAGAGAAGTCAAAGCGCGTGAAGAAGGAAAAGGTCGTACGCGACAGCTTCACGATGCCCAAATCGGACTACGCCAAAATCGCGGCCTTGAAGGTGAAATGCCTCGAAGCGGGTGTGTCCGTGAAGAAGAGCGAGTTGTTGCGGGCGGGGCTGTTGCTCCTCGAGTCGGCGCCGTCCAAACGGCTGCTCGCTGCGGTTTCGGCCGTCGAAACGGTCAAGACGGGACGGCCTGCCAGGTCATAACGGCAGTTGTGCCGCATGGACGGTACACGCTTTATTGGCGCGCCTGGTACTCGTGCGTCCAGGAGGCGTGTGCCTTACTGCCCTCGAACGTCTGCGTCGCTCGAAATACGACACGCGCATGTATCAACGTCACGCGTAATCGGCGACCATCATTCGCCTCGCATCGAGCGGAAGCACGTGCTTACGTCTTCATGTCAACCCAGATCCGCCCCCAGGCAGTCGCATAGGTCAAGGCCTGCTCACCGTCGTAAAAGTAGTCGAGGGCGCTAAAGCTTTGAGGCGGGCGCTCAGGATGCTCAATGATCAGGTCTGCCGCATGGAGACCGTCGCGAGCTGGCGCAGCGCTCGCCTTCAGTCGATATCCTCGATGTGTCGTGAGCATAGGTATCGTCATGTTCGCTTGCTCGGGCTTCCCGCGATCCATCGGAGAGTGAGAGTACCCGTCCTTCGTGAAAGGAGCTTGATTATCACGATGCCCCGTTACTTTTCAGTGACGGTCGACGAGCTTCCCATACTTAGACGCTTAGGCGTTTTCCCTGCGACTGGCGCCAATACGTTCTTCACTTCGACCCCTATTGCAGATCTGCCCATGCCCGTCGGGCATCTGCGATAGGCACGAGTTTTATGACTGTCATCCTCGTAATGTTCAGGCCAGTCGTGTTAATTCGAGTAACACGCCGCAAAAAGACACCACTATTTGCAACAGCCTCTTACCGCGCATGCGGAACAGAAGAGTGCCTCCAGCGAGCTTTCATGGTGCATCGCACCATTCTTTCATTTTTCCAGTATAGTTAGCGAATA
Source organism: Paraburkholderia sp. BL10I2N1 (assembly GCF_004361815.1). Taxonomy (NCBI): domain Bacteria; kingdom Pseudomonadati; phylum Pseudomonadota; class Betaproteobacteria; order Burkholderiales; family Burkholderiaceae; genus Paraburkholderia; species Paraburkholderia sp. BL10I2N1. The sequence goes on along the minus strand of NZ_SNWA01000002.1, from coordinate 1,979,216 downwards.
CACGGTGTCTTCCCGACTGCAAGAGGCATCTCACAAGGAGTGCCCATCGCATTTGCCAGCGGCGCGCTCCACGCGCGCAGGCAAGGAGAGATCAAGATGTTCGATGCCGAAATCGCAGCTACGCTACTCAACCGGTGGGATCGCAAGCCTGCCACCGCCGATCGCGAGACTTATCTCAATCTGTTGCGTGAAGGCAACCTGGACTTTACGCATCAGCTTGGTGCGGTCAGCAACCCGGGAGTGTCAGACGCAGGTCAATTCAATATCGAGTCGCTCGTTTTCGTCGATGGCTCTCGCGCGTTGCGGATCAAAGCCCCCGATATCGCGCCGGGCTGGACGCGATGGGCTGCGCTCGAACCGCCGGTGGATGTTCCTGAAGTCGCTCACGCCAAGTGAGCACTCGTCTGCCTGTGCACGTTCGTGCGTGGCAAATTCAAAGGTAAAGATCGCCAAGGTACGCGCAATCTGGCCAGCGGGTTCGAACCGCGTGGCCTGATCATGCGCGTCAGCGACCAATCAACGCCCGCGCCGCCGCCGCGGCTTGCGTTCTGCCGAGATCACGCGCGACGAAGTGCGCAATCTTGCGGTCCGCGAGATTGACGGTCACGTAGTCGTTGGGCGCTTTCGTGTGGGTGCCATCTGAAGCTGAATGGTATTCGACACGAAGCTGGGTCGCTGTCACGACGATGCGCAGGTAGCCATAGTTCGTGTCATCGTAGTTTTCCAGCACCACCTGATCGGTGTCGGCCGAGGCTGTCTGTATGACCTGCGGCGCGCGGAGCGCAGGGCTGCCCGACGGTGCGAGCTTTACCAGACCGTGCCCACCGTTTCCGCACACGATGTAGGGAATCTGGGTGCCGTCAGCACTTCTCACTCGCGTGAACCGTTGATAGCTGTGCGCATGACCTGACAGGAACGCATGCGGCCAGACGCCGTTCGCGCGGCACACCTCGTCTATCTGGGCAAGCATGTCCGCGCTCGATCCGTGCCCGCCAGCACAGTAGGGCGGGTGATGGTCCGCTATCAGCAAGGCCCCCTGGTAGTTTTCGGCCTTGACGCGCTTAAACGCAGCATCGAGGAAATCGAGCTGGCTTTTGCCGATATTGCTGTCGGCGATCACGCCAGGGTCCTCCAGCGTATTGCTGTAGAGCGCCAGCACTCGCACAAATGGCGCATCGAACGTAAAGAACACGCCAGGCTGGATCTGCGCGGTGCGCGACAGGCCGCCCGCCTCCGGGGTGACGCCAAACGTCTCGGCGCAGAAGTTGCGCAACCATGCAGCGAGGCTCGTCGCGTATGCCTCGGGCGACACCATGCCATCGTGATTGCCCGCACACGCGAGGATCGGCGCCGGATAGTTCCGATAGGGCTCGTAAAACTGATCGTAGTAGTACCTGCCTTCACCAAAACTGTACACCACGTCGCCGAGCAGCCATGCAAATCGCGGAATTTCGCCCGAGCTTGCCTCAGTGAAGTCTGCGGTCATCTTGTCCGCTACTTCGTTCTGCGTGGCGGGACCTTTCGTGCTGCCGCAATCACCCAATGCATGGAACACGAGTTGCCCAGATGCGACGATCCGGTCGATCTGCGCGGCGTCGCCGCCGAGCACCTGCACGAGGGACAGTTGCGGCTCGACACCTCCGCGTGGAGCAGGAAACGGTAGCGGGAAGAGCTTGTGTTCGGCGTTGAGTTTGTCGATCTCCTTGTATGCCGCGTCATCGGACGGATGTGGCACCCGGAACACCGTGGGATCCGCTGTCGGCTGCGGCTGCGCGAACACCGGCCGCTCCAGCAACCGCGGCGCGAAAGGCGTTTGCGCCACTGCACTGTTCTGCCTTGCGCGCGATGTCATGGAAGAAGCAGGCTTCTTCTGTTTGGGTGTCACTGTGGCATTTGCCTCGCGTCCCTTTCGACTTTCTTTCCTGCCAGTTTCGTTTGTCTTCGATTTCGGTTTCGGTTTCGACGTCGGTTTTGCCGGCATACGCGACTCCTCAACTGGAAAGATCGGCCAGAATCCACGAGCCTCGCAATGGCTATCGGGGGCCGTGAGTACGACAGATGCGCAGGTGGAAAGTGCCATTTCCGGACGAGCCCGTTTGACGGGGCGGGAACGGTGCCGCTACCACGAGACAAAGCCCCGGCATTCTGGCGCGACGTCGCGCAGAATGACGCGCGACGAAGGCAAAACCGTGCTCGTGCTCGACACCGTGACCGAGGCGGCGCCGAGCGGCTGTACGAAAGGGCGGGCTGGCAGCGCGCGGGCATAGTGCCAAAATACACACTGATGCCCGATGGCGGGTTCTGCGGCACGACGTTTTTTCTACAACATCTCTAACGCAAACGGGCGGAAGGCCGCCACATTTTCAGCGGGTCCGCGCCGTGCGGTAAGCTTTCATTTTTTCGTCCATAACCATTCTCAATGTCAGACGAATTCGAAGTCCATGGCCCCCACGACCACGCGGTCGAACATGTCGGCGCACATACCCCCGACCGGACCGCCGCGCGCATCGCCGTGATGACAGCCATCCTCGCAAGCATCGGCGCGATCTCTTCGTACCAGAGCGGCGCCAACGAGAATCTCGCGCTGTTCTACAAGAACGAAGCAGCCATCCGCAAGACCGAAGCGGCCAATCAGTGGGCCTACTATCAGGCGAAAGGCGAAAAGCAGAATCTGGCCGAACTGGGCGCAGCGCTTAGCGATCCGTCATCGGAAGCGCATGCGCGCTTTCTCGCGGACGCGCAGCGCTACAAGTCCGAAAAGGAGCCGATTCGCGCGCACGCGGAGGCGATCGAAAAGGAGGTAGAAAAAGATAACGCCGCCAGCGAATCCCTGCTACACCAGCATCATCGATGGGCGCAGGCGACCACGCTGATCCAGATCTCCATCGCGCTGGCGGCCATCACGCTGCTTACCCGCAAGAAATGGCTGCAGCGGATGTCGGTTGGCGTGGCCGCCGTGGGGATCGCTGTCTGCGTCGCGGCCTTTCTTGGCGTGTGACGTACAGCGAGCCGCAAAAAGACTCGCGCCGAAGGTGTTTTCGCCGCGGCGCTATACACCCCACCTTAGCGCCGGCGTGTGCACCACGCTGTCCCAATGCTTCGTCATCTCGTCGTCGAGCACGCAGAGGGTGATCGACGCGCCCGCCATTTCGAGCGAAGTCGTTAGCGCGCCCACCTGCACGCGTGCGATCTTCAGATCGCGTTTTTGAAGCCACGTGCGCGTTGAATTGAAGAGCAGATAAAGCTCGCCAAGCGGCGTGCCACCCAGGCCGTTCACGAGCACGAGCAAGGCCGCCCCAGCCGTTGGCTTGAGATCGTCGACGATGGCCGTCAGCAACTCCCCGGCAATCGTATCGGCCGACGCGAATTTCGCGCGCCGCCTGCCCGGCTCGCCATGAATGCCGACGCCGACTTCGATCTCATCGTCGCCGATCTTGAACGTCAGCGTGCCCGCAGCTGGCACCGTGCAGCTGGTGAACGCAACACCCATCGATGCCGTATGCTTGTTGATCCGGTCGCCAAACGCCTTGCATTGCTCGAGATTCGCGCCGCTTTCGGCCATGCTGCCGACCATCTTTTCGACGATCACCGCACCGGCAACCCCGCGCCGCCCTGTCGTATAGCTGGAGTTCTCCACCGCGACGTCGTCGTTGATGAGGACCATCGCATTCGGCACCTCGGACATCTCGGACGCCATTTCGAAGTTCATCAGATCGCCCGAGTAGTTCTTCACGATGAACAGCACCCCGGCACCGGTATCGACTGCCTTGGCGGCGGCCATCATCTGGTCCGGCGTCGGCGACGTGAAGATCTGCCCCGGACAGGCGGCGTCAAGCATGCCGTAGCCGACAAATCCTGAATGGAGCGGTTCATGCCCTGAACCGCCGCCCGATATCAGTGCGACCTTGCCTGGTTTCCGGTCCTTGCGTCTCACGAACACCGGCTCGTTGTTGAGCACGACCAGGTCGGCGTGGGCAGCGGCGAATCCCGACAGACTTTCGGCGAGAAAATCGTCGACGTGGTTGATGAATTTTTTCATGGTCTCCGCTCCTTTACGCTCTGTTTTGCGCGAGACGCGCACACACCGCTGCAATCATGATCTGACTGGAACGCGCCCCGGGATCGATGTGTCCTCGCGAACGCTCGCCAAGAAACGACGCCCGGCCTTTTGTCGCAAGCATGTCACGGGTGGCCAGCATGTTTTCCTCGGCCACCGGAGGCAACGCGTCGAGTATCGTCTGCGCGGACGCGCCGTCTGCGGCCAGTTCGTCGAAGCGCCTCGCGACCGGAATCAGGACGTCCATCATCGTCTTGCTTCCGACGCCCGTCTTTCCTCGCTGACTGACGGCATCCACGCCCGCTGAAAAAAAGCGCGCAAATCCGCCGACATCCATCGCATTGTCCGCGGTTGCCTTTGACATGCCGATTAGCAGCGAAAAGAACAACGGCCCCGACGACCCGCCCACCGTCGACAGCACCTTGCTCGCTGCGATGTCAAGCGCAGGGCCGAACGCCTCGCTTTCGATTTCCGTGCGCACGGCGAGCAGCGCCTCCATGCCGCGCAGCAGATTGAAGATGTGGTCACCGTCGCCGATCTGCTGGTCAAGCAAGGCAATTTCGTCTGTGTGCTCTTTCAGGGATGCGTATGCGGCGTCGATGCACGCCATGACCGTTTTACCGTTCATGCCGGAATCCTCCTGCCGTCGGCGCGGAAATAGAGAAGGCTGCGCGGTGGAAGTGAAACGCCCACCGACTGCCCGGGAGTGAAATTGCGTTCGACGAGGGTTGTCGCCACCACCGCTGTTCCTTCGCGATCGAGAATCAACACATGCCGCAGCGGCGAATATTCGAGCACTTTCAGATTCAGCGCGTCGCGTGCATCAAGCGCATCGCCGTCGTGCAAAACGATGTCCTCCGGTCGGATCGCGACGGTCGCGGTGCCCGCCGGAACCACCGCGGAATCGAACAGCGCGGGCGGCAACAGGTTGATGGGCGGTGAACCGAGACGCTGCGCGGCGCCCAGCGAAACGGGATTGCCATACACCTCGCGCGGCGTACCCAGTTGCACCAGACGACCGTGTTCGAGAATGCCGATGCGATCCGCGAGCGTCGTCGCCTCCACCTGGTCGTGCGTGACGTAGATGATCGTCGCGCCGATCGTGTGATGCAGGCGCTTCAACTCGATCCGCAATTCTTCCCGCAACTTCGCATCGAGCGACGAGAGCGGCTCGTCCATCAAGAACGCCTTTGGTTGCCGCACCAACGCGCGTCCGATCGCGACGCGCTGCATCTCGCCGCCGGAGAGATGCGTCGCCATGTTCTCGAGCTTCGATTCCATATGCAGCATCTCCGCCACCGCCTGCACACGCGCACGCACCTCGGCTTCGTTAGTGCGCCTTTTCGGCGATCGCAACGGGAAGGCCAGATTGCCGAACACCGTCAGGTGCGGATACAGCGAGTACTGCTGGAAAATGAATGCGACATCGCGGTCGGACGGGTGAACGCCTGTCGCCACCTCACCGTCGATCAGCATGTCGCCAGTATCGGGCCGCTCGAGCCCGGCGATCAGGCGCAGCGTCGTGGTTTTACCCGCACCGCTCGGCCCGAGCAGCACGAGAAACTCACCGTCCTTGACATCGATCGACAGGTCGTCCACTGCGACGATGTCGCCGAAGCGCTTCGATACGTTGCGCAATTCGATCTCAGCCATGAGCGTCTCCGTTTGCGGGAATCGTATGTGCGGCGCCCGGCAGCAGGCGCCCTGTTTCCGCGTCGTAGAGCAGCGTGCGCTCCTTGCGGAACGACAGGCCAACCGGGGAGCCAGCAGGGAGGCCATCGTCCTTGCCGGCCCGCACCCGCACGACGCCCAACGCGGTTTCAATCACGAGTACCTGATGAGAACCGAGATATTCGTCGGCGATGACCTTGCCGCGCAGCGGGCCCTGCCCGTCGATGACGATATGTTCCGGCCTGATTCCCAGCAACACGCGCGCAGCGGCCGCATCGCAACGCGGCACGGGAACGGCCGTGCCCAGCAGGCTAACCTGCTCGTGACCGGCAGCGATGCCGCCATCGACCGGCAGAAAATTCATCGGTGGACTGCCGATGAAGTTGCCGACAAATACGGTTGCAGGGAAGTGATAGATCTCATGCGGCGCCCCAGCCTGAAGCACTTCGCCCTTGTTCATCACGACGATGTCGTCGGCCATCGCCATCGCTTCGCTCTGATCGTGCGTGACGTACACCGTCGTCGCGGCGAGCGAGTTGTGCAGCTTGCGCAGTTCAAGACACATCAGCTCGCGGAAGTCGGCATCGAGCGTGCCGAGCGGCTCGTCCATCAGGAATGCCTTCGGCTGCCGCACGATCGCGCGCCCAAGTGCGACGCGTTGTCGATCGCCGCCCGACAGGCCACCGGTCTTGCGATCGAGAATGTCGCCGATTCTCAGCATGCGGGCGGCCGCATCCACCCGCTTCGCAATCTCGCTGCGCGACAGGTGCTCGTTTTTCAGCGGGAAAGCGATATTGTTGCGCACGGTCATATGCGGATACAGCGCGAACATCTGGAACACAAAGGCGATGTCGCGCTGTCGCGCGCGCAATGCGGTCACGTCTTCGCCGTCGATGAGGATCTGGCCTGACGTCGGCAATTCGAGCCCGGCGATCATCCGCAGCGTCGTCGTCTTGCCGCAGCCAGAAGGACCGAGCAGCACGACAAAACGACCCGCGTTGATCGTCAGACTGGTGTCGCGCACCGCGACGAAATCGTCGAAGCGTTTATGAAGGTTGGCTAGAACGATCGTGGACATGGCTCAGTCAGGAAAATGGCTGGTGACGACGAACGCAAGCGCTCCCGCCAGAATGACCGGAAACGACCAGGTGAAGAGCGCGAGCGAAAACGGCTGCACGAGCATCGCCACGCCGACGCCGATCAGCACGGTCGACGCGCCTTCGCTATAGCCGCGACGCAGCAGACGCCCACGCAACCGAGCAGTTTCTCGTTTCATTTGCGCACCGCTCCAAAGGTGATGCCGCGCAGCAGATGCCTGCGCAGCACGACGGTGAAGAAGAGGATCGGCAGCACGAACAGCGTCGTGGCGGCGGCGACCGCTGGCCAATCCTGCCCGCCTTCACCGATGATGAACGGGATGAAAGGCGGCATCGTCTGCGCATCGCCGCTTGTCAGCAGCGACGCAAATGCATATTCGTTCCATGCAAAGATCAGGCAGAAAATCGCCGTGGCCGCGATGCCGGTGATTGCCTGCGGCAGCACCACCTTGACGAAGGCCTGCAAGCGCGTATAGCCGTCGACCAGTGCCGCTTCTTCGTATTCGCGTGGGATCTCGTCCATGAAGCCCTTGAGCAGCCAGACCGCCAGCGACACATTAACCGCCGTGTACAGCACGATCATGCCTGGATAGCTGTCGCTAAGTCCTAACGCGCGGTACATCAGGTAGATCGGAATCGCGACCGCTATTGGCGGCATCATCCGCGTCGACAGGATGAAGAACAGCAGGTCGTCGGCTAGCGGCACCCTGAAACGCGAGAACGCATAGGCGGCCAGCGTACCGAGAAACACCGCCAGAAAGGTCGAGCCGAAACCGATCACAAGAGAATTCACGAAACGCGGCAGCACCTTTGACGGCCCGGCGATCACCATATTGCGCTTGCGCACATCGCGCTCATACCAGGTCTGTGCCGGCGGCAGACTTGCGATGAACTCCGGCGTCTGGCGCGAGCGGATCGTGAAGAGATTGACGTAGCCTTCCAGCGACGGCTGAAACAGCACGACGGGCGGATAGGCGATGGCGTCTTCCTGGGTCTTGAAGCTCGTCAGAATGATCCACACCATCGGCAACGTGGCAATCAGTGCATAGCTGATGACGACGACTGCCGCAAACCGCTTGCCGCGCGGCGACGCCGCCACCACGGAGTGTTGGGAGGTGGTCGGTCTCATCGCTGTTTCACCCGGTTGAGCGCCTTGACGTAAATGTTCGCAGCGCCGAAAACAGTGACAAACAGGATGATCGCGAGCGCCGACGAATAACCGGTCTGCCATTTTTCGAACGCAGCACGCTTGAGCGTGATCGACACGGTTTCGGTCACCGACCCCGGTCCGCCCGAAGTCAACAGGTTCACCATGTCGAACATCTTGAAATTTTCGATGCCGCGAAAGAGCACTGCCAGCATCAGGAACGGCAGCGTCATCGGCAGCGTGATCGACCAGAACTGACGCCACGGGGTCGCCCGATCCACTTCGGCGGCCTCATAGATATAGTCCGGAATCGAGCGCAGCCCGGCGAGGCAGATGAGCATCACATAAGGCGTCCACATCCACGTGTCGACCATCACGATCGTCCATGGTGCGAGCGCCACGTCGCCGATCATCTGGAACGAACCGGGCGGGATGCCGGTGAAGAAACTCACGATGTCGTTGAAAAGACCCGTTTGCGGTTGCAGCAGAAAAGTCCAGAAGTTGCCGACTACCGCCGGCGACAGCATCATCGGCAGCAGGATCAACGTGGTCCAGAAACTATGGCCGCGAAATTGCCGGTTGATCAGCAACGCGAGGCCGAAACCAAGCAGCACCTCCAGCCCCACCGACCAGAACACGAAGCGCGCGGTGACCTGCATCGCGTACCAGATGTCTTCGTCGGTCAGGATATCGACGTAGTTGTCGATGCCGACGAAACGCGCCGGCACGCTCGGCATATTCGACTTGAAATTCGTGAACGACAGCCGCAGCGCCCAGATCAAGGGAAAGATGTTGATCGCGAGCAGCAGCAGGATGGTCGGAAGAATGAACAGCCACGCGATGGTCCTGTCCGACAGCCCGCGCAGCCGCATCGCAACGCGTCCTGATGCGCGGGACTCAAGACCTTGCGGTGGAAAAGGCTTGTTTGCCAACATGCCCGACTCCTCTAAGCGAACCAGCGACGATCTGGCCGAGCGTCGCCGATTCAGTCCAGAACCGCGCTAGTACTTGCCCTCGGCCTTGAAGACCTTGTCCCAGTCCTTAACCAGCAGATCGAGCGCTTCCTTGGCGCTACCCTTGTCGGCCACCACGTAGTCATGCACGCGCTTCTGCATGTCGAGCAGAAGTTCGGCATAGGCGGGCTCGGCCCAGAAGTCCTTGACGATCGCCATCGACTTCAGGAACGCGGGGGCAAAGGGTGCGCTCTGCGGGAAGTCCGGCGCGTCGACCACGGACTTCGCCGCCGAATAACCGCCTAACTGCCACCACTTCTTCTGCACGTCGGGCTGCGCGAACCACTTGATGTATTCAAGCGCGTCTTCCTTGTGGTCCGAGTACGACACAACCGAGATGCCCTGTCCACCCAGCTGCGTGAACTGCTTGCTCTCACGCGGATTCACGAAGAAGCCGATCTTGTCGCCACCGACATTCGGGTCCTTGTAGAGTCCTGGGAAGAACGCAAACCAGTTCATCTGCATGGCGACCTGGCCAGACTTGAATGCATCGAGCCCTTCCTGCATGTACGCGTTCGTCATGCCCGGCGCCGTACAGCACTTGTAGAGAGCCTTGTAGTACTCGAGGCCCTTGATCGACCCAGGCGAGTTCACGAAGCCGTCAAGGTGATACGGCTTTTTCGGGTCCTCGTATTCGAAACCGAAGTTGTAGAGCGCATTCGTCACGCCCATCGTGATCCCTTCCGAACCGCGTTCAGTAAAGATATAGGCGCCGTACACCGTCTTGCCGTCGATCTTGCGTCTCTGGAAGAACTCGGCGGTCTGCTTGAGTTCATCCAGGGTGGTCGGCGGTTCGAGTTCGCGGTGATATTTCTGCTTGAACTCGGCGCGCAGCTCCGGCCGAGCGAACCAGTCCTTGCGATAGGTCCAGCCGACCGCATCGGCCATTGCCGGCAACGCCCAATAGTTCGGCGTGTTCTTCGGCCACTCAGAATAACCGACGACCGTCGCGGGCACGAAGTCGTCCATGGATATCTTGTTCTTCGCGAAGAAATCGTTGAGCTTGACGTAGTGACCGTTCACCGCCGCGCCGCCGATCCACTGGCTGTCGCCGATGATCAGATCACAGAGCTTGCCGTGCGAATTGAGTTCGTTAATGAAGCGGTCGGCGTAGCTTGTCCACGGGACGAACTCGAACTTCATCTTGATGCCGGTTTTTGCCGTGAAATCCTTCGACAGTTCGACTAGTGCGTTGGCCGGGTCCCAGGCCGCCCAACACAGTGTCAACTGCTTGCCCTGCGCATGCGCGCCCGTTGCGATGCCGAGTCCTAGCGATAGGATGGCCGCCGCAATCACCCTTACTGACGTAAGACGTAACATATGTCTTCTCCTTGTCTCTCTTGGGTCTCCAACCTGACGTCAATCAGCGTCCATGCGCCGGGCGCTGTGTTTCGGCTCCAACGGATTCAGAAAGCAGTCCGCGGATCGCGAGCTTCAGGCATGCGCATTCTCACGAAGATAGATTCGGGTTTCCGGCGTCGGAATGGCGAGCGCGCCACGCACGTCGTTAAGAAAATTGATGGCGGCAACGCCGGCCCAGTGAACAATGCCGCGCACATCCTGATCGAGGATTACGTCGATGGCGCGCTCGGACAACTGCGCGTGGGTCTCCGCGGTGCATTCGTGACCGATCAGAACGAAGTGCGCCTTGTCGCCAGATTCCTGCAATGCCGTCGCGATGCCGGAGATGCCGCCACCCGTCGCATAGACGCCGACCAGATCCGCGTGACGTGCGAGAAGGCCCTGCACCGCGAGCCCTGCGCCATCGTCGTCTTCAGCGAAGTCCGGCTCGGCAATCCAGCGCAGGTTGCGAAAGTCCTCTTCCAGTACCTGCGAAAAGCCGGTGCGTCGTTCCAGTTGATCGTGCAGGCGCGACGACGCCGATAGCACCGCCACCGTGCCGATCCGAGAGCCGAGAAAGCGACCCATCAACAGTCCGGCGGTGCGTCCGGCAATCCGGTTATCGACGCCGACATATGCAGCACGGCGACTTCCAGGCAGATCGGAGAACACCGTGACCACGGGCACGCCTGCATCGCTCATATCCTCGATGAGGCGTTGCACCCAGGGGTAGTCGAGCGGCACGAGCACCAGCGCGTCGTAATCGATCACCTGTTCTGCGAACGCAACAGTGTCGCGTTGACTGGAAAAATCGCAGCGGTAGAACGACGGAATGATGCGGTGCTCGCGAAAGAAGCTGGCGGACAGCGCGATATCGCGCTCAACGTGATCGAGGAACCGCGAATTGACCTGAGGGAGAACGAAGGCCACGCGAAACGTAGTGACTTTGGCGGGGCGACCCCGGCTTGCGCGTTCGTCGCGCAGGGCCGCCAACGCGAAATGAACACGCTCTGCCGTTTCCGGACGCACGGCCTGGTCGTCGCGCAGCACACGATCGACCGTGGCCACGCTAACGCCCGCACGACGCGCAATCATCATACGTGTAGCCGGCATGTGTCTCCTCCGGTGCCGAGCCAGAAGCTATTTTGTTTAATCAAGGTAGTTTTTTCTGCGGAAAATGCAAGCTTTTTTGCAGCGATAAACGCATCATTTTTGACAGCATCAATGACGCACCGTTGAGCAAGAGCCGTCACAGTTATGCTGAAAACGCTTAAAGCAGAGGATGGTGCGCCGCGGGAAAAATGCCCTTATAGAGCCGCGTTGTGTAAAACGTGGGGGAAACCCTGAGCGGGACGATCGGTGCCTTTTTTGGGCGTTGCGGCCATTGCTAGTGCCTTTTTCGACATCGAGAATCTCCCCCGATCCTTGCATGGTTCACGCGACGAACGATGCAGGCCGATCGTTCTTCCAGGGGACATTCAATGCAATTCGATCTGAACGGTAAGCGCTTCGAGTTCGATGGCGATCCAGATACGCCGCTGTTGTGGGTGATTCGCGATACCGCGAAGCTGACGGGCACCAAGTACGGCTGCGGCATCGGTGCGTGCGGCGCCTGCACGGTTCATCTCGAAGGCGACGCGGTGCGCTCGTGCGTCATGCCCGTGGGCAGCGTAGCGGGCAAGTCGGTGACGACGATCGAGGCGTTGTCGCACGATCGCTCGCATCCGGTGCAGCGCGCATGGATCGCTAAAGACGTGCCGCAATGCGGCTACTGCCAGTCCGGCATGATCATGGCCGTGTCCGCGCTGCTTGCGCAGAACAGGAAGCCCACTGACGAAGAGATCGACCGCTCGGTCACCAATCTTTGCCGCTGCGCCACCTATCACCGTATCCGCGAGGCCATCCATGCCGCTGCCGACCTTTGACGTGTCGCGGCCGGAGCGTGCGGACACGATCTCCGGCAGCCGGCGGCGGTTTTTGAAGGGTGGTCTCGCCCTTGCCGGCAGTTCCGTTTTGCCGCTCGCGATCAGTGAAGTTGCGCATGCAGTGGAATCGGCTGGCAGTTACTACGAGATCAACGACTGGGTTCGCATCGACCCGGATGGCCGTACGATCATCGGCCTGTCGCAGGCCGAAGTCGGTCAAGGCGTCTATACAGGACTGCCTCAGGTGCTGGCAGACGAGATGGATGCAGACTGGCGGCAGGTAATGGTCGAATTCGTCACCGGCCGCGACGCCTACCGCATCGACGCAGCAAACGAACCGCCGCAGCAGTTCGTCGGTGCGTCGATGTCCGTGACGATGTTCTACACGCGTCTTCGACTGGCGGGCGCACAGGCACGTGAAGCCTTCATCACAGTCGCGGCACGACGGCTAAAAGTGCGCGGCACGCAGTGCGTGACGTCGAACGGTCGTGTCACCCATACGCCGACGGGACGTTCATTGAGCTACGGTGAAAGCCGACTATCACACGCCCTATATCGTCCACGCAACGATCCCCCTGCTGGAAGCCGCTGCGAAGCGCGTCGGTATGCTGATCGACAGCAGACTGGCGTAACACGCTATCGAAGGCCGCCCGAACGGCTGGCGGCCTGCGCCTGTTTCACTGGCTTACCCGCAAGCGGCAAAGCGATATGTGCCTCGAGCCCGCCGCCTTCACGCGGCCGGAACTGCAACGTCCCGCCATGAAGGCGCGCAATGCGCTCGACGATCGCCAGCCCGAGCCCGGTGCCGCCCGAATGTCCGCGTGCGTTCCGGCCTCGGCTGAACGGCGCTTTCAGTTGCTCGAGCTCTTCCGCGGCAATCCCCTTGCCGCGGTCGCCGATCGCCACGTGCGCCACCTCCGCCTCAGTCCACGTGCGCACCGCGAGCCCCGCGCGGCCATACACGACTGCGTTCTGCATCAGGTTCATCAACAGCCGCATCATGGCGATCGGACGAAACGCGAACACCGGCATATCGCCGAGCGACAGTTCGAACTCATGCCCCAGTCCTGCGAAATCCGCGGCTAGCTGACCGATCAGTGCGTTGAGGTCGCCCGGCTGGGCGACTTCGCGCTCGCCGCTGCCGGCGTAGTCCATGAACTGCTGGAGGATCGTGTCGATCTGGTCGAGATAGCCTTCCGCCGATGCGACAAACGAGTCGTCTCCGCCAGGCGGGATGGCCATCGCCATCGCAAGCCGCAGCTTGGTCAGCGGCGTGCGGATGTCATGCGAAACGCCCGCCAGCATCAGCGCGCGCGTCGCTTCGGCCTGCTGCAGCGCCTCCGTCATCTGGTTGAAGGCCGTACTGACCTGCGCGATTTCGGTCGGACCATCAGTGGGCAGCGTCACAGGCGCCTCGCCGGCGCTCACGTGCCGCGCGGCCCTCGCGAGTTCCTGCAACGGGCGGTTGATGCGCTGCTGGATCAGATAGCCCGTCAGCGCCGCCAGCAGCGCAAGGCCGAGCGACAGCGCAATCGCCGTCGTCATGCCGCTCGTCTGCGCATCTTCGTTCATCGACAACGCGATCCACCAGGGCGTGCCCGCGACGTGCACGCGCATCCACAGGCGTTGCCCGTCCGCCGTCTGCCAGCGCACGGGCATGTCGGCGGGAAGATGCTTGCGCAGTTCTTCGAGGAATACGTCGCGCTGGTACGTGCGGTACAGGTTAAGCAGACTGGGTGGCGGTCGGGTCGCCGCGTTCGCGGGCGGCTCCGGCTGACCGTCCAGCCGCGCCGCAACCGCATGGCCCACGTCGGCCGGCATGGGCGCGAGGATTCGGTCGAGCGTCATCACATAGTCGGCAAAGACCTCCGCCGCGCGTTCGATGCGCGGACGCTGTATGTAGTGCAACAGCACGCCTAACGAACACACCAGAGTCAACGCGACGAGCGCAACCAGCAGCGCGATGTTGCGCGCGAGCAGCGAACGCGGAAGCATGCGCCGCCTCATAGCTCGATATCCGCTATCAGCATGTAGCCGACTCCCCACACAGTCTTGATGAAACGCGGCTTCGACGGATCGTCTTCGACGATCTGGCGCAGCCTGAGCACCTGCACGTCGATGCTGCGATCGAGCGCATCGTGATCGCGGCCACGCGTGCGCACGATCAGGTTGTCGCGGCTCACAGGCCGGTTCGGCGATGACCCGAGCGCATGCAGCAAGAGCATCTGCGCCGAATGAATCTCGATGGGGTCGCCCGCCCGCGTGAGCATCTGCTTGCGGACATCCAGACAGAAATCGCCAAAGCGAACCTTGTTCGATGTGACGGTCGGCTCGCCCGCTGCCATCTTCTGCCGGCGCAACAGCGCGCGGATGCGTGCCACGAGTTCGCGCGGCAAGAACGGCTTCGCGAGATAGTCGTCGGCACCGGTTTCGAGGCCGACGACCTTGTCGACCGGATCGCCTTTCGCAGTGAGCATCAGGATCGGCAAGGTCTGGCCTTCGGCGCGCAGCCGGCGGCACACCGAAAGTCCGTCTTCCGGTTCCATCATCAAATCCAGCACCAGCAGGTCGAACGGCTCGCGCAACAGATAGCGGTCGAGCCGCTTGCCGTCGGCCGCGACGCGCACCTCGAAACCCTGCCCAGTGAGAAAGCGCTGCAGCATGTTGCGCAATTCGGCCTCGTCGTCGAGCACGATGATCTTTTCTGGTCGATCCATGTGCGGGCTCCTTCCATGCCTGATCGATTCTGGCCTGCCGTCTCCTGTCCGCCGCGGCGTCGTGCGCGGCGCGGCACCCGGCGTGCCGGAGCGGCACGACACCAGAATTGAACGCGAACGATTTCATCATGATAGGCCGCAAACACAGGCGCGCCGCCTCGACGACGGCAGACAATCAACCCGACGTCGCGCGTCAAAACACGCGACATCAAATGAAATAACTTGTCGCTCCACTTTCGACGCGCCGTTGCGTATCGTTCACTCCGTCGACGCCACAAGCGTCCGAACAGATCGCTCCAGCGGCAACACGCTGTGAGCCCACCGGCGGAGCGCCTCGCCAAAGCGAAGGCGCATACCGCCAGTCAATGAATCCGGAGTCTGAAAGTGAACATGAACATTCGTCTGATCAGTATGTCGGCTGTCGCGGCAGCCACCCTTGCCTTCTCATCGGCCGCGTTTTCGCGCACGGTCGTATTTGTCACGCACCCCATGCCCGTCGCCATCTACATGCCGCCTCCGCCGCGGCCGGTCTATTACTACGCGCCGCCGCAACCGACCTACGTAGTGCCGGTTACGCCAGTGGTAACCGTTCCGGGGCCGGCACCGAAGCCGACTTCGACGCCCATGGCCGCGCCCGTACCGATGCCCGTGCTCGTGCCCGCCGGCTACACAGTCGTGCGCGCACAACCGGCTTACGCCGTCGTGCCCGCCGCAAACGTCACCTACGCGCAGCCGACGATGGTTGCCATGCCGCATTAAGGGCAAGCGACGTCACGCCGGGTATCGGACGTCAACACGGTCGATTTCGACAGCTGCGGCGAACTGACGCACGGCAACCCTGCATTAACGGCTCCGACGGGCATTTACCTGAGCGGTTTACCAGGAAACCCTCAAGTGCTCGGGGTCAATGCCGTTAAGAAGTGACAGCACGTCTGGATTGCGCCGTGTGCGCATCCCGCTACAGCAAGGAAATCAATGCGCAACAACCAGCCCGTCACGCAGCAGGAATTCGAATTCCCGTCGTCACAGATGCTCGTCTCCGCGACCGACCTCACCGGCCGCATCCAGTACTGCAATCCTGCGTTCATCGCGGTCTCCGGTTACACCCGGGAGGAGCTGACCGGTCAGCCGCACAATCTGATCCGTCATCCCGACATGCCTCGCGAAGCCTTCGCCGACATGTGGACGACGATCCGTTCGGGCCGTCCGTGGTCGGCGCTCGTCAAGAACCGGCGCAAGAACGGCGACCACTACTGGGTGCACGCGAGCGTGACGCCCGTGGTCGACAAAGGCACCGTGGTCGGCTATCTGAGCGTGCGCGTGAAGCCGGGACGCGATGAAGTCCGCAAGGCCGACGCGCTCTATGCAAAGCTGCGCGCGGGCAACGCCGGTTCGTACCGGTTGTTGCGCGGCTCGGTGGTGCGCGCCGGCCTGATCGGCAAGCTGCACGCGGCCATGCGTCTGCCGGTCGCGACCCGCACCGCCATGGGCTACGCTGCCGCACCGCTCGCGATGCTGGTCGCCGGCGCTGTCGCGTGGCAAGGCCTGCCGCCCGTGCCGTTCTGGGTCGCGTTCGGCGTCACCGCGCTCTTTAGCGTCGTCTCGTGGCAGTTGCTCGCCCGCCATCTGGGCGCGCCGCTTCGCGAGATGTCGACGTTCTCGACCCGCATGGCGGCCGGCGATCTCACCGCGGATCTCTTCGTCGCGCGTCAGGACGATCTCGGCGACGTGCTGCACGCGCTCAACCAGTTGAAGGCGAATCTCGCGGCGATCGTGTACGACGTGCGCTCGCAGATCGACGGCATGCTCGGCGCCGCGCGCGAAATCTCCAGCGGCAATGTCGACCTCGCGCGTCGCACGGAATTGCAGGCTGCGTCGCTCGAAGAGACCGCCGCCACGATGGAAGAACTCACGACGACCGTGCAGGCCAATGCGGACGCCAGCGTGCGCGCGCTCGATCTCGCGAAGGAGGCGCAGGCGGCCGCGGCAGTCGGCGGCAATATCGCTGGCCAGATGGAGCAGACCATGACCGGCATCCAGGACGCGTCGAAGCGGATTGCGGACATCACCGGCGTGATCGACGGCATCGCGTTCCAGACCAATATCCTCGCGCTGAACGCCGCTGTGGAAGCGGCACGCGCCGGCGAAGCAGGACGCTCATTCGCTGTCGTCGCCCAGGAGGTGAGGATGCTCGCGCAACGTTGCGCGGCGTCATCGAAAGAGATCAAGACCGTGGTCGATGCCAACGTCACGGAAATTGCGCAGGGCACGCAACTCGTCGCGCGCACGACCGCGCAGATGCGCGTAATCGACGAAGCCGTGAGCCGCGTATCGTCGATCATCGTCGAGGTCGCGAACGCAAGCGGTGAACAGGCGGAAGGGATTCGCCAGGTCAATCAGGCGGTGTCCCATCTCGACGGCGCCACACAGCAAAACGCGACGCTCGTCGAACAGGCTGCCGCCACCGCGCAACGTCTCGCCGAACAGGCTGACGTGCTCGACGAGGCCGTGCGGCTTTTCACGGTCGCGCATGCCGCGCCGGCACCGCGCGCGGCATCGGCTGCGCATGTGGCATCCACCCCGCGCGCCACCACAAACAGTTGAACGGACACGTCGAAGAAGACACATTGATCTGATAGATCGGCGTTAGTACCACCTCGACAAGACAGGGACAACGGGTCACGATGAATCCCGTCAGCGCCCAGTCTGTGCGGGCTGGCTGACCCGAGTAACAACGGCGTTTTAGCGGCCCGCCCGTTTATGGACGGGCTATTTTTTTGCCTGCGTGTGCCGTGTCCTTGCTGTTGTCCGCTTTTTCGCGCATGTCTCTTTTCCCCCGACAACGCCGATGGTCAATGCCGGCGATCAGGCATCGAGCAAACTCAGTTGTGTCGCCGACCTCATGCCAGGGCGCTCGAGCGCAAGCAGCGCCTGTTTGCGCTCGATACCGGCCGCGTAACCGGTCAGATCGCCTGTGCCCGACAGCACGCGATGGCACGGCACGATGATCGATACCGGATTGCGCCCGTTCGCTGCCCCGACCGCTCGAGCACTACCCGCATCGAAGCCGAGGCGCTCAGCGAGTCCACCGTAGCTCTCGATCTGTCCATAGGGAATCTTCACGAGCTCGCTCCAGACGCGTTGCTGGAACGGTGTGCCTGTCGTGCGCACGTTGACCGAGAAATGCTGGCGCTCCCCCGCGAAGTATTCGGCAAGCTCTTCCTGCGTCTGACGCAACAGACGCGGCATGCCTGACGCGTCGTCGCGCCTTTCGTCGATGCGCTCCTGCGGGCAATACTTTTGACCAACGAAGAACAGGCCAGTCAGGGCGTCGTCCTCGGCGCGCAGAAGGATTTCGCCCAACGGACTCGGAATCAGTGTGCAGTATTTCATCAGGCACTCGCAGGTTCTGGCAGCGCTTCCATGCAATGCAGTCTCGCTGCCGTCAATCGACCTTCACTCTAGCGCAGCAACCTGCGAAACGCAGCGCGCCACGTCGCATCGCGCCAAAAAATCGGTGCTACGCTTGCGTCGACCGGCGCGGCGACGCGAGCCGCGCACCCACCGGGCAACCCATCTGCAACGCATTCAACGGAGGCCGACGTGAGCCCAACTGTCTCGCTACTCGCCCGCCATCATGCCGACATGGCACGCAACAATGCATGGTCGAATGCACGTCTTTATCGCGCGTGTCTCGCGCTATCCGACGAGGCCTTCGCGGCGAGGCGCGTGAGCTTCTTTCCGTCGCTGCAATTGACGCTGAATCACATCCTGCTGGTGGACAGGTATTACATCGACGCCCTCGTGGACGGCGGCGCAGGCCTCGCCATCTTCGACAACGAACTGCCCTATCCGCGCGCCGCCGACCTGTGGCCGGCGCAGCAGGAAAGCGATCGCCAGCTGATCGCCTTCTGCGACGCACTCGACGACGACACCTTGCAACGAGAGGTCCGCATCGACCGTGGCCCCGGCATCGGCGTGACGCGCGAGACGACAGGCGCGGTATTGCCGCATCTCTTCGTGCACCAGATCCACCACCGCGGCCAGGTGCACGCGATGCTCGCCGGCACTCCGGTCGCGCCGCCCCAGCTCGACGAGTTCTTCCTGCGGTTCGACGCGCCCTCGCGCGAACGCGATCCGCCGGACCCGGCACTGACGCAGCCGCACTGACACAGCCAAACGACATCGCCGTGACATTGGCCTAAAACCCGCGGCGCGCGCGTGCACCGCGGCTGGGCACGCAAAAAGGCAGCCGGCGATCCGGGGAGTCGCGTTAAACTGGCTCTGATAAAGCCGCGGCAGATCGCGCGCCTCGTTCCGGTCAGCCTCGCCGCGGGCATCGCAAGATGCCGGAGTGTGAGCGCTGCACGACAGACGAAGTGCCGGTCAGCCCGTACAATGATTTCTCAACAACGGAACGAGGACAACGTCGATGCGCATTACCGGGTCTTCCGGGTCAATGGCCCTGCTCACCGAGTACGACGACGCAACGGCGCGCGAACTCCGCTCGCTGCGCCTCGAATCGACAGAAGACGGCAAAGGCATTCTTCTGGTCGAGGTCGATGAACGCAAGCCGGGCATTCATCGCGAAGTGCGTTACGAAATAACCCCTGCGGAGCTGATCGCGGCCATTCGCGCCCACGGCGCCGAGCTGCCTGGAGAGCAGCACAACCGCTAACTGTCACACGGCGCAACCCGGTTTTACCAAAGGCGGCATTGGTTGCATGAATGCCGCCTTGTTTGCTGCTCACGTCTGCAAGCTTCTGTTGCTTTTCCTGCATGTCGCGTTTAACCGGCTAGCCGGATAATCCATTCCGCACGCCGCGCTTCACCTGCTTCTCTCCCGTCGTCTCCTGATCCGGTCCAGTTCGGCTGCACGTCACATTCGGGCGCGCTTGCACGTCTGGAAAATGCGTCCATAATCTTTTTGTTGCCTTCAGTTCTGGCCAGAATGGCCGTGGAAGTAAGCCGATGCTACATGACCTCGTCGAACAATATGGGCCCTGGCTGGTGTTCGCCAACGTGCTCGCGTCGTCAGTTGGGCTGCCGGTGCCCGCCATGCCTACGCTCGTCCTGTTTGGGGCGATGGCGGCGCTGCATCCGGGATCGATCGGCGTGCAGCTGCTGCCGGTGCTGGTGCTGTCGATCTTTGCGGTGCTGATTGGCGACAGTTTGTGGTATCTGGCCGGCCGCATCTACGGCGGCGACACGCTGAAGACGATCTGCAAGCTGTCGCTGTCGCGCGATACCTGTGTAAAAAAGACCGAGCGCTTTTTCGGCCGCTGGGGCGTGCGCGTGCTGGCGGTGGCGAAGTTCGTGCCGGGGCTGTCGATCGTCTCCGTGCCGATGGCCGGTGCAATGGGGGTGTCGTATCGCACGTTCCTCAGCTACGACAGCATCGGCGCTGCATTGTGGTCGGGTCTCGGACTGATTCTCGGCGCCCTGTTCGCGTCGCAGATCGATATGCTGCTTGCCGGTGCAGGCCGGCTCGGACGGATGACCGCCGTGGTCGTCGGCGTGCTGTTGCTGCTGTATTGCTCGTATCGCTGGTTCCGCCGGCGTCAGTTGATCAAGAAGCTCGCGACCGCGCGCATCGATGTCGACGAACTCGACCACCTGATCGCCAAGAACGAAACGCCCGTGGTGTTCGACATCCGCTCGGACGAAAAGCGCAAGCTCGATCCGTTCGTGATCCCGGGCTCGGTGGCTGCCGATGAGCGTCAGCTCGACCAGATCATTGCGAAGTATCCCCACGACCAGAAGGTCGTAATCTATTGCTCGTGCCCGAACGAGATTTCGGCCGCGTGGATGGCGAAGCAGATGAGCGAAGCTGGCTTCTCCGACGTCGTTCCGCTGCGCGGCGGGCTTGACGCGTGGCGCGACGCCGGTCATCAGCTGGAGCCGCTGGAGGTCGAAGCCGCGCGCGATGTCGACGTGGGCGTCGCGCCGAAGGCTGTGTAGCACCCCTCGCGCTCGTTTTGCGCCCGTTTGGGCCCGTTTTGCGCGCTTTGGCCCGTTGCGGGTCAAACGAGCGCTCGCCCCCCGTCATATGGAAAAAGCAAGGAGCCGTTTGATGCTTGCGATTCAGGACATTGAAGGACAAGAGGTGACGCCTGAGCGGCCAACCGTCGTCGCCGAAGCGCCATTCTCGAACTTGAACACCCGGCACCATCAGATGTTCCCGCATCTCACCGGCGAGGAAATCAACCGCCTGCGCCGTTTCGGCTCGATTCACCAGTGGAACACGGGCGACCTGCTGTTCCGCACCGGCGAGGTCGGCCCCGGCATGTTCGTGATACTGACGGGTTCAGTCAGGTTGACCCAGCGTGACGGCCTCGGACGCGAGCTGTTCATTGCCGAACATGGCCCGGGGCATTTCCTCGCCGAAGTCGGACAGTTGTCGGGACGGCCTGCGCTGGTCAACGGCACGGCGACCGCGCCGGTCGAGTCGCTGCTGATCCCGCCCGAACGGCTGCGCGCACTGATCGTCGCGGATGCCGAACTCGGCGAGCGCATCATGCGGGCGTTGATCCTGCGTCGCGTGTCGCTGATCGAGAAAGGGGCCGGTGGCCCGATTCTCGTTGGAAAGCGCAATGACGCGCGGCTCGTTTCCCTGCAAGGATTTCTTTCGCGCAACGGCCATCCGCACATGGTCATCGACGACCGCGACGAAGACGCGCTTCGGCTCATCGAGCAGTTCGCAGCAAGTCACGAAGACCTGCCGCTCGTGATCTGTCCCGACGGCTCCGTGCTGTATCACCCGAGCGATCCCGAACTCGCCACCTGCCTCGGCCTCCTGCCCGATCTCGACTCGTCGCACGTGTACGACGTGGCAATCGTCGGCGCCGGGCCGGCTGGGCTCGCGACTGCCGTGTACGCAGCCTCGGAAGGGCTGTCGGTGATTGTGCTCGACAGCCGCGCTCCGGGCGGCCAGGCAGGCGCCAGCTCGCGCATCGAAAACTATCTCGGCTTTCCAACCGGCATCTCCGGTCAGGCGCTCGCAGGCCGCGCGTTCGTACAGGCGCAGAAGTTCGGCGCGCACGTGGCGATTCCGGTGAAGGTCAAGACGCTGCACTGCGAAGAACGACCGCATCGGCTCGCCCTGACTTGCGGCGGCAGCGTGCTGTCGCGCACGGTCGTGATTGCGACCGGCGCGGTGTATCGTCGGCCGGCACTCGAAGGCCTCGAACGGTTTGACGGACGCGGCGTGTACTACTGGGCATCGCCCGTCGAGGCGAAACTGTGCAAGCACGAAGAAATCGTGCTGGTCGGAGGCGGCAATTCGGCCGGTCAGGGCATCGTCTATTTGGCGACGCACGCCAAGCATGTCCATGTGCTGATCCGCAAGAGCGGGTTCGAATCGACGATGTCGCGCTACCTGATCGACCGCATCGAGTCGCTGCCGAACGTCACCATCCATCCGCGCTCGGAAATCGGCCGGCTCGAAGCCGACGAAAGCGGACTCGCCTCCGTCATCCTGAAGTCGCCGCTGCCGGACGGCACCAGTCGTTTCGACACGCGCCATCTGTTCCTCTTTACCGGCGCCGATCCGAATACCGAATGGCTTCGTACATGCGGTGTCCAACTGGATCAGAAGGGCTTCGTGCTAACCGGTCTCGGTGCCGGATCGGGCTGCGACCTGGCGACGACCGTCGAAGGCGTCTACGCCATCGGCGATGCGCGTGCAGGATCGACCAAGCGCGTGGCTGCGGCTGTCGGCGAAGGCGCAGCTGTGGTGGCGCAGATTCATCAAATGCTCGCGGTTGCCGCAGGCGAGGCCGTGGCGCTGGGGGCGTGAAGCCCTTCGTCGTGCCGGGGCGTGCCGCCTGAGGCGATTTACCTGCTGTTACACACACGACGTTTTGTTTGCACCCGTCATGCTTTCTGTTTTGTAATAATCCGGTCAGCCAATCGACAGCTTTCGATTGCTCTGGATCATCATGGGCGTGACCGCTGATTTCATCTCGCACGGAACGCCTGCGCCGGCGCAGATCACGCGACCGGCATCCACCCTCTTCTCATGTTCGGGCTACAGTAACGGCTGTTCTGCGTGGCAATCGGCAAGCCTCCGCCGGCTCATGACGCACCCACCCACTGACGTCACGATGCCGACCGCCGCCACGTGAAGATCGTCCCGCTCTCCGCTGCCCGCACCCTTCATCTGGCCGCCCAGGGCCTGCTCGTTCCACCGCGCCGCAAGGCGATGAAAGACGACGTCCTGGTTGCGATCCGCCGCATGGCGCAGTTGCAGATCGACACGATCCACGTGGTCGCGCGCAGCCCCTATCTCGTGCTGTTCAGCCGGCTCGGCGCGTACGATCCGCAATGGCTTGACGCCCATCTCGCCGAGGGCAAGCTGTTTGAGTACTGGTCGCACGAAGCCTGCTTCGTGCCGATCGAGGACTACGGGTTGCTGCGTCACCGGATGCTCGATCCGGGCGGCATGGGCTGGAAATACGCTGCCGACTGGCATGCGCGCCATCGCGTGGACATCGACAACCTGCTCGACCATATCCGCCTGAATGGCCCGGTGCGCGCAGCGGATTTTGCGCGCGAAGGCGGCAAAGGCAACGGCTGGTGGGACTGGAAACCGGAAAAGCGTCATCTTGAGGTGCTGTTCGCCACGGGGCAGTTGATGGTGGCCGCGCGCCAGAACTTTCATCGTATCTACGACGTGACTGAACGCGTGCTGCCTGGCTGGGACGACGCGCGCGATCTGCAACCGGTCGAGGCTGCTTCGCGTGAACTGCTGCGGCGCACCTGCCGCGCGCTCGGCATTGCGCGCGCCGACTGGGTCGCGGATTACTACCGGCTGCCGCGCCGGCCGTATGCGGACGCGCTGCACGCACTCGCGGACGAAGGCAAACTGGAACAGGTACGCGTGGAAGGATGGAAACAGGACACGTTCGTGCACCGCGAGTTCGCACCGATGATCGACGACGCCAGCAACGGGCAGCTCGCGTCGACTGTCACGACGGTGCTGTCGCCGTTCGATCCCGTTGTCTGGGATCGCAAACGCGTGGCCGCGCTATTCGACTTCGACTACGCGATCGAGTGCTATACGCCTGCCGCGAAGCGCAAGTATGGCTACTTCGTGCTGCCGCTGCTGAGTCGCGGGAAACTGGTCGGCAGAGTCGATGCAAAGGCTCATCGGGCGAGCGGCATCTTCGAACTCAAATCGTTCCATCTCGAACCCAACGTGCGGCTGAGCGTGCGCCTGATCGCGGACCTGCGGCGCGCGCTTCAGCGCTGCGCTGACTGGCACGGCACGCCGGAATTGCAGATTACGTCGGCGCCGAAGGATGTGCTGGCTGCATTCAGCGCTGCCGGATGAGGCACACGGACGCAAGCCAGACAACTCGCCGCAGCGAGCCACTGCAGGCTGGCGCCCGAAGGGACGGCTAATGTTCGAGTTTGGCCCGCAGTTCGCGAGCGGTTTCGAGCAGCCCTTCGTAGCCGGAGCGCGCATGCGCTGGCAGGTCGGGATCGCCGACGAGCGTACCCAGCGTTTCGATCAGGCTGTAAAGGATGCCCTTCGCGGCGCCGGCCGCGATATTTCCCGATGACACCAGCTGATCGACGTGACTGACGGCCGCGTCCAGGTGTTCCAGGTCAGGCCGTTCGCCTGTTTCCGGTTTGTTCGACACATCGCGCGTCATGATGGACACTCGCTCCCTGTTGAATGACCGCTGAACGGATCGGTAATGTTGTTATATACCGATCGCGGATGATCGTCCATTCGTCGCAGCACCGACGTCACGGCGTCCATCGATACATCAGGATTTTGGCGCGTGCGTCGTCTTCCAGGGCCACGACATACTCGCCGTTCGCACGCTGCACCGCGCTGATGCCGAGATAGATGTCGACCCAGCCCGACGTGTTGCCGACGTTCGCGCCGGGCGTCATATAACCGACCGGCTGGCCTGTGCGCGCGTCATAGACATCGACCTTCGGCGTATAGAGTTCCGCGACGAAAATGTAGTTGCCCGCCACGGCGACGCCCACCGGCGTGACCTGAGGCGCAGTCTGCGTGCTCCACGGCAGCGAGATCGCGTACTGCATCGACGGCGTGCCGCTCGTCCAGTTGTCGTAGCGCGCGAGCACAGGGCCGGCTTCTTTCCAGTGCGCACTGTCCCACGGCACGGCGGCTGTGAAACCGGAGATATACATCGTGTCCGTCCGGGCGATATAGACGATGCGCGCGATACGCGTGAACGGTTGCGGCATCGGGAACATCTTCGACGCCGAATACTGGTAGATGGGGTTGCCCACCGGGTCGAAGCCCTGCAGCGGCATCTCGCGAATGCCGCTAACCGGTGTCGCCTGCCAGATGTTGCCGTGCGTATCGACCCAGTAGAAGCCGTTGCCGACCGTGCTGCCCGTCGACGGATTGCCGGTGATCTCGCTCGCATCGACGTGACCGTCGCCATTGATGTCGCGCCACATCCATTCGCCGTAAGTCGGCTGACCTGCGGGCCAGCCGCCCGGCACCGGGTTCTGCGCGAGCAGCCCGGAAGGAATCGCGACCTCACCATCGGTTGCAGGATTGAAGCGATAGACGGCGAGGTAATGCGCATTCATGTCGAGCGTGTACAGATACAGATTGCCGTTGATCCTGCGCAACATCGGCGAGCCGCGCACGTTACGCGGCAGATGCAGCGACGGATCGTCCGGATAGTCGAAGCGGTTCATCGTGTACGCCTTGTACGACCATTCCTGCCCGGGCGGCCGGCTGTAGTCGAGCGTGAAATGCTTCGAGCCGGTATAGACGTCGCTTGGCGATCCGGGGTCGAACGCCGCGCTATCCACGAAGGTCAGACCGTGCAGATGCCAGTTCAGCGAGCGCGTACCGAACGCATAGCTTTCGAGCACCGTGCCGTCGCCGGTGTAACCCGAGCCGAACGGACGCGGGCCGAAGTTGTTCTGCGCGATGTACAGGTTGTTCGATTGGTCGAAACCGATGCCCGTGACGCCGTTAAGCCGCATCGGCCCGGTCTCGCCCTTTGTTGCGTGGAAGATGCCCGAGAGGGTGCCGATCGATACGTCCTGCTGCGTCTGCCCACTTGCGAGCTTGTTGAAGACAAGGATTTGCTGCATCGGTCCGTTGTCGGCCACGAGGATCTGGCCGGACGGCGCGATCGCAACATCAGTCGGTATCGCCGACGCAGGCAGCGCAAGCGTGCCCGACAGAAGCGCGCCGTTCGCGGAGTAATGCGCGACGCCCATGCCGCCCGGCGAGCGCAGCCCCTGTATCACCCACAGCGTCGAATCGGTATCGATCGCAATGCGACCCGGCGAAGTGACGCTCCACGAACGCAAGGGCTGCATGGTTTGGGCATCGAGCACCACGATCCGGTTGCCGTAGGTATCGGCGACGTACAGTTCCGTGCTGGTTGCAGCGAGCCCGCGAATGCCCGCATCGGTGCCGGTCGGCACTGCGTTCAGCAGCAGGAAGCTGTTCTTCGTCGCGTTCGCGCTGTTGCCAATGCCGCCTGCGAACGGTACGCCGGCAGCGATGTTCGCGAGCGAGCGCCGCGTGATGCCGAACCACGTCTGGTCTCTCGGCGGATAGTCGGCCCCGACGAGTCCATTCTTCCCATTGCCGATCGACATCGCCGCATACAGGTACGTCTGATTCGTCGCGATCGCGTCGCCACCTGTGTTGCCCCAGCCGTGCGTCGATCCAGCGACGGCAAGCTTGTCGCCATTGCGGTATGCGGCAATTTCACTGCCGCTTTCGTCCCATGGAGCATTGGTGTAGACCGTGCCGTCGGGCGCGACGCTGATCGCCTCGACGTCCTGCTGAACCCATTTGCCGTCGCCGAAGCCGAAGCTGTTGCCGATCCAGGAGGTCGTGTAATTCAGTTGCGATTGCGCGTGCGATGCCACCGGCAGCAAAGACTGCCAAACCAGTACCGACGCCGCGAGAAAGGAAGATACTTTCACGGCGAGATTCCTTGCGAGAGATGCAGCGTTGGCTGATCGAATGCCATCAGCCTGTTATTGGCCAAGGGCGTATGCGTGATAGCCACGCAAAGCCCGGCGTCTTTATGCTCGCACAGAATCCCGGCAAACAATTCGCAAAAAAAAACGAAAAAGGGGGTACAGGTAGTGACTTTATGCGTATCGCGTTAATCGTTTGTCGATGTGATGCAGGCCGACGCGCTCGACACCCGGTACAGCTTGGCTTCGTATGCGCGCCTTTATCGAGGCTCGCTCAGAACATCGTATTCGTGTTCGCCGACTGCTCCGGCACCGCCTGGATGACGTCCCAGTGTTCGGTGATCTTGCCGCCCTTGACACGATAGATGTTCACGATAGCGCGGCCACGATCCGCTGGATTCGCTGTGGAATGCAGATGGACATACACCAGATCGCAATCGACCGCGGAGCGGATGATCTGCGAATGCGCCTGCGGGTTTCGGTCGAAGACTTTCGCGAAGGTTTCGCTGAACGCCTTGCGACCGTCCGCAACCGTCGGATTGTGCTGCACATAGTTTTCGGCGACGTAGCGATCCGCGGCGCTCAGGTCATGCTGATTGAAAAACTGCTCCTGAAATGTAAGCACGACCTGGTGGTTCTGCTCTGCTTCGGCAGGGCTCGGACAGCTCGCCTAGGTTTGCGATTGCGCTTTCACCACGGGAGCGGAAAACAGCATGGCAAGCAATATGCCAGACGCCAGTATTGCGGTATGTCCGATGCGTGCCATCGAGGAAACTCCCGATTCACATGAATGACTTTACGCACGGTACACCACCGCCTGCGATCGATGCCAGCTCGCTGCAGAGAATTCCTTTGCAGCCGCCGGCTGGGCCTGAGCAACGCTATAGCTGTTGACACGATCACCGATCTGCTGATCCCGAATATCCTCACCTTTCATACAAAACGCCCTCGCCAGCGCTCCCGAATGTTCTCACCATTGTCGGTCCGTATCGCTGTCTCTCGACCCGGGAATTGCGGCCCGAGGGCGCGTACCGGGTACGATGTCTATCTGGTTACCAACGGAGACTGCGAGCTTGCGCCCCACCGAGTCCACACCACTCGACCTGCCCCTGCCATCGCGCAACTTTGCCGAGACGCGGCGCATTCTGCTGGTCGTCCTCGCGGCAGCCGTGCTGATTCCGCTAGTGTGTCTGATTGGCTATGGCTATTACGACTACCAGCGCCGCACGACTGATGCGAACGACGTCATCGACCGGCTCGTCCGGGTGGCACAGGAACACGCGATCAAGGTGCTGGATCTGAACAGCGAGATGGCGACACGAATCGTCGACCTGCTCAACGATAGCGACGACCAGCAGATCCGCGCGCAGGAAGAACGGGTGCACCGGCGTCTTGGCGCGATCGGCGGCGACTTTCCGCAAATCGCGGCGATCTCCCTGTTCGGCGCAAACGGCGATCTGCTGGCAAGCAGCCGCTATTTCCCCGTGCCGCGGGTTTCGATTGCCAACCGCGACGACTTCCAGTCCGCGCGCGCCATCCGTCCTGAGCCGTATTTCTCGCTGCCGATGCGCGGCGCGAACGGCCAGGCGGATGTGTTCACCACCAACATGGGACGCACCGCTGCCGCAGACGGACGCTTTCTCGGCGTCGTATCGATCGCGTTGCAGCGCAAGTACTTCTTCGACTTCTATCACGATCTGGTCAGCGAAAATCCGTCGGTGGCGATCGGCCTGTACCGGCGCGACGGCGCCATCCTTTCGCGTTATCCCGCCGGCAAACTGGACGTCATGCCAGTCGAAGAGACGCCCTTCACGCGAGCGCTGCACGACAACCTGCTGTTTGGCCGCATTCGCATGACGTCGACGGTCGATGGCGTCGAGCGACTGCTGTCGTTCCGGCGCGTCGGCAACTATCCGCTTTACGTCGTGGCAGGCTACTCGACAAACGTGCTCTTCACGCAGTGGTGGCAGCATTACCTGCTGATCGCGGCCATCACCTCCGTGCCGTGCATCGCACTCTGCGTACTCGTGCTGTTCTCGCTGCGTCAGTTGAAAGCCGAACAGGCCGCCTGGGAACGCTGGCAAGCCGAAGTGGCAATGCGTCTTTCAGCGGAAGCGTCGAGCCGCCAGTTGCGCCGGATGGGCGCGCTGGGCAATCTCGTCGCGAATGTCGCTCATGACTTCAATAATCTGCTGATGGTCGTCTCGACGAACATGGGGCTCGCGCGTCGCAAAGGCTTCAACGATCTGGAGAAGGAAGTGGTGGCGGTCGAGCGTGCGACCGCTGGCGCACAGTCGCTGGCGCGGCGCCTGTTGAGCGTCGCGCGCAAGCAGCCGCTCAAGCAGGAACCGGTGGACTTCGCCAGCTGGCTGCCGGCGACAACCAATCTGGTTCAGACGGCCGTCGGCGATAAGGTGCACGTGAGTGTGCAGGTCGTGCCCGATCTGTGGCCTGTGCTCGCCGACGCGACTGAACTCGAATTCGCGATCCTCAACATCGCCGTGAACGCGCGCGATGCGATGCCGCTCGGTGGCCGCTTCGTGATCCGCGGTCAAAACGTGCGTTTGACCGCGAGCGATACCATGCTGCCCGACGGCGACTACGTGCTGGTGTCGTTGTCCGACGATGGCGAAGGCATGACGGAAAGCGTCGCGCAGCGAGCGTTCGAACCGCTCTTTACGACCAAGGTGAGCGGCGCAGGCACAGGCCTGGGACTTGCGCAGGTGCTGGCCGCGTGCGAGCAGGCGGGCGGGACGGCACGCATCGACAGCGTGCCAGGGCGAGGCACGACGGTGCGCCTCTATCTGCCTCGGTATCACGGAGAGGTTGCGCCGGTCGAGCCGCCGGCGAGAGCGACGCTCGACGACGCCGACGCGACGCAGGGCTCGGTGCTGCTGGTCGAAGATAACGAAGAGGTCGCGGCGGGTGTCGCCGCCGTCCTCGAAGTATTCGGCTGCAAGGTGCGTCATGAACTGACCGCCGACGCCGCCCTCGAGATCCTCGCCGAAGGCGATACGTTCGATCTGGTGTTGTCGGACATCCAGATGCCGGGCCGGCTGAGCGGCATCGATCTGGCCGAGTCGGTACAACGTTCGTGGCCCTCGCAACGGATCGCACTGATGACGGGCTACGCTGACGAACTCGAGCGTGCGAAACATCTTGGCGTGCCGATTCTCGCGAAGCCGTTCGATATCGATGAACTGCGCGAGCTGGTTGCATGCGCTCCTTGACTGCGACGTGAACGATAACGGGCGTGCCAGCGGCTCGTTCTCACGCGTTGTCTTTATGCGCAAAAAGTATTGATTGTTGTTGGCGCAAGGACAGACGAAGTCCGTCCGTTATATTCCGTTCCCACGCTCCCGAAAAATCTCACCTAAGGGCGCGAATCGTGTCGCATGCGATAGTGCGACCGTCCAGACCAATGCACTGAAAATGGCGTTCGACGTCATCGTTCGCGATAGCTTCGCATCGTTCATCAGGCAGATAGGTGTGGCGCGGCCGCGATCGCATCGATCCTCGCCAAGCCTTTATCTACAAGGCTCTCCGGGTGAATGCAGAGCGTTGTCGAATGCCTGTTCCTGCCATTGCCCGAACGGACCGGTGAGGAAGTCGAAGCCACTCGCGATCACGTTTTTCGAGCCTCGACGTGCGCACCGAAAACGCAAAACACGAGGCTCCAGCGTCACCTCCCGAAAACTCTCACCATTCGTCGCCGAACCTTCTATGCCCGTAAACAACTGATGCGCGTGCATATCAACGATGGCAATGCGCAGGGCAAGTTGGCGCTGTTGCATCTCCGTGTCGTTGACCCTCGTGAGCGAGAGCGCTACTCGATGTCGTCGAGCAGTGGCGTTCAGTATCCATTCTCACGCAGTGCTTTTCGGAGAGACGCCGGAAACGGCCAGAACATCAAACGGGGGAGCGCAGCCGCGAATCCGGCGGCCAGGCCTGTTCTCGCATAGACGCGCGTCGGCTCCCGAACTATCTCACCATTGAACGGACGAATCGGCGAGGACCCGCCGCCCCTTCCATTTAATTCCAGTCAGTCCAATATAGACTTTTTAGTCTATACTTCATCACGACCGGTCGCTGCTCTTCGCGACTACAGCCTGCTGCGCACGTGCTTCTTCAATTCAAGGACGGAAGTCATGAAAATCAGGGAATTCGGTGTCGAACGCTGGATGGATCTCTATGAGGACCACTGCGAGCTGAATCTCGCGGAAACCTGCGTCGAGTCGCTCACGGTCGAAGAACTGCTGGAGATCTCCGGCAAGCGGGACTCGATCCTCGCCGAGATACTGCCGCTCAAGCTGACCTATGGCGCGATCGACGGCACCGAGCGGCTGCGTTCGAACGTGGCTTCGCTGTACGAAGAGCAGCAGGTCCCGAATGTGCTGATCACGCACGGCGCGATCAGCGCGAATGCGCTGGTGTATGAAACGCTCGTCGAACCGGGCGACCATGTGATCTCAGTGCTGCCGACGTATCAGCAGCACTATTCGATTCCCGCGAGCTATGGCGCGAACGTCGATATCCTGCCGCTGCGCGAGGAAAACGGCTTCCTGCCGGATCTTGAAGAACTGAAGCGCCTCGTCAAAGACAACACACGCATCATCGCGATCAACAACCCAAACAACCCGACCGGTTCGCTGATGGACCGAGCGTTCCTCGAGCAATTCATCGACATTGCGCGAACGTGTGGCGCCTGGGTGCTGTGCGACGAGGTCTATCGCGGCACCGACCAGGAAGGCGATGGTTTCACGGTATCGGTCGCTGACCTGTACGAAAAGGGCATCAGCAGCGGCAGCGTGTCGAAGACGTGGTCGCTCGCAGGCCTGCGTGTGGGCTGGATCGTGGCGCCTGTGGACCTGATTCATCGCGTGCAGATTCATCGCGACTACAACACGATCAGTGTCGGCATGCTGAACGACCTGTTCGCTTCGATTGCGCTGGAGAACCGCGACGCGATCCTGAAGCGTAACCACGACATCCTGCGCGGCAATCTGGCGCTGCTGGATGCGTGGATCGCGAAGGAACCCCTGCTCTCCTACGTCAAGCCGAAGTCCGGCACGACTGCGCTGGTGCGTTTCGATCTCGACATGTCGTCACGCGACTTCTGTATCGCACTGCTCGAAAAGACGGGTGTGATGTTCACGCCGGGTAGCGCGATGGATATGGAAGGCTATGTGCGGATCGGCTATACGAACAACCGCCAGGTGCTCGAAGCTGGTCTCGCGAAAGTCTCCGACTTTCTGCGCGAGGCAGCACGCAGGTAACAGGCTGTTCGCGACGTGCTGACCGGATGTCAGGCGTGCTTTCGTTCCGCTCACCGTTAAGCTGTTTCTTCGTCGCAGACCATGGCTAACGGTGGAGCGGTGCGCAAGCCGGCAGCGCGCGACGCACCGTTCGCTCGATCCCGAAAAGTCTCACCTTTAGCGCTGTATATGTACAACGGCAACGTCTGCATCGGTGGACACCCAATCAACCGGGTGTCCTGAAACCGCCGCCGCAACACTCAATACGTCTCCAGATGCAGCCGCCCTTCCCGCTTGAGCGTCTGCCACAACGGGTCCCACTCCAGGCCGTTCTGTTCCGCGATATCACCCAACGCCTGCAACACACCGTCTTCCATGCCCTTGAGCCCGCACACATAAATGTAGGTGTTCGCATCGCGCAGCAACTGGGCCACGTCCGCGCTGCGTTCACGCATCGCGTCCTGCACATATCGCTTCGCTTGACCAGGCGTGCGTGAAAACGCGAACGTCGTGTCGATGAAGTCGCGCGGCAGATTGACGAGCGGCCCGAAGTACGGCAACTCTTCCTTGGTCCGCGCCCCGAAAAACAGCATCAACTTGCCAGTCGCACCCTTCAGACGGCGACGACGGCGATATTCCGTCATCGCCCGCATCGGTGCCGAACCGGTACCGGTGCAGATCATCAGCAGATGCGAGCTCGGATGATTCGGCATCAGGAACGTGCTGCCGAACGGACCGATTACGTCGACCTTGTCGCCCTTCTTGAGGTCACAGAGATAGTTCGAGCAAACGCCGTCTGCCTCGTTGCCCTGATAGTCCCGCGTCACGCGTTTTACCGTCAGCGAGAGGTTGTTGTAGCCCTTGCGTTCACCGTCGCGCGGACTTGCGATCGAATACTGCCGCGCATGATATGCCTTGCCGTCTTTCGTCGCGCCCGGCGGCAGCACGCCGATCGACTGTCCTTCCAGCACCGGGAACGGCATCGTTCCAAAATCGAGCACGATGTGATGTATGTCGCTCCCGGTCGTCTCGTCGGTTAGCCGGTAGTTGCCGACTACCGTCGCCGACACCGGGACTTTATGCGTATAAAGGTTGACGTAGGGCTTAGCTGCCGACCACGGCGGCAGCGTCGAACCGCGCACGGTGTCGACCTCGATGCCATCCGACATTTCGGTCGACTCGCCTTCCGCACCTGGTTGTGCCGCGAGGGTATCGAGCGCCGCACTCGCCGTCGTGTTCTGTGCGGGCAACTCGTCCCACGTGAACTGTTCTTCGATGCTGTATGCGTCGGCCTTGAGCACCATGCGCCAGTTGTCGATCGCACCCGTCGGGCAGGGCGACACGCAGGCCATGCAGCCATTGCACACATCGGCCTTGACGACGTAGTTGTTGTCGTCGTGCGTGATGGCGTCGACGGGGCAGGTCTCTTCGCATGTGTTGCAGCGAATGCAGATCTCCGGGTCGATCAGATGCTGCTTGAGCACTTGTATCGGGGCTGGGCCGTTCATATTTGTCTCCCCCTGCGTACGGACGTCGCAGCCAATTGCATCGCGTCCGTACGCCTGGTATTGCTCGGTTGATGCCAGGTTAAAGCTCAGCTAACACTCAGTTGAAGCGCACGTAGTCGAAGTCGATCGGCTGACGGTTGATGCCCATCGCCGGCGGTGCGATCCAGTTCGCGAACTTGCCCGGTTCGACGACACGCCCCATCAATGACGCCACATACGCGCGATCTTCCGGCGTCGGCAGCCATTTGGCCTGATTCGCCTGCCATTCGCTTTCGTTCATGACGCGACCGTCGGGCGCCACGCGCACCCCGGCGAACGTGCCGATCTGCCGATTGAATGCCTTATGCGGAACGGTCATGCGGAAATCGATGCCTGCTTTTTCGAGCACCTTGTTCCAGCGGCCGACACCTGCCACCGAATCCTTGATGTAATCGTCGCGCAGCACTTCGTTCATCGCGTTGAGCATCGGCACTTCGCGCTCGACGAGCTTGCCGTCCTGCACGTCCAGCAGCTTGTAGCTCTGACCGGTCAGTTGATGGTCGTCGTCGCGCTTCGTTTCTTCGTAACGGCCCTTGAGACCCGAGCTATAGAAGGTCGCTGCATTCGATGAATGATCCGCACCGAACAGGTCGATCGTCACCGAGTAGTGGAAGTTCAGGTAGCGCTGAAGCGTTTCGAGGTCGATCACGCCAGCCGCGCGGATCTTGTTGACGTCGTCGGTCTTGAGTTCGTTCATCACCTGCGCGGTGCGCTGGATCACGCGCGACACGCCTGATTCGCCGACGAACATGTGATGGGCTTCTTCGGTCAGCATGAACTTCGTCGTGCGTGCGAGCGGGTCGAAGCCGGATTCGGCGAGCGCGGACAGCTGGAATTTGCCGTCGCGATCCGTGAAGTACGTGAACATGAAGAACGACAGCCAGTCCGGCGTACGTTCGTTGAAGGCGCCGAGAATGCGCGGATTGTTGTCGTCGCCGGAGCGGCGCTCGAGCAATGCATCCGCTTCCTCGCGACCGTCACGGCCGAAGTAACGATGCAGCAGGTATACCATTGCCCACAGGTGGCGCCCTTCCTCGACGTTCACCTGGAAGAGGTTGCGCAGATCGTACATCGAAGGCGCGGTCATCCCGAGATGCCGTTGCTGTTCGACCGATGCGGGTTCCGTGTCGCCCTGCGTGACGATGATCCGGCGCAGGTTCGCGCGATGCTCGCCGGGCACGTCCTGCCAGGCCGCTTCGCCCTTGTGCTCGCCGAAGTTGATCTTGCGGTCTGCGTCGCCCGGGGTAAGGAAGATGCCCCAGCGATAGTCGGGCATCTTCACGTGATCGAAATGCGCCCAGCCGCCCGGATCGACGCTCACCGCCGTGCGCAGATAGACGTCGTAATTCGGCGAGCCCTCCGGGCCCATATCGCCCCACCATGACAGGAAGTTCGGCTGCCATTGTTCAAGCGCGCGCTGCAGCGTGCGGTCATCGGCGAGGTTGACGTTATTCGGAATCTTTTCGCTGTAGTTAATCGTGGACATGTTCGGTTCCTCAGGCTTGGGCGCTTGCTGTGCGTGATCGGTGAAGGTGCGCGCGGACGGGGATTGCCTGGACTGCGGCTCAAACCCGGTTCAGGTCGAACTGCGCCTTGCTTCCCTTGCCGTACACCTTGAGCGCACCCTTCTCGCCCACTGCGTTCGGCCGGTTGAAAATCCAGTTTTGCCAGGCGGACAGCCGGCCGAAGATGCGCGTCAGCATCGTCTCTGGACCATTGAAACGCAGGTTGGCTTCGAGGCCCGTCAGCGCATCCGGCGACATCGCCGCCCGTTCTTCGATGGCGATACGGATCTCGTCGGCCCAGTCGATATCGTCCGGCGACGCGGTCACGAGACCCAGCCGCTCGGCCTCCACCGGCTTGACCGGCTTGCCGATCTGCTCGCGAACAGCCTGCATTGGACCGGTTTCATCGTAGAAGCGGCGGCCTAGGCGCGACTGGCCGGTGATCATCGGATACAGCCCGAAGTTCACCTCAGACAAAGTGATCGCCGGCTCTTCGTCCTCATTGCTGGGCAGCGCGGCCATGTAGGTGCGGTCGGTCGCAAAAGCAAGTTCGGCAAACGTGCCGGCAAAGCACGAACCCGGCTCGATCAGCGCGAAGAGGGACCGCGACGACACATCAATGCGCGCCAGCGTGCGGCGCAGCATGCCGATCGTTTCGCGCACGAACCAGTGGTCCTTGTGTTGCAGCAACGTGGCATCGGTGGCGAGCAACGCGCGGGCGTCACCTTCAGTCTTGAAGAGCCATGTGCCGATGTCGAGTTCGTTGGTACGCATCGAAAGAATTGCATCGTCGAGTTCGCGTGCGAACTGCAGCGGCCACCAGTTCGCGCCCGCGGCAACAATCGCGTCGATATCCGACGGCTGGACGCCCGAAGGAGCCTTCGCGGTGAACTTCGCGGTACGCTTGACGCGGTCGATGGTGACATCGACCGTGGCATAGCCGAGGCCGTCTCCGCGATCCGTGCGCTCCACGCGTGTCAACGCCACGCCCTTCGCGTCGGCCGGACGGTCGCTCAGCGCGGCAAGTTCGAGCGCGCGGGCCTGAATGGTCTGCTTGAACGCATTCGGCTTGACCACCTCGTCGACGAGGCGCCAGTGCTTCGCGCGCTCCCCGCGCACGCCTTCGACGATCGTGCAGAAGATGTCGGCGCGGTCGTGGCGGACCTTGCGCTTGTCGGTGACACGGGTGAGGCCGCCCGTGCCGGGCAGCACGCCGAGCAGCGGCACTTCGGGCAACGCGACGGACGACGAGCGATCGTCGACCAGGTAAATCTCATCACACGCGAGTGCCATTTCGTAGCCGCCGCCGGCGCACGCACCGTTCACTGCTGCGAGAAACTTGATACCGGAATAGCGCGACGTATCTTCGAGGCCGTTGCGCGTCTCGTTGGTGAACTTGCAGAAATTGACCTTCCACGCATGCGACGACAGCCCGAGCATGAAGATGTTCGCGCCCGAGCAGAACACGCGGTCCTTGAGGCTCGTCACGACGACCGTGCGAACTTCCGGATGCTCGAAGCGAATCCGCTGGATCGCATCGTGCAGTTCGATATCGACGCCCAGATCGTACGAATTGAGCTTGAGTTTGTAGCCTTCGCGGATACCGCCGTCTTCGGCGATGTCGATGCCGAGCGTCGCGACCGGACCATCGAATGTCAGCTTCCAGTGTTTATAGCGCGACGGCTCCGTGCGGTATTCGACACGCGGACCAGCCGACGGTGCAGCGGCCGCCGGCACCGAAGCGGCTGCCTGACCTGCGGCCGAGGTTGCGGCGCCCTGCTCCACTGATTGAGCGACTGACATGGATGTCTCCTTCGTACATTGCGAGTTGGTTGAATGTACGATAGTGCATCTTTTCTGCCGGGTAAAGCACTTTAGTTCTTATTAAGGGTTTCTCCGGACAGCCATTCAATAGCAGGATAATTCACTTTTATTCCGAGGCAAGGCGCGCTGCCAGGCGGTCCCTCAGCGACAGATAGCAATCGGCGAGCGGCTTGCCGCTGGTGTCGAACGTCATGTCGGCGCGGCCGTAGAACTCTGCGCGCCCTTCCAGAATGCGCTTCAGGTCATCCATCGCTTCCTTGTTGCCGGACATCGGCCGCAGGTCGCCTTGGGCAATCACGCGGCGCATGTGTTCTTCCGGCGTGGCTTGCAGCCAGATGGTGAAACAGTGGGCGAGCAGCGCCTTCAGCGTCGTGGGCTCCGACACCAGGCCGCCCGGCGACGCGATCACCGCGCGGGGATGCTCCTGGATCACGGCCTCCAGCGCACGGTGCTCGTAGCGACGGTAAGCGCTCGCTCCGTAGAGCGAGTGGATCTCCGAAGGCGGGCAGCCGGCGAGTTGCTCGATGACGCGGTTCAGTTCGACGAACGGTGCTTTCAGTTCGTCGGCCAGCATCCTGCCGAGCGTCGATTTGCCGGCGCCGCGCAGGCCGATCAAGGCGATCCGGTTGCGCCGGTTCGGGTCCTGCGGGGCGGTGGCCAGCATTTCCTCGAGCGCAATGCGGGCCCGTTTCAGCGTGTCGTGATCGCGGCCGTAGAGCAGTTCGCGGATGCGCAGCCAGTCAGCCGACGAGGTGGTCTCGTCCCCGACAATTTCCGCCAGCGTGCAATTTAGTGCCTTCGTCAGCTGACGAAGGAACAGCACCGACGCATTGCCGACGCCTGACTCCAGATTCGCGAGGTAGCGCTCGGACACTTCGGCCTCTCTCGCCAGCACCTTTCTTGTCAGGCCACGGCGGGCACGCAACAGCCGCACGCGCTCTCCCATGCCGACCAGAAACGGATCGCGGCCCTCGCGCCCTTCCTCGAGCGCGGCATCCTGCTCACCGGGCTCGACCGGCTGTGCAGCGGCGGTTTGCTTCATGTTGACCCGTTCCTTCCAGAGCTGTTGATGAATTATAGTGCTTGACATGCAGTTTGTCGCGGGCTAAGTTTAATGCACCTGTTTCGCTTTTTATTGCCCCACATCAAGAATGCGCCAGGCGAGGGTGCAGTACTCGCTCAGGCGTCGATCTGCGCACGATGCGCAGTGGAGACAAGCATGTCCCCCAGTCATTTCCAGGCCCTGATTGCGCGTGTGACTGAACGAGTCGCGCAGCGCCCTCTGGATCAAGATCTTGCCGACTGGCTGAACGCCGAATATCCGGCCGACGGCCCCGCCTTTGCCGAACTGTCCGACGCCTGCCGCACCGGCGTGAAGGAAGGCTGGCTGTGCGACCGCGAAGCCGGCGGCATCCGCTACGGCCGCATCTTCAAGGCGCTGCCGGAGACACACGGCTTCTCGGTGGACGTCGTCAGCATGAGCGATATCGCGGGCCCACATCACGTGCATCCAAACGGTGAAATCGATCTGATCATGCCCGTCACCCAAGGCGCGACGTTCGACGGTCATCCTGCCGGATGGTGCGTCTACGGCCCGGGAAGCGCTCACCGTCCCACCGTGGCCAACGGGAGTGCGCTGATTCTTTATCTGTTGCCGGAAGGCGCCATCCAGTTCACGAAGCAGGACACCGCCGCTGCCTAGCCGCAACGGCGCTGCTTGTCCGCTCACGACATCACTGGACCATCCCGGCGCATCGGATGCAGCGCGCCGGAGCCACAGCGGGACCCCGTTCCGCCGAACATCTGAAATAAGGGCTTGTCATGGCCGCACTGCTAGAAAACTTTGTCGCCGGCAAATGGGTTGCCGGTCGTGGCGACGGCACGCCGCTCGTCGATCCGGTGACGGGCGAAGCGCTCGTGCGCGTGTCAAGCGACGGCCTGGATCTGCCCGAAGCATTCGGTTATGCCCGAACCCAGGGCGGTGCCGGGCTCCGTGAATTGAGCTACGCCGCCCGCGCCGCCCAGCTTGCCGAAGTGGCGAAGGTGCTGCAGGCCAATCGCGACGACTATTACGCGATCGCCCTCGCCAACTCCGGTACGACGAAAAACGATTCGGCGGTGGATATCGACGGCGGCCTGTTCACGCTGTCGTACTACGCGACGCTCGGCGCGACGCTCGGCGACGTGCGTACGCTGCGCGATGGTGCCGCGCTGAGCCTCAGCAAGGACAAGACCTTCACCGCACAGCATGTGCTGACTCCGACGCGCGGCATCGCGCTGTTCATCAACGCGTTCAATTTCCCGTCGTGGGGATTGTGGGAGAAGGCCGCGCCGGCCTTGCTGTCGGGCGTGCCGGTCATCGTCAAGCCGGCCACCGCGACGGCATGGCTCACACAGCGGATGGTTGCGGACGTCGTGAAG
The DNA here is from genome assembly GCF_004361815.1 of Paraburkholderia sp. BL10I2N1. Lineage (NCBI taxonomy): Bacteria > Pseudomonadati > Pseudomonadota > Betaproteobacteria > Burkholderiales > Burkholderiaceae > Paraburkholderia > Paraburkholderia sp. BL10I2N1. The sequence continues at coordinate 1,939,753 of NZ_SNWA01000002.1, read as the reverse complement.
GCGGGCATCCTGCCGGCGGGCGCGCTATCCGTCATTTGCGGCAGTTCAGCGGGTCTGCTCGATCAGATCGAGGCGTTCGATGTCGTCTCGTTCACCGGGTCGGCGGAAACCGCCGCGAAACTTCGTGCCCATCCGGCGTTCATCAAGCACGGTGCGCGCCTGAACGTCGAGGCCGATAGCCTGAACAGCGCGATCCTCGCCGCCGATGCCGCTCCGGGTACCGCAGCGTTCGATCTCTTCGTGAAGGAAGTCGTGCGCGAAATGACCGTGAAGTCAGGCCAGAAATGCACGGCGATCCGCCGCGCGTTTGTACCGAAGCAGCACCTCGCCGCTGCCGCTGATGCCATTGTCGCGAAGCTGTCGAAGGTCACCGTAGGCAATCCGCGCAATGAATCCGTGCGGATGGGCGCGCTCGTGAGCCGCGAGCAATACGATAACGTGCGCGCCGGCATCGCAATGTTGCGCGAAGAGGCACGCGTTGCCTTCGATGGCTCGAAGGTCGAACTCATCGATGCAGACCCAGCCGTCGCCGCCTGTCTCGCACCCCACCTGCTGGTGGTAGACGAAGCGCAGAATGCGGAGCGCATCCACGACGTCGAGGTGTTCGGCCCGGTCGCCACGCTCTGCGGCTATGACATCCACACAGCCGACGATCAACTGGAAGAAGCGCAGGCGATCGCGCTGGCGCGGCGCGGCCACGGCTCGCTCGTCGCATCGATCTATTCGAACGACGAAGGGCGCCTTGCCCGCCTCGCGCTGGAACTCGCCGACACCCATGGGCGCGTCCATGCGATTTCGCCGTCGGTGGCGCAAAGCCAGACCGGCCACGGCAACGTGATGCCGATGTCGCTGCACGGCGGCCCAGGGCGCGCCGGCGGCGGCGAAGAACTGGGCGGTTTGCGCGCGCTGAATTTCTATCATCGACGTGCAGCCATCCAGGCGCCGGCCGCAACGATCGAAGCACTTCAGCAATCGACCGGCAGCTTCGACACCTGAAGCGCCGAACGAATCGGGACCCCGCATCAATCCCTACAGAACGCGTGGCGGCTTGCGACAAGCGCAGCCGCACATGCGTCGCCCACGTCAGGAGACAAGCATGGAAGCTCTCGTTGAGCCGGCTGCCGCAAGCGATCACCCCGCCGTCGTGGCGCCACCCGCGCACTTCAATTTCGCGGCGCATCTGTTCGCATTGAACGAGGCACGAGCGCTCAAGACCGCCTATATCGACGACAACAGCGCGACGAGTTACGGCGAGCTTGCCGGGCGGGCGCGCCGCTTCGCGACGGTGCTAGGCGGTCTCGGCATTCATCCTGAAGAGCGTGTCCTGCTGGTGATGCAGGACACGATCGACCTGCCGGTCGCGTTTCTCGGCGCGCTCTATGCGGGCGCGGTGCCGGTGGTCGCCAACACATTGCTGACGCCGGCCGACTACGCGTACATGCTGGACCACAGCCGGTCGCGCGCGGTCGTCGCGACGGCCGCCCTGCTTCCCACTGTCGCGCAGGCGCTGGCGGATACGTCGAACGAAGGGTGCGTGCTGATCGTCTCGCAGCCGCAGGAGAGCAACCTGCCAGACGAGCACGTGTTCGGCAAGATGGTTGACGAAGCCGCACCGCGTGCCACGCCCTACGCAAGCAATGCCGACGAAATCGCGTTCTGGCTGTATTCGTCAGGGTCTACCGGCAAGCCGAAGGGCACCGTGCATACTCATGCCAACCTCTACTGGACAGCCGAACTGTATGGCAAGCGCATCCTGGGCATCCGCGAGGACGACATCGTCTATTCGGCTGCGAAGCTGTTTTTTGCGTACGGGCTAGGCAATGCGCTGACGTTCCCGTTGTCGGTCGGCGCGACTGCCGTGCTGACGGCAGGACGCCCCACGCCCGAAGCCGTCTTCGCGCAGCTCACCCGCCACAAGCCGACGATCTTCTGCGGCGTGCCCACGCTTTACGCCGGCATGCTGGCGTCGACGGCGCTGCCGCCGCGTGCGGACGTGCGACTGCGCGTGTGCACGTCGGCCGGCGAGGCGTTGCCGCGAGAAACCGGCGAGCACTTCACCGCGCACTTCGGCTGTGAGATTCTCGACGGCATCGGCTCGACGGAAATGCTGCATATCTTCCTGTCGAATCGCGCGGGCCATGTCGCCTACGGCACGACCGGCAAGGCCGTGCCAGGCTACGAAATCGAACTGCGCGACGAAAGCGGGCAGCCGGTGCCGGATGGCGAAATCGGCGATCTCTACATCAAGGGGCCGAGCGCCGCGCTAATGTACTGGTGCAATCGCGACAAAACGCGGGCGACCTTTCTCGGTGAATGGCTGAAGAGCGGCGACAAGTACCGTCGCCTGCCGGATGGCAACTACGTCTACGCAGGCCGCAGTGATGACATGCTGAAGGTCAGCGGACAATATGTGTCGCCAATCGAAGTCGAGATGGTACTGATGCAGCACGAGGATGTGCTGGAAGCCGCAGTCGTCGGTGTGACGCGCGACGGGCTCACGAAGACGCGCGCGTTTGTCGTCCTGAAACGCGACGTGCCCGCAACCGATGAGTTCGCCGCCGAGCTGAAGGCCTTTGTCAAGGCAAGGCTCGCGCCGCACAAGTATCCGCGTGAGATCCTGTTCGTCGAGGATCTGCCGAAAACGGCGACGGGCAAGATCCAGCGTTTCAAGCTGCGCGAATCGCCTTGATGGAATTGCGTTGAACCAACGTACGATGTCGAGCGCAAACCGATCAACTCCAGACTGACTGTCCATGGACCGCCTCGCTACAAACCTTCCGCCCTCCATCGCTTTCGCGGAATTGCCCCCGACCGCTGAACGCGGCCCGCTGCGCCTCGAATACCAGTGGCTGAATCCGGAACGCGTCGGTGCGCCACTTGCCATATTTCTGCACGAGGGGCTAGGCTCCATCGCGTTGTGGAAAGACTGGCCGCAAACGCTCTGCGACAGGCTCGGCTTTCGCGGCCTCGTGTATTCGCGGCCAGGCTATGGCCGCTCGACGCCACGCGAGCATGACGTGAAATGGCCTGTCGATTTCATGCACAGGCAGGCGCACGATGTGCTGCCCGCCTTCCTCGATGCGCTTGAAATCGACCCCGCCGAGCGCGCCCGTATGTGGCTCATCGGACACAGCGACGGCGGCTCCATCGCGCTGCTTTACGCTGCGGCGTTCCCGAAGACGCTGGGTGGCGTCATCGTCGTCGCGCCACACGTGATCGTCGAGCAGAAGTCGGTTGACGCCATCGCCGAAGCAAAAGTCGCTTATGAAGCGTCTGGCTTTCGCGAGAAGCTCGCCCGTTATCATGACGACGTCGACTCCGCATTTTATGGCTGGAACGATATCTGGCTCGACGCCGACTTCCGTCTCTGGGACATCACCGGAGTGCTCGCGTCTATCGAGTGTCCGTTACTCGCCTTGCAGGGCTATGACGACGAATACGGCACGATGGCGCAAATCGATCTGATCCAGCAGCATGTCGCCCATGCACAGCTGACAAAACTGACCGGCTGCGGACACTCGCCCCATCGTCAGGCAGGCGCGTTATTGAACGACGAGATTGCGGAGTTCATCAACGCTCCTTGATCGCGAGCGTCGCGTTACGGTGAGACTTTTCTGGAGGTGAGCGGGTCGCCTCGTTGTACTCACCGCTCGCTCAAAGCGATGCGCGGCTGGCGCTTCGCGCCGGTACACTACCTGCTCCCCGACCAGCATCCGGAACTCCATGGACTATCTTGCAGCGGTGCGCGCCTTCGTTCATGCAGCGGAACTGCAGAGCTTCAGCAAGGCCGCTCATGAAATGGCCGTCAAGACTTCCACCATCTCGCGATATGTGAGCGAACTGGAAAAGGATCTGGGAATCGCCCTCTTCAACCGGTCAACGCGAGGTCTCTTGCTGACCGAAGGCGGCCGGGTCTTTCGTGAGCACGCGCTGGTTGTGCTGCAGGCGCTCGATGACGCACGCCAGATCACGTCGTCCCTGAACCGGACGCCGCAGGGCTTGCTACGCGTCACATTGCCCTCCGCGTTCGGGCGCCTGCACATCGTGCCGCATCTTCCGGAATTCATGAGGCGCAACCCGGATATCGATCTCGACATTGTCGTGACCGACCAGACGCTGAACATGATCGAAGCCGGCATCGACGTTGCGGTACGCATCGGGGCGCTGCCCGATTCGTCCTTGATGGCCAGACGGCTTGCGCCGCATCGGCGGATCGTGTGCGGTAGTCCAGACTATTTCGAGCGGAATGGAACGCCTTGCATCCCTGACGATCTGGCGGCTCACGCTTCGCTGCGCCTGTCCCTGCTGCCGGACAACAAATGGCTTTTCCTGCGCGAGGGGAACACGAATGCGGACTCGGAGCAGCGGCTCGTCGAACTGAAGGTGCGCTTCCGTGGGGACGATTCCGAAGCGGTGCTGAAGATGGCGCTGGCCGGATGCGGTGTCGCGCTCCTGCCGACCTGGCTCGCGGGTCCGGCATTGCGCGAGGGACGCCTGATCCGCGTGCTGCCCGGATGGGAAGCGCGCACCGGTCGAGCCGAACCCGCGATCTGGGCAGTTTATCCGCCCAAGAAGATCGTTTCGTCGAAGGTACGTGCGTTCGTCGATTTCCATGCCGAGGTGATCGGCGAGCCGCCCTACTGGGACGACGGACTCGCCCTGGAGCCCGACGCCTAGCGTGCGAACTGGATATCGAGTGTGCGCAGCCACGTTTGCAGGCCGGCATCCTGAATCGGAATCACGTAGGCGTTATTGTTCGTTTCATTGTAGTGGGCGTGCCAGTACCCAGGCGGCGTCACAAACGCCATCCCGGATTCCCAATCGATGCGGGTCGGATTCGCGATGTTGCCGCTCTCGTCCAGTCTGGTACCGACCAGCGTGTAGACGCCCGGGTGGCCCCCGGCGATGAAGTCGAGTGCAATCGATTGATGGCGATGCGGCTTCTGCACCGAGTTGGGCGGCACGATGCCGAACATCGCCCACAGCACGTGCGTGACTGTCCGCGTTTGCGGGAAGTTGGCGTTGCCCATCAAAACACTGATACGGTTGCGGCGGCCCGCGTTGACGTCTTGCGCAACCTTGCGCAGTTCGGCCTGCGCCTGTGCGGCCGGATACAGCGTCGGAGCAAAGCGTGCGCGCACGCCGGTCGTGCCGAGGTAGGTCAGCAACGGGGCGTCGTTGACGTAGTAGAGCGTGGCGGTCGCGCTGGCCGACAACGCGGCGGCCGTGCCTCCCGGCAGGGTGAAAAAGTCGCCCTGCGCGAAAGGAAAGGTCGTCTCCCCCTGGGTCATGCTGCCGGCCCCGCTGATGACGTAGCAAACCTGCGACGTCGCGTCAGGAGCAAGTGTCAGTTTGTCGCCCGTGTTGATTCTTAGAAAGCTGGCGCTCAATCCTGGACCTGTTGCCGGGCCCGGGCAGCCCAGTTCGACAGAAAGGTCGAGTGGCACCACACGCGTTGCGCCGTCTGCGTACAGCGAAGGCGGGAAACTCCAGAACGGAATGCGCGAGATGAGCTTCGCGCCAATCGGATTGGCAGATGAGGTGTACTCGAAGTATTCCGCGTCCTGGGTTGCCGGAGATGCGTCTCCGAGGTTGGCGGGGGATGTTCTGTTCAACATGGTCGGCTCCGGTGGGTTAGAGGTCGAGTCGTGCAGACGCCTTCGTGTACGTGCTGCTTGCCCCGACGACTAGACCGAGTCTAGGTAGCTGCCTCTCACCACAGAAGTCCCGGGGATCGAAATCACTTTTGCGCAATAAGGCGTAGCGTTGGGCGCGTCGATCTGAAATCCAGCAGGCATCGCCATTCTTGTTGACTCGGCTAAGCCTTCACGCTTCGGCGTTTGGGTGTAAAACTACTGAAGGTCGACGAACGGAGGCCGATATGGACGACCCCTATGATCTCCAGCGCTTTGTCGATGCGCAGCAGCCGGTGTATGTGCAGGTCTGTGATGAATTGCGTGCCGGGCGCAAGCGAAGTCACTGGATGTGGTTCGTGTTTCCGCAGATCCAGGGCCTCGGGGAAAGCGCAATGTCGCAACGGTACGCGATCTCGACGTTGGCCGAAGCCGAGGCCTATCTGCGCCACCCAATACTCGGCGACCGGTTGCGGGAGTGCACGCGACTCGTCAACCTGATCGAAGGGCGTTCGATCCAGGAGATTTTCGGCTACCCGGATCACCTGAAGTTCTGGTCGTCGATAAGCTTGTTCGAGCGTGCCATTCCGGACAACGAGGAATTTCTGGAAGCGCTGCGCAAATATTTCGACGGCAAGGCCGATAGGCAAACGCTGCAGCGGATCCAGGCCACCTCTCCGCCAGGTTCCAGCGCATGACGGAGCGAAAATCCCGGACGCGCCGTGCCGTCTCGCTTCAGGTCCAACCGTTTGCCGATCAACGTTCAATCCGTCGCGAAGTGAATGGACGAGGGCAATCCTTGCCCCTAATGCGCCGCCGCCGTGTGCTGGTGGTCGCGCAATTCGCCGGGAATGAACGCCTGCTCGAGACCGCCGTCGTCGAGCCATGCGCGCGTTGTCTGCGCGGCGCGTTCGATCAGTTGAGCACATTGCCCGTAGTCGTACGGCGATACATCGAGTGGACATAGCGGCGGAACGACATAGATCTGCGCGCGCGTCCCGTAGTACTCCAGATCGCGCACGAGTTGCCTTGCGATCACCAGCGTCAGCGCATGCATCGCCTGCGCGATCGCGCTGCTGGGCGGCGCGTGCAGCGCACATGCGAAGCCGGCAGGCAACACGATGATGCGCGTCGCGCCGAGCTTGATCGCGGCGGCGATCGGCGTGTTGCTGGCCACGCCGCCATCGACGAGATCCACCCCGTCGATCCGCACCGGCGGATACACACCTGGGATCGCCGCGCTTGCGAGCACGGCATTCACCACCGGGCCCGAAGAGAGCACGACCTCGTGACCCGCAAGCATGTCGGTCGCGACGATGTGAAGCGGCAACAGCGCCTGCTCGATCCGCTCATAGGTCAGATGCTTTTCCAGCAGGACGCGCAGCGCATGTGACTCGACGAGATGCGGACGGGTGCGCAGAATCATCGAAAGCAGCCCGAGCATCGACAGCGGCATGATGTCCTGCCGGCGGATCTTGCGCCACAGCCCTTCGAGCGTCGCGACGCCGTCGCTGTCCGGGCGCCCGGCGAAGTACGCCGCGTTGATCGCGCCGGCAGACGCACCGACGACGAAGCCCGGATGCTCGCCCCGTGCGAGCAGTTCGCGCAGCATGCCCACCTCGATCGCGCCGAGACTGCCACCACCTGCGAACACAAACGCGGTTACCCCAAGCCGATCGGATTTCATGACTTTTCAGAAACGTCACAAGCGGAACCCGGGAGCCAGAGTATGGGCGCGTGACTGTCTCGCGCCCACGGCGGCCCCGGCCGTTCACCGCTCGACGTCAATGCCCCTTGAAGATATCCAGCAGTTCAGTCTGCAACTGCATCATGCCCTGCGCGTATTTCATTTCCATCTGCGCCGTGGCTTGCTGATGCTCCATGTCCATCTTCATCATCTTTTCCTGGATGTCGATGGCCTGGCTCCGCTGCTCGGGAGTCAACTTATCCATCATCATCCCCCAGTTCGGCGGCATGGTGTACATGCCGCTGTGCCCGATGCCCTGCGCGTGCGCAGCACCGGCTCCCAGAACCAGCGGAAGCATTCCGCACAGCACCATTTGTCGAATCGATTTCATACAAGCTCCATTTCACGTTTGCAGCCCGGATCGGATGAGGGCTGCTGAGGCGCCGTCGGGTAACCGTCGCACGGGCCACGTCCGGCAACACAACATCAGCGCTCGCGACCACACCTCCGGCGTGATGTTTCATGGCTTTCGTCGCGAGGATGTGCGGGAAATGACAGGCGCCGGCGGAAACCAGCGCGACGCCGCGTTGGAGCGGCGCACGCCCGGAACTAAGATGGGTGAAGTTGCGGACGATTGCCCAACCGCGGCCTGGACACATGGTCAGGTCGCGATTGTTCCATATAAATATCAGTCGTCGTACAACAAGAGAACCTTCATCCGGAAATAAAATGCCGTTTAAATCCGCACTTATCAGGGTTAACCATCCTGTTGGCTGCGGCATAAAACGGTATAACCTACTCGACAAGACATACGACGACCGATAACAAATCAAGATTTTGATTTGCAATCGTGACACCTTTGCGCCCATCGCCGCCCGACCGGGCTGGCTTTCGGAAAGCCCCATCTGGAGGAACGGAGAATGACAGCGTCTTCACCTTATCAGCCGTTACCCAACGGATTTCGCAAGTCGGTGTTGAGCGGCGAGACCGTGATCGGTTGCTGGTCGTCGCTAGCCAGCCCGATCGTGACTGAACTCCTCGGCGTGTTGAACTTCGACTGGCTGCTGCTCGACGCGGAGCACGCACCCAACGATGTCAACACGCTCATCCCCCAGTTGATGGCGCTCAAGGACAGCCGCAGCGCGCCGGTCGTGCGGCCGCCGTGCAACGAAAACGTCGGCATCAAACGGCTGCTCGACATCGGTTTCTATAACTTCCTGATTCCGTTTGTCGACAGTGCGGAGGACGCCCGCCGCGCCGTCGCCGCGACACGCTATCCGCCGCATGGCGTACGGGGTGTGTCGGTCGGACATCGCGCGAACCGCTATGGCACGGTGCCAAACTATCTCGACGTCGCGAACGACAACATCTGCGTCATCGTCCAGATCGAGAGTCGCGCGGCCGTGGAAGCGATCGATGAAATCGTCGCGGTTGAAGGCGTCGACGCGGTGTTCGTCGGACCGTCCGATCTCGCGGCCGCGTACGGACATCTCGGCAACGCGAATCATCCGGACGTGCAGCAGGCCATCGAGCGCATCTTCGCGAGCGCGCGCGCCGGCGGCAAGGCGAGCGGCATCCTCGCGCCGGTGCAGGCCGACGCGGAACGCTATCTGTCGATGGGCTGTCGGGTCGTCGCCGTCTGCGCGGATCTCGGTCTGTTGAGGGGCGCGGCGCAGGCGGTCCAGAAGCATTTCATTCACGAGTAAGCTGGGGCGAGCGGGAAAGCTCGACAGGCCAGGCAACGAACGGAGGATCACATGCAGAAAGCAGGATTTATCGGTCTCGGCATCATGGGCAAGCCCATGGCCGCGAATCTTCTCAAGAATGGCGTGTCGCTCGCGGCCTTCACGCGCAGCGGCGTGCCCGACGACCTGAAGCAGGCTGGCGCCGTTGCGTGCGACAGCCCCGCAGCCGTCGCCGCCCACGCGGACGTGATCTTCATCATGGTGCCGGATACGCCGGATGTCGAACGCGTGCTGTTCGATGAACAGGGGCTCGCAGACGCACTGCGCCCAGGCCAGACCGTCGTCGACATGAGTTCGATTTCGCCGATGGCCACGCGCGAGTTTGCCGCGCGCGTGCAGAAGCATGGGGCCGAGTATCTGGACGCGCCGGTGTCAGGTGGCGAGGTCGGCGCGAAGGCTGGCTCGCTGACGATCATGGTCGGCGGCAAGCAGGCGAGCTTCGACCGCGTCAAGCCCCTCTTCGACATGATGGGCAAGAACGTCACACTGATCGGCGACGTCGGCGCAGGACAGGTTTGCAAGGTGGCGAACCAGGTGATCGTCGCCGCGACGATCGAGGCGGTAGGCGAGGCATTGCTGCTGGCGTCGAAGGCCGGAGTCGATCCGGCGCGCGTGCGTGAAGCATTGATGGGCGGCTTCGCTTCATCACGGATTCTGGAAGTGCACGGTGAACGGATGACCAAACGCACCTTCGACCCGGGCTTTCGTATCGAACTGCACCAGAAGGATTTGAACCTTGCGCTATCGACGGCGCAATCGCTCGGTGTATCGCTGCCGAATACGGCGACGTGTCAGGCGCTCTTCAACGCGTGCGTAGCGCACGGCGGCAAGGCGTGGGATCACTCGGCGATGGTCCGCGCGCTGGAGATCCTGGCGAATCACGAAATCGGTCAGCAAAAGTAAGACTCGTGACGGGCGCGAGGCTCGCGGCCCAGCGCCTCGTCGGTCAGTCACCCTGTGCGTCGAGCGGCTTCTGACAGGCCGCCAGCACAGCGCCCACGCCCAGCAGGAGCGCGGAATCGATCAGTCCGCGCGCGAGTCCCGCGCCATCCGACACCCAGCCGATCACCATCGGCCCGACGATCTGGCCGAACGCAAACACGATCGTGAAAGCGCTGATGCCTTTAGCCCAATGACCGGCTGGCAGGTTGTGACGGACGAACGCGGTCGTCGAGGCAACGGCCGACAGGAACGTCGCGCCGAACATCACCCCTGACACAAACGCAACCAGCGGCTGCGTGAACAGCGCAGGCATCAGCGTTGCCAGTCCGAGCAACGCGTTGAGAATCGCCAGTGCCTGACCGCCGCGCACGCGATCCAGTAGGCTCGACCAGAGTCTCGCCGACACGATCGTCGCCGCGCCGAGCAGCACGTAGAACCCTGTCACCACTACCGCGCTCATGCCGGCATTGCGGAGCAGCGCGACGATGAAGGTCATGTACCCGATATAGCCCACGCCGAAGAGACCGTAGCCCGCCAGCGCCAGCGCAAACCGCGGCCACGTCGGATGGGAGCGGGTAGCAGCGGATGCGGCGCGCGCAGGAGACGGCGCGGCTTCGTGGTCCTCGATCTTTCGTACGGCGAGGATCGCGATGATCGAGAACACCGCGCAGGAGACGGCCAGTGCGAACCATGCAAATTGCCAACCGTGCACGGCACCGACGATCGTCACCGGAACCAATAACGCGGACGCCACGATGCCCCACCCGGTGCCGCCGTAATACAGCCCGAGCACGAGCCCGGCATCGCGTGGGCTTGCCGACGCAAGCCGCGCCGCCAGCACGCCGCCGCTGATAAAAATGAAGGCGCTGGCAATGCCCGTGACCACTCGTTGCACGAGCAAACCATGCGTATCGGAGAGTAGCCCGTCCGTCGCCATCAGCAACGCGGTAGCGAGACAACCGGCATTGAACAATGCCCCCGCCGACCAGCGGCGCGAGAGACGCGGAAACGCCAGCGCGCCCAGCAGGTAGCCGAGTGCGTTGGCGGTGTTCATTGCACCCGCCTGCGCGAAACTCCAGCCCAGATCGACTTTCATCGCCGGCAGCAGGAGTGCGTAGGAAAACCGCGCAAGCCCGAGGGCGATGGCGCTACCCAGCGAGAGCCGCGCGGCAAGCATCAGCGTCTGACTTCGCTGCGCGGTGCGCATGGCGTCTGTCTGCCCGCCGCGGGCGTGAAGAGGGGATGCCTGAGTATCGGTCACGTCCTGTTTGTGTCCACCGGAGCCGCTCGCGATATCGCGACCGGTATCGCGACAACGTTCGCACATTCAGATTGATCGGGAAAAAGCACATCGCAGGTTACCGGAAAATGGCCGGCACCGGCTCCCGAATGCTCTCACCTCTGGCGCTTATGGCAGCATCTGCTTTAACAGGGGGAGCAGCACATCGAGCGAGAGGGGCTCGCGGCAATACGCGAATCGCCGGATTGGGTTGCTTTGCCGGGATAATCGCTACCGCGTCAGCGGCTCGATCGGAGCGCATGGTCCATACTATCCCCACGAAGCGCGAACCGGCCGCGTACGCGCCGGGCATGTGCATTGCTACAACCACACCCCGGTGTACGCTGAGTGCTCCCTGCCGCGACGTTATGTCGCGCTCCTGCCATTACCATGCCGCGCCCTGCCACCTCGAACGTACGACCATGAAACTCCCCTTACCGCCGCGAGAACATTCCAACCGCGTCTATCCGCCCGGCGCGCCGACCCTGCATGGTCTGGCATCGGTGATCACGGGCGTCGTCGTTGTCTGCGGATTGTATTTCGCCCAGGCCGTCCTGATACCGATCACGCTGTCGGTGCTGCTCAGCTTTCTGCTCGCGCCGCTGGTGAACACGTTGCGGCGTCTGCACGTGGGACAGCTGCCGTCGATTTTCGTTGCCGTGCTCTTTGCGCTGTGTGTATTGCTGGGCGTCGGCGCCTTGATCGGCGCGCAGGTGGTCCAGCTCGCCGCCGATCTGCCGCAGTACCAGGTGGCCATCGAGCAAAAGATCGAGACGGTTCAGGAAAAGACGGTCGGCCGCGCCGATGTGCTGCTGAGCAAGGCGGCGGCGACGCTGCAACGCGTCGCCCCCTCGCGGCCCTACATGCCGCGGCCTACCGGACGTGCCGCGAAGAACGCGCCGCCGGTACCTGCGCCAGTCGAGGTTCATGAGCCCTCCCCTACGCCGCTGCAGCTTGCGCAGCGCGCGTTCTCACCCGTGATCGCGCCGCTCGAAACGACCTTTATCGTGCTGGTCGTGACCATTTTTATCCTGCTGCAACGCGAAGATCTGCGCGATCGTCTGATCAGCCTGTTCGGATCCAGAGATCTGCATCGCACCACTACCGCCATCAACGACGCGGCGGTCCGTCTCAGCCGGTACTTCGTTGCGCAACTGGGCCTCAATCTGAGCGTGGGGGCCGTCATCGCCGTCGGCCTTGCGCTGCTCGGCGTGCCGGGCGCGCTGCTGTTCGGTGTCGTCGCGGCGCTGCTGCGCTTTGTCCCGTACATCGGCATCTGGATTGCGGCCGTGCTGGCCGTGTCTCTCGCGGCAGCTATCCAGCCGCAATGGACGATGGCCGTATGGACGCTGGTGCTGTTCGTCGTGGTGGACCTGGTGGCCGGGCAGGTCGTGGAGCCGCTGCTATATGGCCATCGGTCGGGGCTGTCGCCGCTTGCCGTGATCGTCGCGGCGATTTTCTGGAGCTGGCTATGGGGTCCGGTCGGCCTCGTGCTATCGACGCCGCTGACGCTGTGCGTCGTCACGCTCGGCCGTTACGCCGACCGGCTGAATTTCCTGACCATCCTGCTGGGCGATCAGCCCGCGCTCACGCCCGCGCAGAATTTCTATCAACGCCTCCTCGCGGACGATCCCCACGAAGCTATCGTGCAGGCGGACCGGTTGCTGGGAGAGATGTCGCTCGTCGACTATTACGATCATGTCGCACTGGAGGGGCTGCGCCTCGCCCGCAACGACGCGCTGCGCGGCGTGCTGACCTCAGAGCAGCTCGCGCGGATCAACGAGGCGCTCGCGGATATCGTCGAAAATCTCGAAACGGTGGAAGGCGCACCCGATACGTCTGCGCCGGCCGAGCCGCCCGGCGTACCTGGAGCGGAGCCCGTAGCGGGTCATGTAACCCGGCTCGATGGCGAGGTTTCCCGCGAAGCAGGCGAGTCCGAACCAACGCCCGACGCGTTCGTCCTGTGCATCTCCGGACGAGGCGCATTCGACGCGCTGGCGGCGGCGATTGTCGTCCAGCTGCTTGCGCGCCGGGGGATCGCGTGCGCCCCGACGACTTACGAGCGCTTCCGCAACGGTCACGCCAGTACGCCTGATGTCGGAAGCCCATCGATCATCTGCGTCGTGACGCTCGACGCAGCCGAGTCGCCGCCGTATCTGCGCAATCTTCTGCGACGCATAACCGGCCGAAAGACGCCGGCGACGATTATCACGGGCTTTGGCCGATCGTTGGAGAACACCACGGATGCCGGCCTCGTCCACAGCACCCGCAACGCGACGACGTTTCGCGGGCTGATCGAGGAATGTCGGCTGGCCGCGGCCGCGAAGCCGCATCATGAGGATGCGCGGGGCGTTGCGTGAGTGTGGTAACCGCATGAAACGGCCCGCGCCGGTCACGTACAGTAACTGTGGACCGTTCGTCCGAGTGTCTATAATCGGGCTCCAAATCTGGATCTGGTCCGGGAGCCCAATCTGTGAAAACGATGATCGCCGTCGCGCTGGCTGCGCTTGCACTCACCGGCTGCATGTCTGCCGAAAAGCAGGCGGAGAAAGACAACGCGTTTTCGCGCGCCGAGAACAACCTGGACACCGCACAGCGGAACGCCACGGTAGAGTGCCGCGACGAGGCACAGTGCAACAAGGCCTGGGCGCTGACGAAGCGCTACATCGAGGAGAACACGTCGACGTCGGTGATCCGGGCGGATGAGGTTGCAATCGAATCCGACGTGCCGACCCGCTCAGGCAAACCCGTCTACTCGGCCACGCGAATCAGGAAGGGCAGCGGCGCAACGATCACCCTCGATGCGCAATGCCGCGGCATGTACGGCATGGACAAATCGCAAGGGGGAGACTATGACGACTGCGTCGAAAAGATCGTCCCGACGCAGAACAAGTTTCGTGCCTTCCTGACCACCCATCTGTCAGACAAGTGATGGTTGGCGACGCTCGCTGCCACACGATGCGCGGTCGTACCCTGTCGGGCTTGCGACCGCAGTCTTACTCAATGACGCAGGAAATCCAGCACCATCCGGTTGAACTTGTCGGCATGTTCCCACTGCGCCCAGTGGCCGCAGCGGCTGAAGATGTGCAGTTCAGCGTTCGGCATGCCCCAGGTCAGACGTAGACCCACATCGAGCGGCACGAAGCGGTCGTCACGTCCCCAGATCACCAGAGTCGGCGCGGACACTTCTCCGAGGCGGGGACCGACGTCCGGGAACTGTTTCGGATTGGCCGCCAGACTCTTGACGAAATTTTCGAGGTGATCACGGCGTGCCAGCATGTTTTCCAGTCGCGCCTGCATCAGTTCGTCGGTGAGCGTGCTGGTGTCGAACACGAAGACGTTCAGCATCTTCTTGAGGTTCTCGAGCGTCGGCTCACGGTACAGGCCCTGCAACAGCTTGATGCCTTCCGTCGGCATCGGCACGAACTGGCTCGGGCCGCCGGTGCCACCGCCCATCAGCACCAGCTTGCCTACCCGCTCCGGATAAGCGAGCGCGAAGGCCACGGCGCTATGTCCCCCCATCGAGTTGCCGATGATGTGAACCCGTCCACCCACATCAATCGCGTCGAGCAGGCTCTTCAAAGCTCGGGCGTTCAGTTCGGAGCGCGAGCTTTTGCAGACGACCGGATCGCTTTTGCTCCAGCCCGGGCAATCCATCAGGATGACGCGATAGCCTGCGTTGGCGAATGCATCGACGTTGCGGTTGAAGTTCGCCCAACCGCTCGCGCCCGGTCCGGAGCCATGCAGCATGACTACCGTCTCGTCGCCGTGCCCGGCATCGTTGTAGTGCAATTGCAGGTCGAGATCGCCATCCTTGATGCGGACGAACCTGCTTGTTGCCGCTTCACTCAGTGCTTGTGTACTGTCTGTCATTTCATGTTTCCTTGTTCGAGTTGATGCTGCAGGTTGATGCCTGTCAGGGCGAAGCCGGCAGGACCGGTGTTTCCTCTTCCTGCCCGAGTCGATTTCTTGCCGCCATCCAGAGCCATCGCGCCTTCGCCCTTGCGCCCGATGCCCTTCGAAAGAACGCGAACCCAACCGCTCGCTATGCGTGATCGGGCTGGTGCGCAGTGGCGATCGTCTGTCCACGCGAGAACCGTGCAATCACAAGCAGCGCCGCAATCGCCGCGATCACGATCAACGGGATGCTTGCGATCACCAGCACCGAAGCGCTCTGCCCGGTTGCGAGCAACTGGCCTGCGATCAGGGGACCGAGGATCGAGCCAAACCGACCCACGGCCACCGCCGCGCCTACACCGGTGCCACGTACCTGCACCGGGTAGATCGTGCTCGCGAGCGCATACAGCACCGACTGTCCGCCGACGAGAAAAAGTCCGGCGAGCAGGCCGCCGAAAGCCGTCGACACGCTGCCGGTCGCACTGGCGAGCACCGCGAGCGCCACCGCGATACCCACATACATGCCGGTAACGGTGAAGCGCCGGCCGATGCGATCCATCATGTTCGCGATGACGATTGCGCCGATGCCCCCGCCGATGTTGAACATCATCTGCACGACGCTCGCCTGCACGCGTGTCAGACCACGGCTCAACACCATCGACGGCAGCCAGTTCATCAGGAAGTAGAGGACGATCAAAGTGCCCAGATAGCTCGTCCACAGCCCGAGTGTCGTGCCGGCCCGGCCTTCGGCCCACAATGCATGTGCCACGCCGGATCGGGACTCCCGATGCGTCATCTCGCGGGACTTTGCCAAGACGAAATGCGCGGATTCCTTCAGGTACACAACGAGCAGCGGCAGGATCAGTAACGGCCCAATACCGCCGACGTAAAAGATGTGTCGCCAGCTTTCGTCGCCGGGACTGACGATGCCGATCAACGCGGCCAGCGCCGCACCGAACGGCATGCCGCAATACATCGCGCCCACAGCCGTGCTGCGCTGATGCGGCTGCGCGGCTTCCGAACAGAGCGCGATCAGGTTCGGCATGGCCGCGCCCAGCCCGAGGCCGGTCATGAAGCGTGCGGCGAGCAGACTATTGAGGTCCCAGACCTGCGTGGTCGCAATCGAAAAAATCCCAAAGAGAGCAATAGAGAGCATCAACACCCGCTTGCGACCAAGCTTGTCCGCGAGACGCCCGCCGATGGCCGCGCCCGGCAGCAACCCGAGCGCGCCGATACTGAAAGCCCAACCCATCTGCGCAACAGCCAGATGGAATTCGCGCGCCATGCGCGGGGCCGCGACCCCGGTTGACTGAAGATCGAGTCCTTCAAGTAACGCGACGACAAGACACAATCCGATGGTGAGAGCACCGCTTGCGCGGGCCGGCGTTGACGTCTTCATTAAAGTCTCCAATGAGTTTTTCAGCATCGCTTCTGGCGGCGATCACGCTGTGAATAGAACCCGTGCACCCGGCGAAGGCGAAGCGAAAACTTCGCCGCCGCCGGGCGCGCCTTCGGCCCATGTACTTCAGGATTGCGTGTCGAGTTCGCGCTTCAGGTCCAGCGCGACGTCGACGATCATGTCCTCCTGACCGCCAACCATCCGACGCCGCCCCAGTTCGACGAGAATGTCCACCGTCTTCAGGCCGTACTTGTTCGCCGCCACTTCGGCATGGCGCAGGAAGCTCGAATAAACGCCCGCATAGCCGAGCGCGAGCGTCTCGCGGTCCACACGTACCGGCCGGTCCTGCAGGGGTCGGACGATGTCGTCGGCGGCGTCGAGCAACGTGTACAGGTCGGTGCCATGGTTCCAGCCGAGACGCTCCGCCGCGGCGATGAACACTTCAAGGGGCGCATTGCCCGCGCCCGCGCCCATGCCGGCGAGGCTCGCATCGATGCGGTCGCATCCTTCCTCCACCGCGGCGATGGAGTTGGCAACGCCCAGGCTCAGGTTGTGGTGCGCGTGCATGCCCGTCTGCGTCGCCGGATCGAGCACGTCCTTGAACGCGCGGAAGCGTGCGCGGATGTCGCTCATGTTCATCGCGCCGCCCGAGTCCACCACATAGACGCAGGTCGCGCCGTAGCTCTCCATCTTCTTCGCTTCGACGGCGAGCTTTTCGGGAGTCGTCATGTGGCTCATCATCAGGAAGCCGACCGTATCCATACCGAGTTCCCGCGCGTATTCGATGTGCTGCTTCGAGATATCCGCTTCGGTGCAATGCGTGGCCACGCGCACGACCCGCGCACCCGCGTTGTAAGCTGCCTTGAGGTCGTGAATCGTGCCGATGCCGGGCAACAGCAGCGTCGCGATCCGCGCATGCTTCACGACCTCCGCCACCGCCTCGATCCATTCGAGATCGCTGTGCGCGCCAAAGCCGTAGTTGAAACTCGAACCCTGCAATCCGTCGCCGTGCGCGACTTCGATACTGTCGACCTTCGCGGCGTCCAGCGCGCGGGCAATGTCCTGCACGTTCCTGATCGAATACTGATGACGGATGGCATGCATGCCGTCGCGCAGCGTCACGTCGGAGATATAAAGTTTCTTGCTCATGTCAATCTGCTCCTTACGCGTTCACGAGCGACTGGGCCATGCGTTCGGCCGTTGCGAGCGCGGCCGAGGTCATGATGTCGAGATTGCCGGCGTAGGCCGGGAGGTAGTGCGCAGCACCTTCGACTTCGACGAACACCGAAGTCTTCAGTCCGCTGAAGCGGCCGAGGCCAGGCACGAGAAGCGGCGCATCGGCGGGGATTTCGTCGAACTGCACCTTCTGCTTGAGGCGGTAGCCGGGCACGTAGGCATTGACGGCGCGCGCCATGTCCTCGATGGACGCTTCGATCTTCGCGCGGTCCGCCAGCTCCGACAGCGTATAGACCGTGTCGCGCATCATCAGCGGCGGCTCGGCCGGATTCAGCACGATGATCGCCTTGCCCTTGTCCGCGCCGCCCACGACTTCGATTGCCTTCGACGTCGTTTCGGTGAACTCGTCGATGTTGGCGCGTGTGCCGGGGCCTGCCGACTTGCTGCTGATCGACGCAACGATCTCCGCGTAGTGAACCATCGCGACCCTCGACACGGCCGCCACGATCGGAATGGTCGCCTGCCCGCCGCACGTCACCATGTTGACGTTAGGGCTGTCGAGGTGCGCGTCGAGATTGACGACCGGCACGCAGTACGGGCCGATCGCCGCGGGCGTCAGGTCAATCAGGCGGATGCCGGGCTTGAGCGAGCGCAAAAACGCATCGTTCCTGACGTGCGCGCCGGCGGAGGTCGCATCGAATACGAAGTCGATATCCTCGAACACCGGCAAACGCGTGAGTCCCTGCACGCCTTCGTGCGTCGTGGCGACGCCGAGACGCGCTGCGCGCGCGAGACCGTCCGACGCCGGATCGATGCCGACCATCGCCGCGATTTCCAGGTGTTTGCCATGGCGCATGATCTTGATCATCAGATCGGTGCCGATATTGCCGGAGCCGATGATCGCGGCTTTGAGCTTGGTGGATGTCATGTCAGTCCCTGGTGGAGTCGTTAGTCGGTGAAGGTGGCGCGCACGCTGCCGAGCCCGTCGATCTGCGTCGTGAACGTGCCCGGGCGGGTCACGGCCACCATCGGTCCGAGCGCGCCGGTCAGCACGACGTCGCCCGCGCGCAGCGGAGTGCCGAGTTGCACCATCCGGTCAGCGAGCCACGCGGCCGCGTTGAGCGGATTGCCGAGACAGGCGGAGCCGGTGCCTCGCGACAGCACCTCGCCGTCCTGCGAAAGCGTCATCGCGCATCCGGCGAGATCGAGATCGCGCAGCAACACGGGGCGGCTCCCCAGCACGAACATCGCGCTCGATGCGTTGTCCGCGACGGTGTCGACGAAGTGGATGTCCCATTTATCGATCCGGCTGTCGACCACTTCGATCGCGGCCAACGCATAGGCTGTTGCGCCGATCAGATCGGCGAAGGTGTGCCTGTCTTTAGTGAGATCGCGTTCCAGCACGAGTGCGATCTCGGCTTCCACCTTGGGCTGGATGAGCGACGAAAGCGGCATCGGCTCGTTGTCGCCGTATGCCATCGATGCGAACAGCGTGCCGAAGTCGGGCTGATCGACGCCGAGCTGACGCTGCACCGCAGGCGAGGTCAGACCGATCTTGCGGCCGACGATGCGTTCTCCTTTGGCGGATCGCGCGTCGACGTTCGCGCGCTGCACGGCGTAGGCGATTGCCGCATCGTCGGGCGAGATCTCGTTGCGCACGGGGGCGATCGTGCGCCTCGACTGTTCGGCCTCGCGCAGCCGGGCGGCAAGTGCGAGCACGGTTTCGTTCGCAGTTTCGTTGTCAGACATGAAGTTCTCCTGTTCCTGCTACGCCAGCGTCGCGGCGATGTGAGTGGGGTGTGCGTGTAGCGCTGTCTGTCCCTGTCCCGCGGGGCAGGCGTGCATCGCGCCGAAACCCGCGATCCACTCCGGAATCGGCCGGTAGTAATCGAGCGAGGCCCGATACGGTCCGTATGCCGCCAGCGCCCCGAAGGCGGCGATCCACGTGCGGATTTCGTGCGCCGACTTGCCGCCCTGGCACGTGATCGCGCCGTTGGTCATGCCATCGACTGCGCTGATGTCGCCAGCGGCGAGCAGATCGAGAAACCAGCGGTCCCATTCGGGGTTGAGCGGATGCAGAGGGCTATCGCCGGCCGTGAAGGACTTCGCCGCCGCCACCGTGCGCGCCTGCCGCGCTGCGCGCGATTCCGCCGACGGATTGCGTCCGGCAATCAGTCTTTCGGCCATTTCCGCGCTGGCGCCCGCGATTTCCGGCACAGGCGGCTCGTGCGAAATTCCGCCGGAGCCGATCACGAGCACACGCTTGCCGGTTCGCAACAGGAAGCGGCCGACGGCATCGCCAAGCAGCCGCGAACGGCGGCACGACGCCATCGGTGGTGCCACCGAATTGATGAAGACCGGCACGACCGGATAGCGGTCGAGGCCGCCAGTCAGCACTTCGAGCGCCTGTGCACAGCCGTGGTCCACCTGCATGCGGTACGACACCGACACATCGACCTCGCTCGCCAGCACGACATTGGCAAGCGCGAGCGCCACGTCCTGCGGGACAGCGAGCGAACCGGCAAGACTTTTGAAGTCGCCGATTGCAGTGGCCGCCACGCCGATGCAGAACGGCGGCATCACTTCGTAGAAAAATCCGTTGTAGTGGTCGGGCGCAAACACCACCACCAGTTCAGGATCGAACGCTTCGACCCGCGCGCGGGCCTCGTGCTGCACGCGCTCCACTTCCGCGACGATGTGCGGCGCGGGATCGTAGTAGCCATGCAGCGGAGTGTGCGAGAGACATTCGAGAAGAATCGGCATATCAGGCTCCTGCTGTCGTGGCGACGAGGGGGCCATCGCAAACGGGCGTCGCGTTCCGCGCCACGGACACGTCGACCGGCGCGGTTTGTTCCGCTGCATCCGCAACCCAGGCCAGCTTGCCGGCGAGATCGGCAATGCTTTGCGACACGCGCTGCGGTGAACACATGCCGGCTACGAAACGGTCCGGGCGCAGCAGCACGACCGACTCCGACACCCGTGTGAACCAGTCCTTCAGACGGCCATCCACGTCACCGAGGGCGATCACCCCCTCAGGTACGTCGTGGCGGAAGCTCAGCTGCGTATCGGGCTTGGCGATCACAAAGCATCCGCCAAGACCCTCCCAGATCGCACGCGCTGCCGGCGTCAATCCGTAGGTGGGATCCGCGCCCCACCCGATCATCGCGAAGCGGTTCCCTAACGCATCGTCAAGTCGCACGACGCGGCCATCTTCGAGCCGCACGGACGGCTGGATGAACATGCGTCCAACGGGCGAAGCACTGGCGGGATCGCGGCCGTACACGAGACGTCCAATGAACGACTCGCGCTTTTCGCTCATCAACCCAAGCAGACGGCCGGGCGCCGTGTTGCCCGAGCGCTCGAGCAAGCGCGCGAGAAATCCGTGTTTGCGTTTGCTCTCGGGGAGCAACACCACACCTGATTCGTAGCGCGGCATCGGCTTGAAACGCATCTCGACGAAATAGCGCTTCACCGAGGGCAGAACGTTGAACGTGCGCACGAACGCGTCACGGAATCGCGAGCCAAACCGGCTCGTGGGCGCGAAGATGTCGCCGGCAACTTCCGACAGATGGATCATCGAACGCGCGTGGGTGCGTCGCTCCATCGTGTAGGTGTCGAGCAGACTGTCCTGCGCGAAACCCTTCACAACCATCGCCAGCTTCCAGCCGAGATTGCTTGCATCGCGGATGCCGCTGTTGTATCCCTGGCCCTGCCACACCGGCATGATGTGCGCGGCATCGCCCGCCAGCAGCACGCGCTTCACGCGGAAGGTGCTGGCAAGACGCGCATTGTGGGTATAGACGCGCTTGCGGATGTAGTCGACCTTGTCGGGGTCGGCCACGACCTTGCGGATCAATGCCGCCAGGTTCTGCGGCTTCGACAGTTCTTCCTCTGTTTCGCCCGGCATGACCATGAATTCGAAGCGGCGAATGCCGTGCGGCAAAGCCGCCGACACGTAAGGGCGCGCCGGATCGCAGTGCATGTAGACATGGGGTGAGCCGATCGGGTCGTTGCGCACATCGACAACGATCCACTGGTTGGGTTTGGTGCGGCCTTCGAAGGGCACGTCGAGGGTGCGGCGCACGAAGCTGTTGCCGCCGTCGGCGCCGACCATGTATGTCGCGCGGATCGATTTCTTTTGGCCCGTGCTATCCGCTGCCTCGATCGTCACACCCGCATCGTCCTGCGAAAAGCCGTCGACACTGTGGCCGAGCAGGACCTGCACGTGTTCGAAGCGCTCCAGACCATCGCAGAGAATGCGATCCGCGAGCGGCTGGATGAAGGCGTTGCGGCGCGACCAGCCGAATTCGTCGGTGCGCGGTTCAATCGATGCGAAGCAACGGCCCTTCAGCGTGAAACGCATCCAGTGATTCGGCGTCGTGTGCGGCAGCAGTTCGTCGACGAGCCCAACGGACTGGAACACGCGCAAGGCCTCGTCGTCGAGACCGATCGCCCGCGGATAGTCGATGATCTGTTCCAGCTTCTCGATGAGCACGACGCGCACGCCCTGCAGTCCGAGCATGTTGGCGAGCATCAAGCCGACGGGGCCTGCGCCGACGATGGCGACATCGGTGTACACACTCTGGGGGCGGCCGTCACCGGCCGCCATGTCGATGGCGGGGGTCATGTCTGTCTCCTGTTCTTGCGCCCGGAATGGACCGTGGTCGCATCAGTTGCGGGCTGGATCAGCGAAAATCCGGGGGAGACAGCGGTGCGCGACGGATTAACCGAAGCGGGCTGCGCGGGTCGTGGAAGGCTTCGTCAGCCACGATCCGCATCTCCTCGAATGTTTGCTTTGAGGCGAGTGTAGGAGCGCGCCCCGTGCTGCCTCAACATAATCTGAAAAATGTGCATAGAATGCACATTATTGAAAATAAAGGAGATTTTTGCGTGACGACGTACACGAACGTCCGAGGTCTGGCGCGCGGCCTGCAGGTGCTGCAGGCCCTTAACGCGATGGAAAGCGGCCGCGCCACGAGCCAGCAGATCAGCGATCTGACCGGACTGCATCGCACGACGGTGCGGCGCCTGCTCGAAACGCTGGTAGAGGAAGGGTTTGTACGGCGCAGCACGTCGGACGACAGCTTTCGCCTGACGCTCAACGTTCGTTCGTTAAGCGAGGGATTCACCGACGACGAGCGAATCGCGACCATCGCGCCGCCAATCATGGGGCAGTTGCTGCAACGCGTGGCATGGCCGTCGGACCTGACGACGCCGGACGGCGACGCGATGATCATCCGCGAAACCACGCACCGGTTCAGTCAACTTTCGTTTCACCGGTCGATGGTTGGGCGGCGGCTGCCTATTCTTTTGACCGCGGCGGGCCGCAT
This sequence comes from Paraburkholderia sp. BL10I2N1, assembly GCF_004361815.1. NCBI lineage: Bacteria > Pseudomonadati > Pseudomonadota > Betaproteobacteria > Burkholderiales > Burkholderiaceae > Paraburkholderia > Paraburkholderia sp. BL10I2N1. The sequence continues at coordinate 1,916,665 of NZ_SNWA01000002.1, read as the reverse complement.
CTATTTCGCGAAGTGTCCTGACGCCGAACGTGAAGATATTCTCGACCTGTTGCGCTCGGGCGTGGGCGGCGAAGAACAGAAAGCGCTCGCGTCCAACGATGCGCTGATTCGTAGTCTCATCAAACGGGTTCGAACCGACGGGTTCGGATCCAACCACGGCGACTGGGCTGCCCAGAGCAAGATCGGCGCGGTCGCTGTTGCGATCATCTCGCGTGAGCGTGTGCTTGCGAGTCTCAATGTGGTGTTTCTGTCGCGCGCGGTTACGCTCGCAGAGGCAACGCGGCGCTATGTTCCCGAACTGCAGAACGCCGCGCGAGAGATGGTCGCGGCGCTGGAGGCCGAACCGGCGCAGAACAAGGTTTGACTTCGCACAACAGGCGTGGGCTTGAGGCGCCATTTCGGGCAGGGGAACGCGACTACTTGTCGTCGCCATAGGTAAGGCCGTGTGAGCCCGTCGATCGCCAATCTCGCGCGGATACCGTTTCAGGCAAATGCAGACTCCTGGAAATCCTCACCTTTATCCAAGGTGCTCGCAAAAAACAGCGTTGACTCACCTCCTGGATTCGCTCACCTCTCTCACATCTGCGACTCCATCTCCTGGAATTCCTCACCTTTGCGCGTCGCCGGCTACCCCATAGATATAAACAAGCGCGGCATCTCTTTGCTGACAGATAGCGATGCTGCAATCTGCAGCGCAACGCGTATCAGGTATCCAAGCCAACGTTGGCGAAATCGCGGGGCGGCGCGCACGTCCAGTCTCATAAGACTCTTGCGGCGTCCGGTATCGATGAGACAACACTGCTGAATCACTGGCACGCCCCCGAAAAAGCTCACCTTTGATGTGCCTGGGGTTAGTGCGCCCGGTCAGCCTCCTGCCCTGACCGACCCGCAGAAGAGGCGCGATGCAAATGCATCGGGCTCCTCCGCATCGTGCGTATCGTGCTTCGCGATACGCCGCCTATGACTTGCTAACCGTCTTCACAGCCGGCTGCCCGCCCGGTGCAGGTCGATGGGCCGCGCCCGGATTTTCAGCCGCCGCTTCGCGCACCGAACGGTTCGGCCGTTGCGCCGCTTGATGCGATACATCCGGATGATGTCCCCGTTCGTTAGCTGCCATGTGACGGCCTGGTTCTTGACGGTGCTCATCCGTCGCGGCTGCGCGCATCGACGCCCGATGGTGAGGCTTTTCTAGATGGTGGTCATCACCTGCGTGCCGCGCGACAGGATGAACCTCGCGGCGCGACACCATCGCCGAGCGCAGATTATCCCGACGATGGAAGACCTCCCGACGCCTGTCGCCATGAGCGTAGAAGTGCCTGCGGCGTCGGCCGTCGGCGTCCGTCACCCAGATATACGTGTCTCCGCCCAGATAGACGACGTCACGATCGGTCGCGGTAGCGATATAGACATCGTTGCGCTCGGGCATCAGTTCTTCTCGCACGACGGGCTGAGGCGGCGCGACAGGCGGACCGGGCACCATCGGCGCAGCCACCACGGCGGTTGTGCGCGCCGGTTGCGCTGCGACTCGCCCTTCTCCGGAGGTCACGCATCCCCCCAGCGAGAGTGCGCACGCGATTCCGGCGATGGGTAAAGCCAGCCTCTTGTTGTTCAAACCAGGCTCCGTATTACGGTAGACATGATCCTGGGGATAACGGCCCAACCGACGGAATTCTTGAGGGCATACCGTGTGCGCGAGGCGATTGAAGGTGATAGCTGATCGAAGGAGCGGCAACGGCGTGTCGGGCGCTATCAGCGGGGGAGGCAAGAAGCGGCAACAACCGGCAAGTATTGCTGCGTGGGGATCGCGTTCGGCTTGACCGTGCAGGGCGTTACGATAGACTTGCCTCGTCAGGGGAGGGGTATTGCCGTGTCCGATCTGAAATCCAGGCTGATTCGTTCGACCGCCGTTTGCGTCTTTGCTTGCGTGTCGTTGCCGGCGCACGCCGGACCGTCATCAGAAACAGCCCCTGTTGCCGAGGCGAGCGGAGCGGAAACGTCTGCCTCTATCGATGTCCTGTCGGCGCAGCCTTTGGTTGGCGACGACCCGGTTGCGGTCAGAGACGCCCTGGCGAAGGAGAGTCGCAAGGCCAACTCGCCTTCGTTGAGCGATCGCGTGGAGAAACTGTTCAACGTCCCGACCCACAGGAAACCGCGCGATCCCGATTTGGCGAAAGCCGGGCTCGATCGCGACCTCGCGTTTGTCGTACCCGCGCCCTACGGCATACTGTACCGGTCGACGACGCATCTGTTGACGGTCAACGTCGATCTATCCGGCGACGAGACTCCCGGCGTGATTCTGCTCAGAAAGACGATAACGGGACCGCGGGGCCGAGGGCTTGTGGTGGCAGCTGAGGCGAAGGCCAAGGGATACATCCAGAATATCGACCTGATCGGACTGGATTCCCGCGAAGGAAGAAAGACCACCGTTCGCGGACGCGCGACGCTCCCGCCGTCAGCGTTCTCCAAAGCGAATGGAGCCTTCGCGGTCGTGTTGATCTGCAGCCTGGTTCCGCCCTACCTGAACGACCGGAGCGAGCACAGCGATCCCACCAACGAAGAGCCCACCGACATCACCACAAGAACCTCGACACTACACGCCAATATCCACGCGATCTGGCTGGTCAGCCCGCAAAAGGGCACGGTGTTGTCGAAGAACCTGCATCTGTCGAAGTAACGCATCCCGGGATGGATGTTCGGCACTCGCCGACGGTCCCATCGCGCGGCGCGACGGACTTGATGCGATCGTCGGACCAGGCGCATCTCGCGTGATGCATTGCGGTTCTGGTGAGCTAGCGGACGCTCAATGCATCACCGTGCCATTCCGTCGATCCAGTTGCTTCATCCTTTTCGGGGAAGCTCCGGCACCTGGAAATCCTCACCGTATTGAATATTTCTCGTGTCTCCTGGATTTCCTCACCTCCTGGAATCGCTCACCCATATCGCGGCATCTCCTGGAATTCCTCACCATCCTGGAACGTCTCACCTTTCCGTGTTGCAGGCTGCCACGCAGCGACCGCCAAAGAGCGCGTATCAAATGCATGGTGAGCACACGCTACTTGCGATACTTCTCACGCCAGGTGGTGGCCCGAAGGTGCGTGCGTTCTGGTGCGTCACACGCCCGGCGCTCCCGAGTTCCGCCTGGCGGACGTGGGGCAATTTCAGCGCCTACCCTGCGTTGTAAGCCTGAATCCGCGATTCGCGGGAGTCTTTTGCATTTGGCGGTGTGCGCCGATGTGGCAGTGTCACCTGTCTAAAACTTCACTTTCACCTGAAAGCCCAAAGTGAACGGAAGATGATCGGAAGGGATCGGCGGAATCAGAATGATGTTTGCGCCGACACGCTTGTAGTCGAGCATCACAATCGGCGCTGCCACTGGACCAATCGTGTGATTGTGTCCAAGCCCCCAGTTGCCATAGTTGTAGCCGGAGATCATGCCTGCCATCACGGCGACTCGCACGAGGCCCCAGTGTGCAAATTCGGGTGCCCAGACTCCGCCGCCATACCACGACGGGCGTCGGAGCGAATTGCGAAAACCACCGGCTGTCAGCGCCCATTCGTTGCCGAGCCAGCATTCGACGCCAAGCCCAGGATTGAACTGCTCGAAGTGTTCGTCAGGATCAGGATTAATGTGATACGAGCCGAGCATCGCGTCGACCCAGACGCCGCCCTTGCACCACTCGGCTGCTCGCGCCGTGGTCGCCGTCGCGAGGCCGGCGGCAGCCACGGCCACCGCCGCACGCACTATCGTGTGTTTCGCCCGCCAGAAACGCATGTCCTCTCCGCCGTCGGTCGAGTGCCGGCGTGATCAATGTTCTGTCCAGTGATTTTATGGGCCACCCGTCGCGCACTGTACCGCAACGCGCACCCGCGAAGAGGAAGACCCGCTCGGGTCGGCAGGCACGCATACTGCCCAGCGTGCCGCCGGACAGAACAATCATGGAGAGCCGATGGCAGTTCGCTGACGTACGGTCCGCCAAAGGTGAGCTTTTACAGGCCCAGTTCCGATAGACCCGGATGGTCGTCGGGACGCCGGCCGAGCGGCCAGCGATACAGCCGGTCCGCTTCCCGGATCGGCATGTCGTTGATGCTTGCATGACGGTGCGCCATCAGGCCGTTCTCATCGAACGCCCAGTTCTCATTGCCATACGAGCGGAACCAGTTACCCGAGTCGTCGTGCCATTCATAGGCGAAGCGCACCGCAATGCGGTTGTCCATGGATGCCCAGAGTTCCTTGATCAAACGATAGTCGAGTTCCTTCGCCCACTTGCGACGCAGCAATCCGACAATCTCCGCGCGCCCCGTGACGAACTCCGCGCGATTGCGCCACACGCTCTGCGGCGTGTACGCCAGCGACACGCGTTCCGGGTCGCGCGTGTTCCAGCCGTCTTCTGCGGCGCGCACTTTCTGGATCGCCGTTTCGCGTGTGAAGGGCGGAACGGGCGGACGGGTTTCGACCGGTTCAGTCATGGCTTTTCCTTACGTCGGGTGGAGGCTTGCCGTGAAGGCGAGCGAGGGGTTGCGGATTCGGCTTCGAGCAGACGTTCGGCCGCGGCGCGCGCATCGAGCGCGGCATCGGCGTCGCCGCTCACGAGTGCCACACCGATCGCACCGTCGATCAGGATCAGCCACTTACGTGACAGCCGCGCAGCACAGTGCGCGTCCCGATCGATCGTAGCGACGTATTGGTCGCATACGGATCGGACGAATTGCAGCAAACGCACTTTGTGTTCGCGCGCAACGACACGGATCGGATCGTCGGCGGCTTCGATTTCTCCTGCGGCGTTGAGGAACGCGCAGCCATGAAAATCACCCGACGAAAACCACTCGCGCAAGACGTCGAACATGCCGATCAGACGCGTGCGCGCGGTGTTACCACTGCGCAAGGTTCCTTCTACGAACCAGTTCATCCAGCGCTCGTCACGCCGCGCCAGCGCGGCGGCGACGAGCGCATCCTTCGATTCGAAGTGGGTATAGAAGCTTTTGCGCGCCGTCCCCGACTGGCGGACGATCGCATCGACGCCAGTTGCGTGGATGCCGCCAGCGTAGATCAACGCTTCAGCGGCTTCGAGCAGCCGCTCGCGCGGACTCGCTGCGGACAGATTGTCATCGGAAGTAGCCATGACCGGAGAGTAGAACGATCATTCTCCGTCGTCAAGTACCGGATGAATTTTGCTGGTCAGGCGGGCTTACGCTATCGTGTGACGAAGATCGACTGAGGGAATAAATGTCATGAGGACCTCCGCTTTCCGCGCGCCGGTTGCGCGCGCTTTATTGATCACTGCGGTCGCCCTGACGGCGGCCTGCACGCCGCTGCGGGTCGTCACGCATTCGGTGAGCACGACGGAGGCGCGCGTGCCGACCGGACGTTACCAGCTCGATCCACATCACTGGAGCATCACGTTCGACATCGATCACTTCAAATATTCGCGCTTTACGATGCGTTTCGATCGCGCCACAGCGCAGCTCGACTGGAACGAAGGCGGTCTGGACAGGAGTGCGGTAGCGGTCACGATCGATGCCGGGAGTATCGATACGAACGTTCCGCTGCTCGACAGGATGGTGAAGGGCCCCGATATGTTCGACGTGTCCCGCTATCCGGAGATAAAGTTCGTGAGCACGCGTTTTGAGCGCACAGGCGACGCGAGTGGCAAATTGACCGGTGATCTGACGATCCACGGCACCACGCAGCCTGTCACGCTCGAGGTAACGTTCAACGGCTTCGCCCCCGATCCGCTAACAAAACAGGACACGCTCGGGTTCTCAGCCGACGGCCGTTTCAGCCGTGCGAAGTTCGGCCTGTCGACATGGTATCCAGCCGTGGGCGACGACGTGCACGTCCGGATTCAGGCGGAATACGTCAAGCCGCTTGCAGGCGCTGAGGCGCCCACAAGCAGTACATCGCTCAATGATCAGGCGGCGGTCCAGTCGAGAATGACCTTGCCGCTTTCGCCCGAGAGCATGGTCGCAAAGGCGCGCTCGTAGTCGTCGACCGGGAAGCGATGCGTGAGGATCGGCGACAGATCGAGCCCGCTTTGCAGCATCGCGACCATCTTGTACCAGGTCTCGAACATCTCGCGGCCGTAAATGCCCTTGATCTCGAGGCCCTTGAAGATCACCTGCGTCCAGTCGATTGCAGTCTGCGCGGGCGGAATGCCAAGCAGTGCGATCTTGCCGCCGTGATTCATCGCTTCGAGCATGCTCGTGAAGGCGCTCGGGACACCCGACATTTCCAGACCGACGTCAAAGCCTTCGGTCATATGCAGATCGGTCATTACGTCGCGCAGCGATTCGCGTGATACGTTCACCGCGCGCGTCGCGCCCATTTTGCGTGCGAGGTCGAGGCGGTAATCGTTGACGTCGGTGATCACGACGTTGCGTGCGCCGACGTGCTTCGCGATCGCCACTGCCATGATGCCAATCGGGCCGGCGCCGGTAATCAGGACGTCCTCTCCGACGAGATTGAACGACAACGCGGTATGCGTGGCGTTGCCAAACGGATCGAAAATCGCGGCGAGATCGTCGGAAATTTCAGGCGGAATCTTGAACGCGTTGAAGGCCGGAATGACCAGATATTCGGCAAACGCGCCTTCACGATTGACTCCAACGCCAACGGTATTGCGGCACAAATGCCGGCGCCCTGCGCGACAGTTGCGGCAGAACCCACACGTAATGTGACCTTCACCGGATACCCGGTCGCCAATCTCGAAGCCGCGTACCTCCTGGCCCATCTCGACGATTTCGCCGACATATTCGTGCCCGACATGCATCGGCACAGGAATTGTCTTCTGCGCCCAGTCGTCCCATTTCCAGATGTGAATGTCAGTCCCGCAGATCGCCGTGCGGGTGATACGGATCATCACGTCGTTATGACCGACTTCAGGCTTCTTCACGTGCGTGAGGGTAAGACCCGGAGCGCGTTCAAGTTTTGCGAGTGCTTTCATGTGTGCGCCCCGTTTAGATAACGTTGAGGGACCGGCCGACGCGTGCGAATGCGTCAACGGCACGATCGATCTGCTCTGGCGTGTGTGCGGCGCTCATCTGTGTGCGAATGCGCGCGCGGCCTTTAGGTACAACCGGAAATGAAAAGCCGATCACATAGACGCCTTCATGCAGCAACGCGTCCGCCATGCGCGATGCAAGCTGCGCATCGCCAAGCATGACGGGAATGATGGGATGCTCACCCGGCACGAGCGTGAAACCAAGCGCGCTCATCGCGCTGCGAAAGTGCGCGCCGTTCGCGCGCACGCGCTCGCGCAGCTTCGCGCCTTCGTCGCTGGCAAGCAGTTCGAGCACCTTCAGCGACGCAGCGGCGATGCTCGGCGTCAACGTATTCGAGAACAGATAGGGCCGCGAGCGCTGCCGCAACAACTCGATGATCTCCTTGCGGGCGGCGACATAGCCGCCCGACGCACCGCCCAGCGCCTTGCCGAGCGTGCCGGTAATGATGTCGACGCGCGACAGCACACCGCAGTGCTCCGGCGTGCCACGGCCATGCTCGCCGATAAAGCCCACCGCGTGCGAGTCGTCGACCATTACGAGCGCGCCGTAACGGTCCGCGAGATCGCAGATGCCCGCGAGGTCGGCGATGATGCCGTCCATCGAGAACACGCCGTCCGTTGCGATCAGCTTGAAGCGCGCGCCGGCGGCGTCGGCTTCGCGCAGCTTCGCTTCGAGGTCGGCCAGATCATTGTTCCTGTAGCGAAAGCGCTTTGCCTTCGACAGCCGCACACCGTCGATGATGCTTGCGTGATTCAGTTCGTCGCTGATGATGGCGTCGGATTCGTCGAGCAAGGTTTCGAACAGGCCGCCGTTCGCATCGAAGCAGCTGGAGTAGAGAATACAGTCGTCGGTTTGCAGAAACGCGGCGAGTGCGCGCTCCAATTCCTTGTGCACGGTCTGCGTGCCGCAGATGAAGCGCACCGACGCCATGCCGAATCCATCTCGATCGAGGCCGTCTTTCGCGGCCGCAACCAGGCGCGGATCGTTCGCGAGGCCGAGATAATTGTTTGCGCAGAAGTTCAGCACATCGTTGCCGGCCTCGAGGTGTACTTCGGCTGATTGCGGGCTCGCGATCACACGTTCGCTTTTGTAAAAGCCGTCGGCGCGGATCTGGTCGAGTGTGCTGCGCAGATGGACGAGAAAGGGATCACGCATGAATCAGGCTCCTGAATGGGTCGGCGGATCTCGCCGTCACAGTGTTCCGCGTGCCGGCGGCCTGTTATAGTCGGCAGTCAGCTTTATCGGACAAATTCGTTTTTCCGAACTAAAATTCGGTATGTCGAACAACTCTAAACGATAGGTCATTAAATGGCAAGTTCCGGGACCCGGCGCAGTTCCACACTTTTCGCGCCTGCCGCGTCCGGCCCACAGTCCGCTTCGACGGTTGCGGCGCCGCCGCGCGTCGGCGAACAGATCCAGCGGTTGCGTAGTGAAAGGCGGATGACGCTCGACGAGCTGTCCCGCGCGGCCGGCGTATCGAAGTCGATGCTGTCGGAAATCGAGCGCGACAAGGCGAACCCGACTATCGCAGTTGCCTGGCGGCTGACGAACGCGCTCGGCGTCAGTCTCGACTCGCTGTTTGCGCAGCAAAAGGCGCCGGAGGCCATTGCCGTGTCCGGCCCGCACGAGATCCCGACGCTGAGCGGGCACGAGGCCCGCTATCAGTTGCGGGTGTGGGGGCCGATCGAGCTGGCGGGTAAGTTCGAGTGGTACGAATTGACGCTGCAGGCGGGCGGAGCGCTGGTATCGAATGCGCACGAGCCGGGTACGCGCGAGCATTTGACGGTGCTGCAGGGCGCGATCGAAATCGAAGCGGCAGGCGCGACGCGCAAATTGAAAGCCGCTGACACGGCGCGCTATATCGCCGACGAGCCGCACGCGATACGCAATGCAGGAAAGGGCGAGGCGAAAGCCTTGCTGGTGGTGATTCACGGTTAAGCCTCCGCGCGCCTGAAACCATTCCACGATAGCGCAATGCGGGCCGGCTCGCGCCTCGGCCGAATGGCTGAGGTTGCATCAAGCACTGTATATTTGTACAGTATACGGGGATTGATGGAGCCAAACATGAACCACCCGAACGACCATGATCTGGCCGCTCTGCGCTTTAACGCCGCGGCCCGTGACCTCGAACACATCGTGCGTCATATCGCGGCGCGTTGCATCGTGCAGCAGGTACCGCTTACGTGGCGCTTGCTGCATGCAATCGAAGCCGAGGCACTCGCCGACCTGGGTTGCGCCAGCCGGCACGACGCGCTGATGCTTGGCCTGTTTCAGCGGCCAGACGATCTGCCTTATCCGGAAACCGATGAGTCGGTGGACTTCGGCTCGTCCAACGCATTGCCGGCTGTTTTCGCGTTCGCGGTCAGCACGTATGAAGAAGCGGAGCGTACGGCATCCCAGGCTGCGGCGGGGCGTGCGACGGACGTAGCCGGTCGCCGGGCACGGTCGTGGGGCGGATGATCCGGCGGGGTTTTTAGCGCCGTGGCTCCTGTACGCCATTGCGGGTCGAGCCGGTAGGGGTTGGCGTGGCAGGCTGACTGGCCACTGCATCCACCACCCCTGCTGCCTGAGTACCCGCCTGAGCAGGCGGCCGCGCTGGCGCCGGAAACCAGCCGCTTTTCGGCACCACGACGTTCGCGTCGGGTTGCTCTTCGAAGTGTGGCGACATGATTTGAACGCCATATTCGTTGAACACGTCGAGAATGTGGCCGTGCAGCTCGCTCAGAATCAGCGGCCGCTGCGCGGGATTTTCCATCGATGCGTAGAGCTCGTACTCGACGTAAAAATCCGACAGCGCGCGCTGCAAGACGAACGGCGCCGGCTCTCCAAGCAGGTGGCGGGTTCGCCCAGCGGCTATCGTCAGCATGGCGTGAACCTGACGCCATGGCGTGTCGTAGCCGATGGTCACCGACGTCGACAGCGAGGTGCCACCTTGCTGGTCCGCGAGGCTCGAATAGTTGCGCACGACAGCGCCCACTACCAGCGCGTTCGGGATCGTCACCTCTTCCTGGCGCAGGTTGACGAGCTTTACCGAAAGCGTATCGACACGCAGCACAATGCCTGTCGTTTCGCCGATCTTGACAAGATCGCCTTTGCGAAACGCCCTGCTGTAGATGACGACCATCCCGCTCATCAGCTGGTTGACGATTCCAGCCGAACCGAATGTCACCATCAGGCCGAACAGTACGCTCAGGCCTTTGAACACGTCGCTTTGCGCGCCCGGAAAGTAAGGGTAGGCAACCGTAACGGCCAACGCCCAGACGATGATGGTAATGACGCGGCGCGTCGCCCCCGCCGTCTCCGGGTGCAGACCGGGAATCGTCAAACGGCCCGACTGGATAGCCTGAAAAACATTGCCGATCAGGCTCTGGATCGCCCGTGTGAGCAGGAAGATGACGATGACGGTGACCACGCCCGGAATTGCGCTGACCGCCCCAAGTGCGAACCGGTCAATCAGCGACCATAGGAATCCACTGAGACGCGCGCCCATAGGCTCGGTCGCCGGGAACTGTTCGAGAACGAAGATCAGATAGAAATAAACGAGCGCGAGAACCAGAAACAGCGCCATGATCTGGACGATCTGGTACGCGAGCTGAAACGCCGAACCGGTCCAGTCGAAGCATTTGGCTGTGCGGTGCAGAACGTGACGCTCGACCGCGTACTGAATCTTCGCCTGCAACCTCGAACGCATCCGGCCAATGACCCACACGAGTCCCAGCAACAAGGCCGTCGCGAGCGCCGAATAGATCAGGCCGCGTGCGATGTCCGGCCAGTGCAGTTGCGCCTGGCGCGCGTTCAACGCCGCTAACAGCAGTGCCCGCGTCTCGGCAACAACGGCATCAAACGAGCGGTCATCGTCGGGATCGAGGTCATCTTCGACCAGCGTGAACAGAATACGGTCGCGCACGCGAAAGGCAACGCCGTTCTTTTGTTCGATCGTTACGTTAAACAGCTCGACCGGCGCCTCCACCGTCGGTCCAGTTAGCGACTCGAGAGCCCTTTGCGAGCGCGACACCCGCTGTTCGGGCGTCAGACCGCCCAGCGTCGCGCGGAACGTGGTGATCGGACGGTCCATGAACCGTAAGTCGGCACTGGCCGGCGGCGTCGCGCCTGCGGAAGGCGTCGAGCTCGCCTGCGCGAGGACAGGATCGACTGACAGAAGCGTGAGACTAAACAACGCGCAAGCCGCCACAAGCTTGAACACTCGATCGAACATCATCGGCAATCCTTAGCAAGATGTTCCGGTTCAGCGTCCCGAATAGCGAGGCGGATGGCCGTGCAAGCAGACCGTACGTACCGCAACGGCCACAAAGGCGCTGCTGGGAGTCGAAGACGACAAGGCAAAGCGTTCGGGGAAGAGTCGACTCTACGACCAGTCGTCGAGTCGAGGATACGAAATGGCCTCTGAAATGTAAATATGCCGGGCGGAGACTGGAAGGCACACCCGGGATGCCCTACACTTCGACGCAACTAACAGTTATTTAGACCATGGTCGCTTCACATCCTTCCTCCTCGCCTGACCGGCACATGCCAGGCACCGATCTCTTCGACCAGCAACGTGAAGACTGGCGTCGCGATCCGCGCATTGCGTTCGACGCATGGCTCGCAAAACAGAATTTCAGGAGTTCTTCCGCAGACGTGTATCGCGCGCAGTGGGGACTATTTCTTGACTGGCTGAAGCTCCGGCGCAAGAGCCTCACGACGGTCGACATGCGCACCATCGCCAATTTCGTCGCGAGCCTTGAGATTCGAAAACCGCAGCGTGTCAGGTATTTACGGCTGATCGAGCGCGTGCTCGATCACGTGCGGGAAGTCGAAATGGCTTCGACGAATCCCGCAAGATTCATCGCTCAGGACGGTGACGCGGCGTGGCGCAATGCGCGTGACAACGAGCCAACCGGCTTCCTCACGTCAGGTGAGCGCGCGATGCTGGTCGCGCATTTATTCGCGCCGCTGACCGAGCTATCGGCTGCGGCTAGATGGCGGGAACGTCGGGATCGCGCGTTGATCGCGGCATTTCTCGGCGGCGGGATAAAAACTGGCGAGGCTCGTGCGCTTGCTGTTAGTTGTGTCAGTCCAGGGTCGCCATGGGTCACCATCGACGCCGCAAATCCCGCTTTCGCGCGGCGCACCCGGCTGTCTCCGTTCGCCGTGGCAATCATGGATGCATGGCTAGCTGAACGACGACTCTCCGAACTGCAAGGCGATCTTGTGTTTCCGGCCTCTCCGTCGGGACGCCCGATGCACAAGGCAACGATGCTGCGTTCAGTCGACGCGCTTATCGAAGCGGCGGGCATCGCTCGATCGCGAGAAGCGCGTGCAAGTCCGCACACGCTGCGCAATACGTTCGCGGCGGACCTGTTTGAAAGCGGCGTCGCACCTGAACTGGTTGGCCAGTGGCTCGGCTTCATGCAGCCGGTATCGGCGAACCGGCTGCATCGCGCGTGGCGAAACTGGGTCGATAAACAGGAAGCGCGCGCAATTGATGGCCCGAATTCGGCCGCGCCAACAGAGCCGGAATAGCCCGCCGGCGCGCGCCTGGGTTAGATGCTGTTCCCGCAACAGCTCACCTTTAAGCTCCTGAATCGTCTCACCTTATTGGCTGGCAGGTCTGGAAGGCCGCTCCGCGGCATTCACGCCGGCGCGGAAATAGACGACGAGAGAAAGCGGGCGATCGCCTCCAGTCGGGAGCCGCCCATCCCGGACGAATGCTCGCATTCAGGACATTGCAATTCGTAGCGGAGATCGACGTGCGAGAGCTCTGGCTCACCTTCATGGCATTTCGGACAGCGTTGAGGGAGAGAAGCCAGACTGTCAGCCGAGGTACCGATGCTGGCGAGTTCGTCTGCGGTGAGCCGGCCGGCACCGGCTAGCTCACAGATCACGCTCGCGACAGCCGGATCGATGCGCTGTTGTCCGCGCAGCGTCGCGATTTCCGCGGTCAGCCGATCGATTTCGTCCGATTGCTCGCGTAATTGTGCGTCGAGTCGGTCGGCACGCGCTTTGGCTGAAGCGATCTGCTGAATAAAGTCGAACTCCTTGCGACCTGCTTCGCGCACACCGGCCTGATACGTGGCCGCCATGCTGCGTAACGAATCAAGTTCGACCAGCATGGGTTTGACCCTTCGTTCCGCTTCGGCAACCGCGTCTTTGATCTGCTGGGCATAGTGCTCGGTGCTCTGACGCAATTCGGTGTGAAGCGCGTCGATGCGATCGCGCAGACCCGCATTGGTCGCTTGTTCGGTATCGAGACGTTTGCACAGTGTCTCGTTTTCGGCCTCGATACGGCTGACCGTTGCCTGAAGGCTTTCATGATGGGCGGCGTCATGCGTCGTTGCCGCTGCCCGTGCTGCTTCCAGTTCGCGGACCCGGTTCCATGCGGAGTCGGCGCGCGCTTCTGCGCGCTGGACAGCCTCTTCCGAAGCCTCCCGGCGAATTTCGGTTTCGCGGATTTTCTGTTCGGCAGCCGCTATCTCGGACTGCATGGATCCGCGGTCTTCATCTAACGTCGAACGGGCGTGGCTCATCGCTTCCTGGAAGAGGGCGCCGAGCAGTTCGCCTGCCCGATCTTCGAGCGATTTAGGAATCGCACCGGCACCGACGCGTACTTTCGAAACCGAGCGAATCCGTTCCCAGAAACTATCGATGTCCTTTGGGATGTCACTCGCGCTACCTGTCTGCGTGAGGTCGCGCACCGTCGCCATGGAAGGACGGATTCCAAGGTCGAAAAAAAGCCGCTTGCAAGCGTGCAGCGACAGTTCCTGCCGACGCGCTCCGTTTTCGCGCATCGATTCGAGTTCCTCGCGGATCGCCCGGCGTTCTTCGTCTGAATTCATGTATGTCTCGAGCGAGCTGGGATTCGATGAATCATAACAATTTACGTAGTATTTGCTACGAATTTGGGTCTGCAGTGAAAATCGTTGTGCGCGGACGACGCTTTTCCTGTCTGTGCCCGATTCTTGTGTTACATGACGAGGATTTTCCGTGAAACAAATCGAAGAATAGTCGCTAAGCTTCTGTAAAGAAAGAAGTTTTCGATGTTTGGCAACGGCGTGGCCTTGTTTCACGAGCTGCATGCCTTGGAGACGGTTTGTAGGGTACGGTTTTCCTGCGGGAACTCGCGGGGCTCTTGTTGAGAGTAGTAGAAGTAAACACCCTTGAACCCATGTTAAAAACGTTAACGCCACGGCAAATCCTTTCCAGGTAAGGGTTTGCGGGAAGTGAGGTGAAGCTTTACGGGAGAGGTGGTGAGGCGATGCAGGATCCTGGAGTGATGGGGTTCGGGGACGTCGGTGAGGTGCTCCGGGACAGGTAGTGAGGGGGTTCGGGAGCGGTCGTAAAACCAGGGGAAACGCAAAGGTGAGTTTCTACGGGACCCGACCGCGCGTATAGCCAGTCTGTATGGAGCGCATGCCGAAAAATCAGTGAAATTGATGGGTGAGCGCTTCCGGGACGTCGAATGAGCCATCTTTTTTGCCCTGATTTGGGCTTGTAAAGGCGATTGGTGAGCGATCACAGGACGAAATGCGACTCGAAGGTGAGTTTTTTCGGGAGCCGACGACCGGAATCGCTGATTTTTAGGCGTTCTGGCGGCTGAGGTGAGGATTTGCGGGAGGTCGTGGTCGGATTTTGAAGGGTCTGGCGCACGCCGAGGCTGCCCGATCTTCATAAACAGCCCCGATGGGTGAGGATATTCGGGATGTTTACTTCGAAGCCTCGCGAAATCCTGGACGTTTGGCCGATTGCTGGTAAAGGTGAGCCTTTTCAGGAGGGATTTTTCTCCTTCTGGTGACCTTTGGTGAGCATTTTCGGGAGCAAGTTTGTGATCACTTCCCCGGAAAGCACGCCTGGAGTTGATCGGTGAGCGCGAATTCGGGGTCACTGAGCATCGAAGGGTGAGATTTTTCAGGACCTGATTGTTGGGTTCCTGATTTCGGCGATTCGGCGCAACCGTGCGGTTCAGGTGAGGTTTTTCGGGACTTGGTCGAATGGTGTCTGGAGCCAATAGGTTGAGGGTAAGTACCGGGAATGATTGGACATTTTCGCTCGTCGAGCCAAAGGTGAGAGTTTTCGGGGGCAGGCGGGGGCGGTGGATTGGCCATGCGTTTTGGGCCAATGGTGAGAGTTTTCGGGAGTCAAATACCGGTGTTTTGCCCGCTCGGTGGCGGCAAGGCCCGTATTTTCAGGCATGCACGGCTGGCAAAGGTGAGAGTTTTCAGGACCGACCGACACGCGCCCGGATCTTTGCGCGCATTACGGCGGCCATTGCTGAGCATCGTCGTTTGATGTTGGAGTGCCGGGAGCGCCCTTGTAATCGTCTCTTCACGCTACAGTCGGTTTTTCCGGCAGTCGCAATGGGGCGCTCAAGTCTGCGAGGCGGCTTTCTCCGGGAGCAGCCAGGAGGCTGTGCGGCGCCGTGCCTCGATTCTGAGGTGCTGCCCGCAGTTCGAGGCGTGCCTGTGACCTGCGGGCGGTCTGCCGCTGCATGGTGGCGCCGGCGGCTTGTCCGGGTACGAGAGCCGTCTAGCCCGAAGAACTTGACCGGCCCAGTGGCGAGGGGCTTTACTGGGTCGCTGGTCCTTCGAGGGCGACTATTGGCGCGGACCTGTGTGGTCACGGGGGATTGAGGCCGTGGTGCTCTTCCGGTATTGGGGCGGCCCACAACCAATCGAATCGACTGACGCGCAGTCCAATTTTGGCTCCGCTGGGGGCTTGGTTATGGACTGAGCCCCGAGGGGCTCACCGTGCAGTCGCGCGCGCTGCTCGCCGGAGTTTTAAACCACCTCTCCGTGGCCGAAATTCCGTCGCAAAATTACGACAAGCCTAAAGGTGAGTCGATACGGGAGCCGAAGGATCGCCCTGTGGATGCTTCGATTCTGGGCACGTGTGCCGATCCCGCGACGCGCAAAGCTGCACGGATTGATTGCTATATAGAAAAGGTGAGCATTTTCGGGACTAACTCGAGGTGAGTCGCGATTCGTAAACACACTTCACCGGGAATGGTGAGAGAGTCTCTGTAGACGCGCATCACCGCAGCCGGTATCCTTTCGCCAAATCCCTCCTCGACCCGACGCATGGCCACGAAGCGCGCGAAGAAGACCGATGTGGTGAGCCCTAGCTCTGCGGAACTACGTAAAGCCGTCGAGGCGATCGCCATTCAGCCCAAGAGCGGCAAAATCACGCTGCTTACCCGTAAACTGTTTAACGTGCTGCTCGCGGTCGCACAGCAGGCGGACGAATCAGGCGATACCTACCGCGCCCTGCTTTCTGACATCGTCGCGAACTCGGCTTTCGATTCGAACGATACCGCTCTGGTCAAGGAGCACCTGCGCCGGATGGTGTCCGTGCAGGTGGAATGGAGCACCGGGACGTCGAGCCAGAAGCCTGGCCGTAAGTGGGGTATCTCCACACTGATCGCGGACGCCGAAATTCTGGAAGATCCTGCGACTCGCCGTGTGTGGGTCGAATTCTCGTTTGCGCCCAAGATCAAAAAGAAGCTGCTCGATCCGGTGCAATACGCGCGTCTGAGTCTGCAGTTCCAGAGCCAGTTGCGAAGTAGCGCGGGCCTCGCGCTGTATGAAATCTGTGTTCGCTATCTGACGAATCCCAGCCATCTGACGATGCGTGAGTCGTGGGAGTGGTGGCGCCCTATTCTGTCGGGCACGCCGGACACCGAAGCCGGTGACGAAGCCAAACGGGAATATAAATACTTCAAACGCGACTACCTGCGCCCGGCGATCGCCGAGGTCAACGCGGTAACGAACATCTTCGTCGAGTTGATCGAACATCGCGAAGGCCGTCGTGTCGCTGAGATCCAGTTCCGGGTGACGGAGCGAAAGCAACCGATGCTCGCACTCGACGAACATCCAAACGTTTTCGATAGCACGCTCGTCGACCGGATGGTCAAAATCGGCATTCCTTTGAAGGAAGCACAGACGCTTTACGCCGATAGTGAGGAAAACCGGATTCGCGCCGCGCTGCAAATGACCGAACAGCGCATGCGCAGCACGACGTTGCCGCCCGTGCGCAGTGCGCCCGCGCTCTTCAAGGACGCGTTGAAGAAGGGTTATGCGCCACCGGTCGATGCGTTGCCTTCGGCTGGTGGCGGCAAGGGTGGAGCGGCAGCCGTGCCGGCGGACGACCTGAAAGCGCGACTACTCGGCGAATACTCCGCGTATCGGCGCAAGGAAGCTCGGGCGCTTTACGACGAGCAAGGTGAGTCAGAGCGGGAGTTGGCGCGTCAGTCATTCGAAAACGACGAACTCCCGACGTTGGGCACGCACATGCGTGACGACTGGCGTCGCCGAGGCCTCGATTCGAAGCTGGCTGAAACGGCCTTCTTTGATTGGCTTGCCCACAAGACCTGGGGCGAACCCACCGACGGCGATTTGCTCTCTTTCACCTTGAGCCAGTCGAGGGCTGCCTGACAAGGTGCTTCCCATGAAGGCGGTGCCTGGAGCCTGAAGTGGGTTACCGGGCACGTCTTCGGCCCGATTTCCGTTATTTCGACAACAACATCTGCTCAAGCTGCTTGAGGATGTCGTCGCGTTTCTCGCGAGACAGACCGCGCAGCCGGAGTTCCAGTCGATCATCCCCGTACGACTTCAAATCCCCCACCGCAACGCCGTCGAGCTTGATGTCGAGTCGCTGTGCGTAGCGCTGGCGCCCTGGGGGTTTGGTGCTTTCCTGCGCAGTTGCGCGACCTTTGACGATGTCCGCGACCTGACGCGTGCTTAGATCGTCGGACAGGATCTTGTTAATCAGACGCAATGTTGCGTCGGCACCGCGCGCGCTGTGATACCGACCGACCTGATAGGCCATGTTCGAACCAAAACGATCCGGCCGGGCGACCATCTCATGCATCACGGGTTCTGGGAGTTTCGCGATCGACAATGCGACGGCAACGGTCGATTCGTCGAGACCAAGGTGCTCGGCGAGTTCCTTCTGACTCTGGAAATGCTTGTCTTCCAGAAAGCGCTTCCAGACGACTGCGTTATCGAAGACCGTCTGCGAATCTCTTTGTACGTTGAGATCGTAGCCTAGCTTGTAGCTCTGGATGCCGATCGGCAGGTCGATGACGATCGCCTTGACCGTCTCCTTGTTCGCTTCCTTCAGTGCGCGAACACGGCGACCGCCGTCGCTGACGTAATAGGTGCCGGGGTTGTCGTAATCGGGGATGACGTGGATTGCCTGCTGCTGTCCCTGCTTGGCCAGATTGACAGCGAGTTCCGCGATTGACGACTTCAGGTAGAAATGCCGGGGATTAAAAGGACTCGGTTTGATGGCCTTCAGGGCAAGTTCGATGACTTGTCCCGGACGATAGCCATGCTCGACGCGCCAGACATGATATGCCGGAGACTCATTCAACGACTGAGTTTCGTCGGCCTCTTCCTGAACCAGCTTGATATCAGGTTGACTGGGTCGGTCTGGGAGATCCGGGGTCTTTGGCGCGTTGCGCTGAACCAGACCGTCGATCGCGTTAAGGCGATCGAGTGCGGTGCGTTTTTCACTGCTAGTCGTGTCCGGACGCGCCTGGAAGCCTTTAGCAAATTGAGAGGGTTTCATTCAGGGTCCTTTATGCGCATAAATTCAGGGTAGCAAGGCGGCGATTTCATCGGCGCACGCCCTTATCTCAAAGCTAGCGAGTTTCGCCCCTCGGTCGTTCATCTGTAGAACGGTTTGTCCGAGCGCCATAGCCTGCTTGTAGGCCTCACGGGTCGGAATCTGGGTCTTCAGCAAAGGAAACCCGAGTCCTTCCAGCGCACGCTTGAGCTCACGCGTCAGCATTCGCTTCTCTTCCGTCTTGTTGAGGAGGAACACCGCGCGCAAATCTTCGTTCATGACCTGCGCCTGTTGAACAAGCTTGACGAGGCCGAGACTAGACCAATAGTCCGCAGGCGAGGATGAGGTGGGAAGGACGGCAACCGTGGCGGCAAGCAATACGACGCC
Source organism: Paraburkholderia sp. BL10I2N1 (assembly GCF_004361815.1). Classification (NCBI taxonomy): domain Bacteria; kingdom Pseudomonadati; phylum Pseudomonadota; class Betaproteobacteria; order Burkholderiales; family Burkholderiaceae; genus Paraburkholderia; species Paraburkholderia sp. BL10I2N1. The sequence continues at coordinate 1,897,717 of NZ_SNWA01000002.1, read as the reverse complement.
GGAGACCTTCTCCGTGATCGATGGTGGGCAGTCAACGACAATGATGTCGTAGTCGCCGACGAACTTCTTGATCTCCCGATGGATTTGTCCTCCAGCCTCGGACAGATTGACAACGGGAAACGGAATGCCGGATTCGCTATCGGAGGAGGCGCTGGCCCAGTGCACGAGGGTGTTTTGGCCGTCGGCATCCACAACCAGAACGCGTTTGCCTTTTTCGTGGAAGGCGGCGCCCAGATGCATCGCAATGGTGCTCTTGCCGACCCCACCCTTTTGTTGCGTGACCGCGATGATTTCAGCTGCCAATTCTTCACCTCCTTTTTAGACGCTGATGGATTTTACCGTGATGAATTTCTATTTCAATCATTTTCGTTGTTTGAATGCGACCAATAGCCAGTTGGCCAAGGTTTATGCGCATAAACGGGCCCCGTTGATTTAGCGATGGTCGGCTGCAGGCTGTTTTGTCACGCGTGCTCTGGATCTCGCGACGAGCAAGATGACGAAACTTCGGCTTGCTTATGAGGCGCGAGGCGCCTTGTTCGACTGGCGTTCAGCCTGCGTCTGTACGTATGCTTCGACCGTCGGGAGACGTGGCCCTGATCTATCGAGAACGCGTAGCTCGGACAGCGTTCGATGAGCTGGCTTTATGCGCATAAACTTCGATCGGTGTCCGGTCGCGCTCCACGGCAATGAACGCCTGGATTCTTGTTGCGATGATGGCCTCGCACGAATGTGGAGTAGTCGACACAGGGGCATCTCCCCGAAAACGTCGATCGTGCACCCGCACGTGACGGAAGACGAGACGCTTCGCACGCATCCGGATACCGGGCAGGCGACCAACCCGGTCTTCGGGACGGCATCGCTGCCTTGCTTATGGCAATTGGCCGCTCGTTCACCGAGAGCACAACAGGGCAGCAAATATGAGTAGAGGCACGAACCTTCTGAATGACGGTTTGTACCACGCGTATTCGGGTTGCCCGCAAAGTCCGTGGATGGTGCCGCTCAACCGGCGCGTCGAGAGACGGAAAGTCTCAGACAGCGTGGGCACGGACGGGGTTATTTGAGACGAAAACCAGGCACAAACGCGACGAGATAGCCTCTCCATCATTTCGCGCGTAACGAGGGCAACGCGCTTAAGTCAGCCATGATCTCCGCCCGCCCCTCCCGAGCCGCTAAAATCCACGCTTCCCTGAACCTTCACGAACCAACCCAACCTTAGTCAACCATGATCACGATCTATCACAACCCACGCTGTTCGAAATCGCGCGGCGCGTGCGACCTCGTCACGAATGTTTATAACGAGGCGAAAGAACGGGTAGACGTCGTCGAGTATCTAAAGAACCCGCTCACCGTTTCGGAGCTGAAGCAACTCAACAAGATGCTGGCGCGCCCGGTGCGCGAAATGCTTCGAGACACCGAGCCGGAATACAAAGACCTCGGTCTTGCCGATCCCGCGTTGACTGACGCTCAGTTATACGAAGCAATCGAACGCCATCCGGTCCTGCTGCAACGGCCGATCGTCGTGCGAAACGGGCGAGCTGTCATTGGGCGTCCGCCGGAGGCCGTCGAGGCGCTCTTCCGATAGACGTTCCGTCTGAAGCCGGGTGCGCTAAGCAGCCCGTAAACTACGCCTGCGCCGCAAGCACCGCATCTTTCGTCACGATCTTCGTCGGGATGATGCGCAGTTCGGTAAAGGTGTCCGCGATGTGTTGCTGTTCGGCGAGAACCGCGGCGTCGACAGGCTTGTAGACGTGAGCATAGTGCCGCAGCCCCGCCTCAATCACGCTCGCGTCCAGACCTTGAATCGGTGCGAGTTGCGCGGCCGCCTCAGCATAGTGACCACGTACCCATTCGCCTTCCTTGCCGACTTCGTCGAGTACGCTCGCGAGCACGTCGCTATTCTGCTGCGCGTATGGCCGCGCGCTCAGGAAGAACTGGTGATGGCTCACGATGCCTGAGCCGTCCGTGAGCAAGCGCGCATTCGACTGTCGTTTCGCCGCCTCGAGAAAGGGATCCCAGATGGCCCACGCGTCGATGGCGTCGCGCTCGAACGCGGCGCGTGCGTCGGCCGGCGGCAGGAAGACTGTTTGGACGTCGGTGTACTTAACACCGGCTTTCTGGAGCGCGGCGACCAGGAACCAGTGCACATCCGAGCCTTTGTTCAAGGCGATTTTTTTCCCCTTCAGATCGGCGATCGATCTGATCGGCGCGTCCTGGTGCACGAGAATGCCCTCAGCGTGCGGCGTCGGAATTTCATACGCTGTGTAGACAAAATTCGCGCCGGCTGCCTGCGTGATGACGGGCGGCGCTTCGCCCACATACCCAAAATCGATCGCACCGACATTGAGCCCTTCGAGCAGTTGCGGGCCGGCTGGAAACTCTGTCCATTTGACCGTGATGCCCTGCGGCGCGAGCCGCTTTTCAAGCGTCTGATGCGACTTGAGCAGCACCAGCGTATTGGCAGCTTTCTGGTATCCGATACGGAGTTCTTTAGCGCGCGTATCTGCGAAGACGGGCAGGACTGCAGTGGCCAGCGAGGCCCCTACGCCGGCGAGGAACGCACGGCGCGTCAACGGAAAGGTTCGTGACATAAGCGATGACTTCGAAGTTGGGACGGACGCGAAGCGGCCCGCTTGCGCCCAACGATAAGGCGCGTGCAGCGAAAAGCGAACCGATGGATTCGCATAAGCAAATCACGGATCTCGCCGCGCGCGCGAGGCATTGCGCGCTCGAACAGCACGTCGGTTATTTCGCACGCGCCGGGCAGCCTCGATGTCGTTGTATTCAGTGTCCGCTACAATCGACCTGATCCGCCCTCCGCGTGTCTGAGCGCGACGCACAATTCGCTGCTGGCGCTTGCGATCGGCGCGGGCTCTGTCTTTTTCTGCCACGTGAACGACGCGGGCTTCTGGATGGTTCGCGAGTACTTTGGCTCGCAACTGAAGCAGACGGTATTCGTCTGGTCGATCCTGCAGACGATCGTCTCGGTGGTGGGCCTCGCGTGACGTTCGTCGTGTGGGGCGCGCTGGCCTGACCGGCAGTCCACAGCCCGAATGTCAGGCCGCCCGCTGCGTGACAAAAATAACCACAAGAAAGTTCGAGCGGCTGCCTGGCAGCAATTGAACGATGACTGGCGCATCGCAGACACGCAACGCCGCTAGACTGAACCAGTCGACGAGGCGTGAACTGCGTTCACGCAGTCGCGCTTTCTGTTCACCATGCAGGAGCCCTGCGATGCTCGAACTCAGACGCTCCTGCGAAGGCTGTGGCAAATCGCTGCCGGCTAACGCACCGGACGCGATGATCTGCAGTTACGTATGCACGTTCTGCGAAGTCTGCGCGCTGACGCTACTGCGCAACGTATGCCCAAACTGCGGCGGCAATTTCCAGCCCCGGCCGATCCGTCCGAAAGCGATGCTCGCGAAACATCCCGCGAGCGAAGACCGCCATGACATCCACATCGACGAAGCGTCTCACGCGCGCTTCTTCGAGCGATATCGCTCGAAGCCGCCCGGTGAGCGTTGATGCACGCGGCGCGTCATTCGTCACCGTCGGTCTCACCGGTGCGTGCGATGCCGCTGGCTTCGCGCGATGCCATGCGCAGCAGGCTGATCTGCTTGCGGTAGTTGCGGCAGCCGCTGCACGTAGGCAGATGAAGCCGGATGGAGACCCATTCTCCAACCGTCAATGGCCGGTCGAGCGCGTCGGAAAGCAGGCGCGTGATGTTCTTACACTTCCCCATTCGCATCCTCGCTGGAAAAGCCCTTCTCGCTCAGGCACGTGCGTAGCCGCAACCGCGCGCGGTAGATCAGAACGCTGCAATGATTCGGGGTCATGCCGAGTTCGGTGCAGATATCGGTGGTCTCCAGATCGAGAAACTCCCGCATCATGAATACGCGTCCGATGTGCTCCGGCAAGTGTTCGAGGCACATCTCGAACAACTGCCAGAACTGCTGCTGACGCAACGCTGTTTCGGGCGTCGGCCATGGTCGCGGCTTCGCCTGCGACGACCAGTGACCGTTGTCCTTGAACAGTTCGCGGTCCAGCAGCGATTCTTCGTCGGGTTCCGATTCGAGCGCCGACAGGTTGACGGTGCGTTGTCTTGCCCGCAGCGTGTCGACCAGCTTGTGGCGCAGGATTCCGAACACCCACGTCTTGTGCTCCGACTGCGCCGAAAAGCGGTCGGCCTGCGTCCACGCCGCGGCGAGTGCTTCCTGGACCGCGTCTTCGGCCGCAGCCGCGTCGCGCAGCTGCAGACGGGCGAAGCGCAACAGGTCGCGCCGAAGCTTTGTCAGATAGACGGGATCGTCCAACGCGGGACGTGATGCCGTCGTCATGCGAGCCACCGTTGGCAGGTGGCCCAAAGCCACAACCTGGTTGCCCAGCGGGAACCGGAACGGGACTCTTCAGGCGCACGCGTCGTGTGCTCCCGGGTGTAACGTCCAGCGCTCGTCGAAGTGGTCGCATGGTCGCGATGGTTGCAGGGTGGACGATCGATCATGTTCATTGTTGGGTGGTGTCGGCTCGGGCTCGTCAGCCAGTCATTCTCTCGCACGTTTTCCGAGACGCGAACGGGAATTGTGCCTTCCCGTTGCGTTACGACACGACCCACTCAATTGGGATGAGTCGGACGATCGATGGATTTATGACAACGCGGTTGCAGATTTCGTGGACGGTCGCCGTCGTCAAGATTCGCGGCGCCACTAATTATTGCTTGTTTCGTAACCGTCGCGGCGCGGTCCACCATGCCGATCCCAGCCCCTGGAAGCGGTCATGACACATAAGGAGCGAGCTGGCCGGCATCAGGAGCATGCAGAGTTATCGATTCAATTATTACTAGAATCGAAAAAATATCTTGGGGATATCGCTATTATTAAGTAGACACTGCGTATCTATCCTTTGTCCATCGATCGCAACAGATCCCCACAACTCGACGATGAACCGACAGAAGAAAGCGGGTCCATGCGTGGGCGCCCTTTTTCGTTTTGCCGTCTGGTCGTGAGCGATCCGAAAGGATCTGACTGCCTGCAGGCCACACGTGTTACAGTGGGCTGTCCCGCTTTCCCTCCGTCGATCGCTCGTGCGATGAAGCGAAAAGCTTCGCGTATCGACGCTCCCAAGATCGAACACGATTTTTTCGTTCCCCCAGTGGCTCGTATTCAAACGGGTCTGCTATTACACAAAGACGCCATGACGGATCGAGCGGATTATCTGCCCGACGCTATTCGCGCGCCCGCCATCGTCGCTGTGTCTCTCACGCGTTCGGTATGTTGCCGTTCTCGTCTACTCACAGCGAAAACAATCACTGGAGTCATCATGGACAACACCGTCAGAAGTTACCGGGGTCTCGAGATTTACCCGCTCGTCTATCCGCATCAGCCGCGCGGCGACGACGGTTCACGCCACTATGACAACGGCTTCGACGCTGCCGTGCGAATCTGCCGACGCGGTGACGACGATACGTTGACCGCCAGTCGCGTATTTCGTGTTTCGAGTCCTGTGCCGTTCCGGGCTGCTGGGGAAGCGCGTCGGGCGTCTGCGAGTTACGCTGAGCGCGTGATCGACGGACAGATTGCAGGGCAGTCGATTGTCGGACTTTGAACGAGCTACGATGGATGATGGCTTGAATGCAGGGCCTTTATCCACCTTGGGGAGAGATTGATGCAGCACAATCGGATCGCGCGCGAAATTACGCGCGCGGATTACAACGTAGCGGCTTCGTCATGCCGGACGTCGAGCGGGACCGTGCCGACCCTGAAGGTCATCCGCCTGAGCGACAAGCGGATCATCTACCCCTTTCAGGGACGCGCGGACATGCCGCTTTTCGCTAGCGCCGTCGAGGCACAGCACTACGCCGAAGCGTATGGCTGGCAACTGGTCGACGCGGACATCGCGTTTCCTGAGTAAGCATCGCGTCGCCGGACCAGCCGAAGAACGTGTTGGGTTATTCAGGCATCTTCGGCGTGGCGGGAACCGGGCGATAACGCCACTTTCCTGCAGTTGAATCGATATGTACCGCATCCTGTTTGCGGCGTTCCGCGCGTGCGTCATCTGCAATGGTGTACTCAATGCGTCTATCGCGTAGCGGGCGGGTTGCTTCGGGTCGGTAAGCCATATGGCCTCCTGTTGTTGACGATTGCCGGTCGGCGTCACGTTGACCGGATTCATACAGCCAGTCAGGCTCGAAGCTACATGATCGGGAAAGGCGACGACGTCTCAGATTTTGCCGCCACCGTTGAGTCCACTACCCTGCCGCCAGACCTGCTTGCCCTTTTCGGACAGTTCGCCGCAACTGTGTTGCGCGTCGGCTTCCGTGCCTTCGATTGGCATATCGCCGCCAGCCTGTTCCTGCGCTTTTTGTTTCTTGTCCATGCGCGCCGCGACGGCTTCGTCGTGTGATCTGCCTGCATAGTTTTGTGTCGTGGTCGAGCCCTCCGGGAAACCGTACTGAGGCTGGGCAGCACTGTCCGGTCACAACACGTCTGCAGTTTGCGAGGGGAACTGTCCCGCGTCCCCTCGACTATCGATGCATTAAAAGTTCGATGACACGGCCTGTGGCGAGTTCAGATTTAAGTTGTAACGTCGGCGCTTTGCGGGGGCTGTTCGGCGAGGCTAACGGCCGGAAGGCGGCTGCAGCCAGGAAGATATGCCGAGAGCGCGCCTTGACTGGCAAGGTTTGGAGGGCACTTATCCACAAGGTTATTCAACGAATCTGTGGATATCTTTAGTGTTGGCGAAGTTGTCCACCGGCTGCGCACGGTGCGACCCAGACACACTCTTCGTCGATGCCGCAGTGCATATTTTGTGAACTGCGACGCGCCCGGCCGATTTTTGATCCTGGCAAGTAGCGCGACGCTTCGACCGCCTATGATTGTCACTTTGGACCCTTTCGCACTTTATGCGCACAAACTGAGGAAACGAATATGGCCTATCAAATCGCGGTTATCGTCGGCAGCCTGCGTCGCGACTCGACTAACAGACAGCTCGCGAAGGCGTTGACCTCGCTTGCCCCCGCGGATTTTTCCTTCGATTCTGTCGATATCGGATCGTTGCCGCTTTACAGTCAGGACTACGACGCCGATTTTCCGGCGGTCGCCGTCGAGTGCAAAAAGAAAATCGAATCCGCCGACGGTTTGCTGTTCGTAACGCCCGAATACAACCGGTCGATGCCGGGTGTACTGAAGAACGCGCTGGACTGGGGGTCGCGTCCGTAGGGTAAAAGCGTGTGGGGTAATAAACCCGGCACCGTAGCCGGAACATCGCCGGGCGCAACCGGCACGGCTCTCGCGCAGCAGCATTTGCGCAACGTGCTCGCCTATCTCGATGTAGCAACGCTCGGCCAGCCGGAAATGTTCATCAAGCACAACGCCGCGGCGATCGACGAAGCAGGCAAGATCGTGAACGACGACACGCGAAAATTTTTGCAGTCGTTCGTCGATCGTTATGTCACCTGGGTCAAAACACACGGCGGCACGCGATAAATCCGCACGAGCCGCTACATGCGATAAACCGCAGATCGCGCCTGATCCTGCGAGCTTACGCCGGCGAGGAAGCGCGGTCTGTCCCACAGTCAGTCCCTTCGCAACGTTCTGCGATCACACGTGATGGTGGCCCGTCACGCGGTCCCAGCCATGGCGGATGGCGGCCTTGAAGCGCTCCCACGTATCGCCTTGAGGCATGGCTTCCCAGTCACGGCGTGCTTCCGGCTCGACGTCATCCCAAGGTCGATCGCGGTAGCGTGCGTCCTGTCCCATCTTCGCGCCATAGAGATACGCGCCCGAATAGTCTTCGTAGCGAGCCCCCTCTTTGGCGTATTGCTCGTCGTAGTGACCGCGGAAATCCTCTTCGTACTCGAGGAACTCATCGGGGATCGGCGCACCGATGCCGCCACTGCCCGCAGGTGGCGCAGGGGGCGCCATGTACGCACCGGATCCAGGCGCTGCCGCAGTCGCGACAGCCCTTGCAGCAGGCTGATCCATCTGCGTTGCAGGGCGAACGGGGGGCAGTTCGCGAGGCTCGACTCGCACCGGTTCCACAGCATTGCGCCGATCATCGGGATCGAGCAGATCCAGCGGCTGTCGGGTGGTCGCAGGAGGAACCGGGGGAACAGATGAAAGAGGATCGTGTATCGGTCGGGACACCGCCGAAACAGATTCATACGAGCGTCGCACAGTGGGCGGGACGGACGCAGTCGCGCCTATACCCAGCTCATCAAGCATCGAACGCTCGCGGCCATCGTCTGGGTATCCTATCGGCGAATCCCAGCTGGGCGGGCGTTCGCAGATGTCCGTGGCGCCGAGATTCGCCAGCGTGTGGCGGGCCAGTTCGGCGTGAGCTTCGCTCGCCACGCTCACGCGCACCAGCACTGCGCCCCGTCTGACGGCTTCCGTGTAGCGTACGCCGTCTTCGGGGCGCGGTCCCGATGCGAACAGGTTCGCAAAGAAGCGCTCGATGTTGATCATGAAGCCGTGGCTGCCGGCTTCCGGATTGGTGTCCGGATTCACGCCTGCAGCGGGCGGCGGCTCGGGATTCGCCTGAAGTTCGATCGCGGCACGGGGGAACCCGGTCTGAACGAGTGTGTCTCGTGCGCCTTCTGCTAGAGCGTAGGTGTCAAATAACCCGATCACGGTGTATTGCATGGTCGCCTCCTCGATTTCGTCAGATCGGTCCGGTGGATCCGGACCGGGCGACGCGTCAACACGCCGCCGTCCAATCGATCAGGTAACCGCAACGATCATGCCGGACTCGCCGGGTTGGCACGTGGAGCCTTTCCGCTCATGCAATCGGCACGACGGGTTGCAGCGCGGCCGCTTCTCTGCCGGCGCGCTTTTACAAGCGTCAGGTAATTCGAGGTGTGCGGTAGACGTGCGCCGGGAAGCCGGAAGTTACCCGGCAGGCTGGGTCGACTTGAGATCGCTCTGAATTGTCTGAAGGATCTTGTCGAGCAGGGCGATATCAAACGGCTTTGACAGGACGCGCACGTCCACGTGACGGGCACGCTCCAGCTCTTCGGCGTAGCCCGTCACGAGTATCACCGGCAGCTTCTGGCTGAACGACAGCACCGCCTCCGCGAGATCGATGCCGTTCATCGCGCCGGGCATGTGCACGTCGGAGATCACCATATCGAACGGCAATGGTTCGCCAGTGCTCGCCTCCTTCGCGTGCGCGTCGTCGAAGAGCCGCATCGCGGTGTCGGCATTGAACACGCAGGTCACCTCGTGGCCCATCATCTGTAGCAGCGCTTCGGTGCCGGCCGCTACTTCCTCGTTGTCTTCCACCAGCAGGATGCGCAGCCCGTTGGGAGCAGGCGTCTCTTCGGTACGCGGTTCGACGGGCCGCGCTGCTTCCGGCGCGCCTTCGGCACGCGGCAAATACAGTCGTACCGAGGTGCCCGCGCCTGTCGCGCTGTCGATGGCGGCAAGGCCGCCGGAGCGTTCGCAGAAGGCGAAGACTTGCGGCAGGCCGAGGCCGGTGCCCATGCCCTTCGGCTTGGTCGTGAAGAGTGGTTCGAACGCGCGCGCGAGCACCTCGGACGGCATCCCGACACCCGTGTCTTCGAGGGACAGCTGCACGAAATCGCCCGTCAGCGGGATGCCGTCTTCGTGCCGGAAGGTGATGTTGCTGGCGCGCACTGTGAAGCGGCCGCCGTTGGGCATCGCGTCACGCGCGTTGACAGCGATGTTGATCAAGGCAAGTTCGAATTCCGCGACGTCGACCCTCATCGGCCAGACCCCGGCGTCGACGTCGATCACGAGCGCGACCTTCGCCCCGAGCGACGCGTCCAGCAGCTCGCGGCACGCCGACAGCCAGCGCTCGACGGCGATCGTCTCGTTGCGTAGCGGCTGCTTGCGCGCGACGCCGAGCAATTGCCGCGTCAGCGACTGGCCGCTCTTCAGTGCCCGCTCCACCGCCGACAGCTCGCGGTCGAGCCCAGGCGCGCCGCGCCGGCGGGCGATCTGCACATTGGTCGAAATGATCATCAGCAGGTTGTTGAAGTCGTGCGCGACGCTGCCGACCAGATTTCCAAGCGCTTCCATCTTGCGCGACTGCCGATACGCGGATTCGATCGACCGGCGCATCGACGCTTCCGCCTGCCAGCGTTCCCACGCCTCTTCCTCGGCGCCGAGCCGTTTGAGCGACAGCCAGATCACGCACCACAGCACGATCGACGGCGTGAACATCGACAGGATCAGGAGGCCGAGATAGCGGTACCAGTCTGCCCAAATTGCAGACGTCCGATATCCGCACGATACGTAGACCGGATACGAACCTACACGGCGAAACGCCAGGATCAGGCTGCCGTCGCTGCCGGCGGCGGGCATTCGCACGACTCCGGCGCTGCGGCTTTCCGCCAGTGCGTCGGCGAACGGGGTGTGCGGTGTAACGGTTGCGGCCTCGCGCGGCTTCGGCGGAAATCGTGCGAGCACGGCGCCGTCGGAGCGCGTGAGGCCGAGCGTCATCGGGGCGTCTTCGCCACCGAGCAGTTCGCGATAGAAAGCGCTGAAGTAAGTCGGCCGCAGGGCGACCGAGACGATGCCCGCAAACTGGCCGTTCGCGTCGTGCCGTGCGACGCCGGTGTTGAAAACCAGCTCGCCCGCCACGTGGCCAGCCATCACCTTCGAGATGTGTTCGATGGCCTTGTTGTCGCGCACGCCGGTGAAATCGTCGCGTTCGGCGATCGATATTCGCGGCGCCGGATAAAACCGGCTGCTCGCGAGCAATGTGCCGTCGCGCCCGAAAATCGACACCGCGGCGACCTGCGGATAACCGCCACCCATCGTCCGGAGCTTTTCATGAATGTCGGCTTCGTTTTCTCGAATGGCGTCGTCGTCGAGGTTCTTGATGAGGTCGACGATGCGCGCATCGAGCGCTTCGTTCATGTCGAAGACTTTCAGCGCGTGTTCTTCAGCGACGCGAACGGTGCGCAGCGCGGCATCGGTTGCCTCGGCTTCGCGCGCCTTCAGGTTGCTGTAGGCCATCGCTGCCACATAAACACAGGGCAGCACGATGGTCGCGATCAGCAGAATGATCAGCGTGATGCGCCGGACCGCGAAATGATGTTCCGGAACAGTTGGAAATACTGCTTCGCCTTGCCGGTTCGAAGGAGGACGGCTCGCGTGACGCAGGTCGGGCCGGTCAGGAATCATCGTCGGTAGGGCTGGAGGTCGTCAAAAGCGGGCGCGCGGGCGGCGGTGAGGGTCGTTACCGCTTACATCATAAACGAGAAGAAACCGGCGCCCGGGGCCATTGGAGAACAAATCCATCTCATTTCCCCGCCAGACTTCGTGTTTTAGCCGGATTTTTTCGAAACAGCGACGAATCTGGAAGCGCAAACGTACACAAAAGTAAAAAAACGGGATTTTATTGGCTTGGCGCGAAGAATTTATATTCGCTCGCAGATAATGCGGGTTGATTTTAATCGCTGATGCGATTTTGGCGGGTTGCCTTTTCGCCTGTTTACTTCGAAAATCGATCCACAAAATTAATGCGTCCGCCATGTTCGGATGTATCTGCCGCGAGAGCCCGTCCGATATTGCGCGTTTAATGCGTGCTAAACAGGCTTCGCGGAAATGCGCGCGGGGCGTGAAGCATCGGTTATCCGGTGTCCGCTACCGCGTTGGTTCACGTACGGGGTAGTCGAACATGCCGGACATCGTCGTTGTCGTTCGCGCGCCGCTTTCGCCATACACGGCGCCGCAGGCGTGCGCCAGTTCGACCCTGCTTCCGCTCATCTCTCGCGCTGCCAGGCCGGCAGGCTAAAGAATGGCTGAATTCTGCCGTTAACGCGCACGAGCCTATCCTGTCTTCAGACCCGCCGCCATGCCTTTGCCCATTGTGATCGCCGACGATTCACTCCTCGCCCGCAAGGTGCTCACCCGAGCACTTCCGGCGGACTGGGACATCGAGATCGCCTATGCGTCGAATGGCATCGAGGCGCTCGAACTGTATCGCGCGGGCAAGGCTTCCGTGATGTTCCTCGACCTGACCATGCCCGGCATGACCGGGTTTCAGGTGCTTGAAGCGCTACAGCACGAGGATCTCAACACGTTCGTGATTGTCGTGTCAGCCGACGTCCAGCCGATGGCGCAAGCGCGTGTGCGCAACCTCGGTGCGATCGCGTTCGTCGCGAAGCCGGTGATCCCCGAGGTGCTACTACCCATCCTCAAGGAGTACGGGTTGTATGTCTGAGCCAGTCCTCAACGAAGACCAGCGCGACGCGCTACAGGAGGTCGCCAACCTGGCGATGGGCCAGGCCGCGACCCGTCTCGCGACTCTGCTCGATACCTTCATCGAGCTGTCGGTGCCCCGCGTGCGGGTGGTTGCCGTGCGCGAAGCCGCCAATACGCTGCGCGACATGACGGGTATCGACGAGCCGGTCACGGCCGTCCGGCAGGGATTCCGCTCCGATATCAAGGGCGAGGCACTGGTGATCTGCCGCAGCGGCAGCATCGCGCAGCTTTGCGCGCTCGTGAACGATCCGTATGTAGGTTCCGCGTACGAGACGGTCTCGCAGGAAGAACTGGTCTACGACGTCGCGAACATCCTGACGGGCGCCTGCGTGTCGTGCATTCTCGACCAGTTGGGCCGCACGCCGGTGTTTTCGGCGCCGGGGCTGCTCGGCGCGGCGATGTCGCTCGACGAGGTGTTCCAGGCCAACGTGCTGGCCTGGGAAGTCGCGCTGCTCGTCGAAGTGAATTTCGCGCTCGAAGACCAGAGCTTCCGTGCGCATCTTGTGATGTTGATGACGGAAGATTCGATCCGCCACATGAATGAGGCGCTCGATGCGCTGCTTTCCAGCTTATGAATGAAACGGTCTCGTCGTTGAGCGATCTGGTTGTCGAACGTGTCGGCTTCGGCATCTTTGTGCTCGACCGCGAGATGAAGGTTCTGATGTGGAACCGTTTTATGCACGATCACAGCGGGTTGTCGGCGGAACAGGTGGTCGGCAAGTCGATTTTCGCCAGTTTTCCCGAGTTGCCGCGTGTGTGGCTTACCCGCAAGCTCGAGAGCGTGTTCCAGCTCGGCAGTTTCGCGTTCAGTTCGTGGGAGCAGCGTCCCTACCTGTTCCGCTTCGACCATGACCGGCCGATTACTGGCGGTGTCGATTTCATGCAGCAGGACTGCACGTTCATGCCGCTCACGCGCGAACGTGAAGTGGTTGCCGTGTGTGTCACGATCTCCGACGTCACCGCAGTCAGCATCGTGCAGCGCGAACGCGAAGAGGCGGTCGCCAAGCTGCAGGAATACGCGGATCGCGACGGGCTCACTGGCATTGCGAACCGCCGCTATTTCGAGGCCCGGCTGCGCGACGAATACACCCGCTGGCAGCGCTATGGCGGCGATCTGTCGGTGCTGCTGTTCGATCTGGATCATTTCAAGAAGATCAACGACCAGTTCGGCCACGTCGTGGGCGATACGGTGCTGCGCGTGATGGCGCAGCGGGTCGCCGACGTGGTCAGGGTGCAGGACATTTTCGGGCGTTTCGGGGGTGAGGAATTTGCGCTGCTGCTGCCGTGCACGCCGCTCGAAGACGCCATGCTGGTCGCTGAAAAGATCCGTCAGACCATTGGCGACACGCCGGTCGATGTGCAGGGCGCGAAAGTGCCGGTGACCGCAAGCGTCGGCGGGGCGTGCGCGCGCACCGGCGTGCCGGCCTATGAAGTGCTCATCAACGAAGCCGACGCGGCGCTCTACAGCGCCAAGCGCCAGGGCAGAAACCGCTCCGTGGCCTTTATCTGAGCGGTTCCGGGCGGTCATTCCTGCTCCTGAACTGCGGCGCAGTCCAAAGGTTGTTATACTTTTCGCCGTTTCCGGCATCCCTGCCGGTATTGTTTCGCGCGTGTCCGCGCGCGCGGACGGCATGCCCTGCCGGCTGGCGTCCTTAGCGCCGCCAGCCGGCGCTTCAGCGGAGATCGTCTTGGCCGTTCCCAACCTTGTCGTGGACGATACAGAAACCGACGCCGCTGCCGTAACCTCCGGTAGCTCGTTCTATCTCGCAATGCGCATCCTGCCGGCGGCGCAGCGCGATGCAATGTATCAGGTCTACGCCTTCTGTCGCGCTGTCGATGACATCGCCGACAGCGATATGCCACGCGGCGAGCGTGCTGCCGCGCTCGAGCGCTGGCGCGCCGATATCGACGCGTGCTATGCGGGTGCGCCGCGCGCTTCGTTGCGCGCGCTGACCCGTCACATTCATACGTTCCACCTGCAGCGCGAAGATTTCCACGAGATGATCAACGGCATGGCGATGGACGCCGCCGAAGACATCGTCGCTCCCGACGAAGCCACGCTTGACCTCTACTGCGACCGTGTCGCGAGCGCGGCCGGCCGTTTGTCGGTGAGGATATTCGGGATGCAGGAAGAGCCGGGGCGCGAGCTGGCCCATCATCTCGGCCGTGCGCTGCAGTTGACGAACATCCTGCGCGACATCGACGAAGACGCGGGCATCAACCGTTGCTATCTGCCGCGCGAACTGCTCGCGCGCGAAGGCATCGCGACCGTGGATCCGCACGCGATCGCCGACGATCCTTCGCTGCCGCGCGCGTGCGCGCCGCTCGTCGAGCGCGCTAAGGCACATTTCGCCACGGCGGACCAGATCATGGGTTCCCAGCCGCGAAATTGTGTGCGCGCCCCGCGCATCATGTCGGGTGTCTATCGTTGCCTGCTCGAACGCACTGTCGAGCGCGGGTTCGACATTCCGCGCACGAAAGTGAGCAAGCCGCGGGCGCGGCTGCTGTGGATCGTCGCGCGGTATGCGTTCTTCTGATGTCAAAGATTGTTCATGTGATCGGCGCAGGCGTTGCCGGCCTGGCCGCTGCGGTGCAATTGCAGCGGCGCGGCGCGCGCGTCGTATTACATGAAGCCGCCGGGCAGGCAGGCGGCCGCTGCCGTTCCTGGTACGATCGGTCACTTGGCGCGACGATCGACAACGGTAATCATCTGGTGTGGTCCGGCAATCATGCCACGCTGAACTACGCGCGGGCGATCGGCGCCGCAGACCAGCTGGTAGGCCCGACGCAACCTGAGTTCGCGTTCATGGATCTGGCTACCCGGGTCCGCTGGACCGCGAGGCTGTCGGCAGGACGGTTGCCGCTGTGGGTCTTCGATGCAGCCGCGCGCGTGCCTGACACACAGCCGGCGGATTACCTGTCGCTCGCGCCGCTGCTGTTCGCGAAGCCCGGCCGTACGATGGCGCAGACCATGCGCTGCAACGGCGTGCTTTGGGATCGCCTGTTGCGGCCGCTGTTTCTGGCGGTGCTGAATGTCGAGCCACGTGACGGCACGGCCGAGCTGGCCGCCGCTGTTTTGCGCGAAACGCTGCTGGCTGGCGGCGAGGCGTGCCGGCCGCTTATGGCGCGTAGCGGGCTGGGCAGCGCCTTCGTCGATCCGGCCTTGCGCCTGCTGCAGCACGGCGGCGCCGACATCCGGCTCGGTTCGCAGCTTACGGATTTCACGTTCTCGGAGTCGGGTCGGGTAGCGTCCCTGCATTTCGCGGACGAAAGCATTGCGCTCAATGCCAGCGATGCGGTGGTGCTCGCCGTGCCGCCGGAGGTCGCGCAGACGCTCGTGCCGGGTGTGCAGACGCCGGATCGCTTTAGCGCGGTCGTCAGCGCGCACTTCGCGGTCGAGCCGCCGTTCGGGCTGCCGCCCCTGATGGGGCTCGTCAACGCGACGGCCGGGTGGCTCTTCGCGTCCGACGGCCGCCTGTCGGTCACGATCAACGGTGCCGAGCGTCTGCTCGATATGCCGCGCGACGAACTCGCGAAGACGCTCTGGGCCGAGGTGGCGCTCGCGGCAGGCCTGCCGGTTGAGCCGATGCCAGCCTGGCAGGTCGTCGTCGATGAATGTGCGACGTTCGCGTCAGTGCCGGATCAGGAAATGCGCCGCCCCGCCACGCGCACGCGCTGGAACAATTTGATGCTCGCGGGTGACTGGACGGCCACCGGCCTGCCCGCAACGATTGAAGGCGCGATCCGCTCAGGCCAGAAGGCCGCGGATCTGCTGCTCAATGAACCTTTGGAACGCCGATGAACGATCTATCCCAAGTCCCGACGATGGACACCGACGCTACGCCCCCGATGTCGGAACCGGCGACGGAAGCGACAAACACGGAAGCTGTGCCTCAGGCCGCGACTCAAGATACCAATCAAGGTGCAACTCAGATCGCTTCCGCTGATTCACCCGAAGCCGCGCTGGAGACTGCAGTCACGCGCGCGACCGACGCGATCCTCGCCGCGCAGCGCTCCGACGGCCACTGGGTCTACGAACTTGAAGCCGACGCGACGATTCCCGCCGAGTACGTTCTGCTAGTCCACTATCTCGGCGAAGAACCGAATCTCGAACTGGAACATAATATAGGCCGGTATTTGCGCCGCATTCAATTGCCCAACGGCGGCTGGCCGCTTTTCACCGACGGCGCGCTCGACATCAGTGCCAGCGTCAAGGCCTACTTTGCACTGAAAATGATCGGCGACGCCGAAGACGCCGAACACATGCGGCGTGCCCGTGACGCGATCCTCGCGCATGGCGGCGCGGAAGGCGCGAACGTGTTTACGCGCATCCTGCTCGCGCTGTTCGGCGTGGTGACGTGGTACGCCGTGCCGATGATGCCGGTCGAGATCATGTCGCTGCCGAAGTGGTTCCCGTTCCATCTGTCGAAAGTGTCGTACTGGGCGCGTACGGTGATCGTGCCGCTCCTGGTGTTGAACGCGAAGCGTCCGGTGGCGCGCAACCCGCGCGGCGTGCGGATCGATGAGCTGTTCCGCGGGGCTCCCGTTACCGTCGGCCTGTCGCGGAAGGCGACGCATCAAAGCAAGGGCTGGTTTGCCTTTTTCCGCGCCGTCGATGGCGTGCTGCGGATGGTCGACGGCCTGTTTCCGAAGTACACGCGTCAGCGCGCGATCGACGCCGCCGTGACCTTCGTCGATGAACGGCTGAACGGCGAAGACGGGCTTGGCGCGATTTTCCCGGCGATGGCGAATTCCGTGATGATGTACGACGTGCTCGGCTATCCAGCCGATCACCCGAATCGCGCCATCGCGCGTCGCTCGATCGACAAGCTGCTCGTGATTCACGAGGACGAGGCGTATTGCCAGCCGTGTCTGTCGCCGGTGTGGGATACGTCGCTCGCCGCGCACGCGTTACTCGAAACCGGCGACCCGCGTGCCGAAGAGGCCGTGTTGCGTGGCCTGCAATGGCTGCGCCCGCTGCAGATTCTCGGGGTGCGCGGAGACTGGATTTCGCGTCGTCCTGATGTGCGTCCTGGCGGCTGGGCGTTCCAGTACGCGAACCCGCACTATCCGGACGTCGACGATACGGCGGTGGTCGTGATGGCGATGGATCGCGCGGCCGCGCTCACGAAATCGAATGTCGACCGCGAAGCGATTGCGCGGGCACGCGAGTGGGTGGTCGGCATGCAGAGCAGCGACGGCGGGTGGGGCGCGTTCGAGCCGGAAAACACACAGTACTACCTGAACAACATTCCGTTCTCCGATCACGGCGCGTTGCTCGATCCGCCCACAGCGGACGTTTCGGGCCGCTGTCTGTCGATGCTGGCTCAACTCGGCGAAATGCCGTCGACGAGCGAGCCGGCGCGCCGCGCCTACGACTATCTGCTGAAGGAGCAGGAAGCCGACGGCAGCTGGTACGGCCGCTGGGGCATGAATTACATCTACGGCACGTGGACGGCGCTGTGCGCGCTGAACGCCGCCGGGATGAAGCACGACGATCCGCGTTTCGTGCGCGCGGTGCAATGGCTCGTCAAGATCCAGAACGCCGACGGCGGGTGGGGCGAAGACGGCACCAGTTACAAGCTCGACTATCGCGGCTACGAGCAGGCGCCGAGCGCCGCATCGCAGACCGCCTGGGCGCTCATGGGCCTGATGGCAGCGGGCGCCGTCGATCATCCGGCTGTCGAGCGCGGCATCGCGTACCTGATGGCTGAGCAGCGCGATCACGGTTTGTGGGACGAAACCCGTTTTACCGCCACAGGATTCCCCCGCGTGTTCTATCTGCGCTACCACGGCTATCGCAAGTTCTTCCCGCTGTGGGCGCTGGCGCGTTACCGGCAGCTCAAGCACGACCGGACCACGCGCGTCACGGTCGGGATTTGATCGTGCCCGTGACATCTGTGACCGGCGAAGCCCTGCCGGTGATCGCTGTGACCGGCATGGCATTCGAGGCGCGCATCGCACGCGGCGAGGGCGTTGACGTGGTGTTTGCGGCGCGCGCCGATCTGCTCGAGCGCGCGCTGAGAGCGGCGTTGGTGCGCGGTTGCAGCGGCATTGTCAGTTTCGGGACGGCGGGCGGCCTCGCGCCGGATCTGGAAGCGGGAACGTTGATCGTGGCCGATGCCGTCGACGGACCGTTCGGCCGCGTGACGACAGACGCCGGGTGGACGGAGCGCCTCGCGGCCGCGCTCAACGTTACGCCGTTGGGCGCGCAGTTGCGCCGCGGGACGCTGGCCGCGGTCACGGCACCGCTTACCAGCGCGCACGGCAAGCAGGCGCTTCACCGAAAGACCGGGGCGCTGGCCGTCGATATGGAGTCGCACATCGCCGCCGCGATTGCTGCCGCTCACGGGTTGCCGTTCGCTGTCTGCCGCGCAATCGTCGATCCGGCATGGCGTACCCTGCCGCCCGCCGCGACGGCCGGTCTACGCGACGATGGCCACACCGCGATCGGGCCGATCCTGCGAGAACTGGTGCGGCAGCCCTCGCAGCTCGGCTCACTCATCCGGCTTGCCGCCGATGCCCGCGCTGCGCGTCAGTCACTAGTACAGGCGCGCCGCGCACTCGGTGCGGCCGGGGCCCTGCGGACGGCCTGACAGGCGTCCGAATCGGGTCGTCCGCCAGACGGCCTTCTTCACCCTCTTCCTTGTATCGTCGATCGCGTTCGGCGTCTCTTTTCTCCTTGGCTCTCGCGTAATGAGGGAAAACCCTTATATGCATCCTGACGGTCGAGAAGATGGTGTTTGTCAATCTCGATGAAAATGGCGAACCGGTGCCGCATGGCCGTACGCGGATCCGCTACGCGGACGAGGCGACGAAGCGAAGAAACAGCCGGCGCGAAAAAACAGCCCGGCAGGTAAAACCTGCCGGGCTGTTTTGTTTGTCCCGACGCATACAGAGGTGGGCGTGGTCCGTGCGGATTACTGTGTAGCGGGTTTCGGCAAAGGCGCGGCGTCCGGGGTCCCGGGCGTTGGTCCGGCCGCCGCATCGCCTGGTTCCGTGGCGTTCGGCGCGCCGGCCGGGGCCGCCTGCGGAGCGCCAGACACGGGCGTTGCACCAGACGCTGAATCGCCTGGGTCGGAATAGTCGGGAAGGCCGGCCGGAGCGGTCCCGGAAGCGCCAGGGGCGGGCGCTGCGCCCGCGCCGGGTTCATCCGGCTCGCCGTAATCCGGCAGGGCCGCCGGCGGTGCACCTGCCCCGCGCAACAGCGAGCGGCGCTGCTGCGTGTAAGCGTCGCGGACAAACGAGTACTTGTCGAGCGCCGCCTGCGACAGCAGGTCGGTGGCACCGAGCAGATCCGAGCGCTTGCTGATGAATTGCAGGCCGTACAAGGGATTACGCCACGCAGGTTCGATGTAGTTGAGCGGATTGAAGCGGACATCGACCACAAGGGCAGCACCGTCGCGGAACGAGCTCGGCCCGAAGAGCGGCAGCACCAGATACGGACCGGACGGCACGCCCCAGTGTCCGAGCGTCAGTCCGAAGTCCTGATTGTGCTTGGGCAGCCCGGCTGGCGTCGCAAAGTCGAGCAGGCCGCCAATCCCGAACGTCGAGTTGAACGCGAAACGCATGATGTCTTCGGTTGCGTCCGTGATTTTCAACTGCAGCAGGTTGTTGGCCGCGTTGCTGAGGTCGCCGAGATTCGAGAAGAAGTTGCTGATCGCCGTGCGCAGCGGATGCGGCGTCACCTTCTGATAGCCCTTCGCAATCGGTTGGGCGATGACCGTATCGACCGTATCATTGAACTTGAAGATGGCACGGTTCATCGGCTCCAGCGGATCGCCGGGCTTGCGGTCAGGGCCGGTCGCGCAGCCGGTAAGAGCGCTCGCGACAACAAGCGCCAGCGCGGTGGTTTGCATCTTCATCCGTCGATCCCTGTAGTTTTCTTACGGACGCGCTTCGGGCGCGGTTTGCCCATCAACACTGGCTGGAATACCACGGCGCCGATCAGCGTGCACAACAGCGAAAGCGCCAGCAGCCGCCCCATGCTCGATGTGCCCGGATGGTGCGAAAGCCACAGGCTGCCGAACGCGGTCGCCGTGGTGGCCGCGCTGAACATCACGGCGTGCGTGAGGCTCGATTGCAGCAGGCCGGTCTGGCCGTTGCGCCATGCCATCACGAAGTAAATCTTGAACGCCACGCCGACGCCGAGCATCAGCGGTAATGCAATGATATTGGCGAAGTTGAGCGGCATGTTGAACACGACGCACAACTCGAGTGTGACGATAGCCGAGACGAGCAGCGGAATCATTGTGCGCAGCACGTCACCTATCCGGCGCAGTGTCAGCCACAGCAGGATCGAAATCGACAGAACCGCCCAGCCGGCGGCCTGCAGGAACGCCGTGATGATGGTGTCGGCGGAATGCAGGATCGAGATCGGGCCGCCGAGTGCGCCCGGCTCGGCCTTTTTGACCGCCTTGGCGAAGCGGCGCAGCATCGTGTCGTCGCTGGGATCGGCGCCTGCCTTGAATTTCGGCGCGACGTCCACGAGCGCGTGGCCGTCAGCCGACACCCAACTGCCTGCGATCTCCGGCGGCACGGATTCGCGGGTGACCGGCGACGGCTGCAACAGTGCGGTCAGTTGTCCGAGCGCTATCCTGAGCGATTCGGCCATCGCCGTTTCAGCCCGGTCGCGGGTAGCGGCGTCTGCGGCGGCGAGCTTCGCGAGTGTCGCGGACAGATGTTTGGCTTCGGCTGCCCCCGGCCCCGGATGATCGTCGGCGGCCAGCGACAGCTGGTTCGCAGCGCGCTTAAGAGCGGCGACGCGCAAGGCGTCGGTGGCGGGCGGCGCCGGTGTCTGCGTCAGCGCGGGCAACAGCTGCTGGGCGGCATTGGCGATCAGCGCGAGTTTTTGCGGCTGGTCGGTGGGGATGAAGGTGCTCAGGGTGGTCACGCGGCCGACTTCCGGCAGCGCCGACAGCTTCGCGGCCATCCGGTCCGCATCCGCCAGCGACGGCGCAAGCACGTGCACGTTATTGATCGAAGCCTCGGGCGCATCGTTGAGCGACAACAACGTGGCCATCGACTCCGTGTGCGGGTCTTTCAGATGCAGCGGGTTGAAGTCGAAACGCAGATGCGTGAGCAACGGCAGCGCGCCGCCCACCACGATCAGCGTCAGGATCAGCACCGGCTTGCGGTTGCGGTCGAGGAAGTCGTCCACCGGCGCAAGTTGCCTGAAGCCGGGCGACACAGGTTCGGGTTTCGGCTGCATGACCTGGAGCAGGGCGGGCAGCAGCGTCATGTTCGTCAGATACGCGACGAACATCCCGACACCCGCGATC
The DNA here is from genome assembly GCF_004361815.1 of Paraburkholderia sp. BL10I2N1. Taxonomy (NCBI): domain Bacteria; kingdom Pseudomonadati; phylum Pseudomonadota; class Betaproteobacteria; order Burkholderiales; family Burkholderiaceae; genus Paraburkholderia; species Paraburkholderia sp. BL10I2N1. Next base: position 1,876,209 of record NZ_SNWA01000002.1, on the reverse strand, counting down.
TTGCCCAGTTCCGACACGCCACGATACGCAGTCGGCAGGAACGAGAAGAAGCTCAGCGCAACGGCGACCGCCGCGAGCGTCAGCGGCACGCCGATGCTATGCGCGGTATTCAGCAGCGCAGCGGGGAGGCGGTCGTCGCGGTTGCGCTCTTCACGGTATTTCACACCGAACTGGACACCGAAATCGACGCCCAGCCCGACGAACAGCACCATGAACGCGACCGAGATCATGTTCAGCGCCTCGACCATCATCAAGCCGAGCGCCGCCGTGATCGCAAGGCCGACGAAAAGTGTGATGAACACCGCGATGATCAGCCGCTTGGAACGCAGCGCGAGCCACAGGATCACGAGCACAACCACCATCGTGCCGATGCCGTTGACGGCGGCCCCGTCCTTTACCGACGCAAATTCCTCATCGGCGAGTGGCTGTTCGCCAGTCAGCCGGACCGTCGCGCCGTACTGCGTGTCGAGATGCAGCGAAGCGGCGGTATCGCGGATGGCCTGCGACGCCTGCGCGCCAGGCTCGAGCGCGGCGTAGTCGACAACCGGCTGGACCGTGACGAACGCGCGGGCCGGTTGTGTCGCCGTGCTTTTGTCGACGAGCGCGCGCCATGAGAACACCGACGGTTGACCGGCCAGCACGCCGTCGAGCACGGTCGCGCTCCGCGACAGCAGATGACTCATGTCGCTGAGCTTTACCTGGCCGATCTGCAGCGGCAGCAGCAGGGTGGTCGTCAGAATCCCGGCGAGGCCGGTAAGGCTGGGATCGTGAGCGAGCGAATTGACGAGCGGTCTTGCCTGGGCCAGCTGGGAAGTGGTCGATTCGACGTCCTTGAGCGGCAGGAACAGCAGGCCGTTATGCTCAAAGAATGTACCGTCGGCCGGTTGGGAGACGGCGACGAACTGTTTCGGCTGCTTCTGCAGCGCGGCGGTCAGCTTGTTGGCGGCGGCATCGGCGAATTCGGGCGCACCGGCTTCGACGACCACGAGAACGGTCTTGCCGCGATCCGGGAAGGCCGCATTCATCGCGTTTTCGAGGCGCGACCATTCCGGCTCGGTATCGATCAAACGGCTGATGTCCGTGTTGATCTTGAAGTGATGCGCGACATAGAAGGCACTCGCGACGGCGAGTGCGAGCGACAGCGCAATGACCCACCCCGCAAGGCGTATCGACCACGCAACGAGGCGAACAATGGATGACTTCAGCATACAGGTGAAATAGCCCTGTCGTTAACGGCGTTTTTGGCAGAAGGGCACAAGTATACAGACGCAGCGGCCTCGCGCGCGTCATGCGGGGCAGGACGCAACGGGCAAAATCGGTATACTGGCGCCCAATGGCTTCCTGGCCGCCGGGTGGCTGTCTTTTTCACTTTCATGTTCCAGCGAGCATATGAAACGTTATTTGTCTGCTTTTTTCGCAGCGGCCGTGGTTTCCAGCGCGGCTTTCGCACAAGCTGCACCGGACGCTGTCGTGAAGAGTGCCGTCGAGGGCACCGTCGCTGCGATGAAGGCCGATCCGCAGGCACGCGGCGGCGATATGAGCAAGATCACCCAGGTGGTCGAGACGCGCTTCGTGCCTTACACGGACTTCCAGCGGACGACGCGGATTGCCGTCGGCAAGGCGTGGGCGACCGCGACACCCGAGCAGCAGAAGCAACTGTACGAGCAGTTCACGAAACTACTGGTCGGAACGTACGCAGCCTCGCTGTCGCAATTACGGGACCAGGACGTCAAATTCCGGTTCCTGCCGTCGACGTCGGCTGAAGAGGCCAGGGACACCGTTGTGCAGTCGCACGTGATCAGCAACGGCGGCGACGATTCGATCGATTACCGGCTCGAAAAGACTGCCGCCGGCTGGAGGATTTACGACATCAACATGATGGGCGCGTGGCTCATCCAGGTCTATCAGACCCAGTTTGCCGAGCAACTCGCCAAGGGCGGGGTCGACGGATTGATCAAGTTCCTGACCGCGCACAACGCGCGCAGTGCCGGTTGATTGCAGAACCCGCGGTTTTGCGGCGGGCTCACTGCGCGAACTGACAAAGGTCTGCCCGCGATGTTTTCCGGACTTCGAGACGACGTGCGCAACTCGGGCCGCTATTTGGGTCAGGCGATGCGCCTGATGGTGGGCATGCCTGACTACGAGACCTACGTTGCGCGTATGCGCGCGACGCACCCCGACCAGCCGGCGATGACCTACGAGGAGTTTTTCCGCGAGCGGCAGAATGCGCGATACGGATCGGGGGCTGGAAAGTGCTGTTGAGTTGACCATCCGCTTACCCCGAAAACAAAGAGCGCAACGGTTCGCACCGTTGCGCTCTTTTTTCTTGCGTGCCGCTCATTCACGAGCGGCACGAATACAAATGCAGGCAGCCTGCTCAACGCTCAGCTTGCGGCTGCCGTCGTTCTTTCCACTTTCTTGCCCTTACCTGCACGGCCGATCTCTTCCAGCTTGATCTCGACGTGACGCGAGAATACGTACTCGGCCGGACGCTGCTTGTCGAGCGGGATGTCCTTAGCGAACGCACCCGAGGTCTTCGGACCACGCAGGCTGACCTTCAGTGCCTTCAGCGGATGCGCCACGGTATCCATCACGGCGGTCGCTTCGAAGCCGCAGTGGACCATGCAGTCCGCGCACTTCTCGTAGTTGCCGGTGCCGTAGGCGTCCCAGTTGGTCGTCTCCATCAGTTCCTTGAAGGTCTTCACATAACCTTCGCCGACCAGATAGCACGGCTTCTGCCAGCCGAACACCGTGCGCGCCGGGTTGCCCCAAGGTGTGCATTCGTAGGTCTGGTTGCCGGCCAGGAAGTCGAGGAACATGCCCGACTGGCTGAACGACCAGTTCTTGCCATTGTTGCCGCGCTTGAAGATTTCGCGGAACAGATGCTTGGTCTTGTCGCGGTTCAGGAAGTGCTGTTGATCCGGCGCACGTTCGTATGCATAACCCGGCGACACGGTAATGCCGTCGACGCCCATCGGCCCGAGCGTGTCGAAGAACGCGGCGACGCGTTCCGGCACGGCGTCGTTGAACAGCGTGCAGTTGATGTTGACACGGAAACCGCGGCGCTTCGCTTCGCGGATCGCGGCGACGGCCTTCTCGTAAACGCCTTCCTGCGACACCGAGTGATCGTGTGCTTCCTTGTCGCCGTCGAGGTGAACCGACCATACGAAGTATGGATTCGGCTCGTAGTCGTCCATTTTCTTTTCCATCAGCAGCGCGTTCGTGCACAGGTACACGAACTTCTTGCGCGCGATGATGCCCTTAACGATCTGCGGCATTTCCTTGTGCAGCAGCGGCTCACCGCCGGCGATCGACACCACGGGCGCGCCGCATTCGTCGACGGCGCCGAGGCATTCTTCCAGCGACAGGCGCTGGTTCAGGATAGGATCCGGATAGTCAATCTTGCCGCAGCCATTGCAGGCCAGATTGCAGCGGAACAGGGGCTCGAGCATCAGCGCGAGCGGGTAGCGTTTGTTGCCCGAAAAGTGCTGGCGCATGATGTAAGCGCCCACCCGGACCTTCTGTAGCAGCGGAATAGACAATCTGTCCTCCTTAAACTTCGCGTGCGGCGAGTGGTTGCGTCAGCTTCGACGGCAACTTGAATTCGACTTTCTCTTCACGGCCCGCCATCGTCATGACTTCGACGGGTCCCAATGCGCGCAGCGCATCGATGACGTTTTCAACCATTTCTTCCGGCGCCGAAGCGCCCGCCGTGATGCCGACCGTCTGCGCATTCGCAAACCACTCCGGCTTCACTTCGGAACCATCGGCGACGAGGTAGCTCGGTACACCCGTTTCGCTGCCGATTTCACGCAGACGGTTCGAGTTCGAACTGTTCGTCGCCCCCACCACCAGCAGTACATCGACCTGTGTGCTCAACTCGCGCACCGCCGCCTGGCGGTTTTGCGTTGCGTAGCAGATGTCGCGCGTGTCCGGGCCGACGATGTCGGTGAACCGGCGCAGCAGCGCGTCGATGATGCCGCGCGTATCGTCGACCGACAGCGTCGTCTGCGTCACGTACGCGAGCGGCGTGTCGAGCGGCAGATCGAGCGTCGCGACTTCGGCTTCGCTCTGCACGAGCAGCACCTTGCCGGGAATCTGCCCGATCGTCCCTTCGACTTCCGGATGGCCCGCGTGGCCGATCAGGATCAGTGTGCGGCCAGCGCCGACGTACTGACGCCCCTGCACGTGCACCTTGGTGACGAGCGGGCAGGTCGCATCGAGCACATCGAGCCCGCGCTGCTCGGCGTCACGTTCGACGCTTTGCGCCACGCCATGCGCGCTGAAGATCGCGACAGCGCCTTCCGGCACCTCGTCCAGTTCTTCGACGAAGCGGGCGCCTTTTTGACGCAGGTTATCGACCACGTGGCGATTGTGGACGATTTCATGGCGCACATAGACCGGCGCGCCGTGTTGAAGCAGTGCGCGATCGACGATTTCGATCGCACGGACAACACCCGCACAAAAGCCGCGGGGTTGAGCAAGGATGACTCGCATAGGCTGGCGAACTCCGACTGACGCGGGTCTCGAAGAAAGCCGGTAAAAATGACTTTATCGCCGCGACGATCATATTAATGGATGCATTAAGTCCGACAAAAAGCCGGTGCACCGAAACCAAACGCGCATTCTAACGCTATCGCGGCCTCCTTGCTTTCCTGACACACCGGATACAACACCTGCCGCGGCAACAATGACCGCTGCACCCGACATGCGGAACCCTTAAACTATCAGGCCTTGTGGTAGTTGTTTACAACCGCATTACTGAATGCATTTGGGGCTCGCTGGATGGAAGTCGATCACTACGAAAACTTTCCTGTTGCACGCGCGTTGCTTTCGAAGTCGTCAAGCGCGCTGGTGGGCTTGCCGGCAGTGTCGGTTGAGGGCAACGCATGATGCTGTTTCTGTTTGTCCTTTCCTGTCTGTCGCTGTTGATCTGGTGTGTCCTGCTGTTTGCCCGTGGCGGCTTCTGGCGGGCGCGTCCCGCCGCGCCGCTCGCGGTGCCGGCACGTAGCTGCGATGACGCATGGCCTGCCGTGGTCGCTGTGGTGCCGGCACGTAACGAAGCCGACGTGATCGCGCGAGCCGTCGCTTCGCTGCTCGGCCAGGATTATGCGGGCGCATTTCATGTGATCGTCGTCGACGACCATAGCACCGATGGCACCGCCGACGCCGCCCGGGCCGCCGCGCTGCAGTTGCAACGCCCCGACCGCCTGACGGTGCTCACCGCGAAGCCGCTGCCGGCGGGCTGGTCGGGCAAGGTGTGGGCGCAGTCGCAGGGCATCGAGGCCGTGAGAACGCTCGGTTTGCCCGCCGACTACCTGCTGCTTACCGATGCGGATATCGGCCATCCCGCCGAGGCCGTCACGCAAGTGGTGGTACGCGCGGACGACGAAAAGCGCGATCTCGTCTCGCTGATGGTCCGGCTGCGCTGCGATTCTTTCTGGGAAAAGGCGTTGATTCCCGCGTTCGTGTTCTTCTTCGCGAAGCTGTATCCGTTTTCGTGGGTGAACGACCCGCGCAACAAGACGGCTGCGGCGGCTGGCGGCTGCATGCTCGTGCGCCGTACGGCGCTGGAAGAAGCGGGCGGCATCGAATCGATCCGCGCCGAACTGATCGACGATTGCAGCCTCGCGGCGCGCATCAAGCATCGCGGTGAAGGCCGGCATCCGATCCGGCTGGACGTCGCGGCGCGAAGCGTATCGCTGCGTCCGTACGACAGCTGGCGCGACATCTGGAACATGATTGCGCGCACGGCGTTCACCCAGTTGCACTATTCGGGCTGGCTGCTGGCAGGCACGCTGGCCGGCATGACGATCATCTATCTGATACCGCCGGTGGTGGCAATTGTGCTCGGACCGCTGGCCTGGCCTGCGTGGCTCGCCTGGGCCGCGATGTGCTGCGCGTATGCGCCGATGCTGCGCTACTACGGCCGTTCGCCGCTGTGGGCGCCGTTCCTTCCGCTGGTGGCGCTGTTCTACGTCGGCGCAACGTTCGCGTCGGCGGTGCGTTACTGGCGCGGCAAGGGCGGCCAGTGGAAGGCGCGCGTTCAGGCGCCGACGCAGGGGCGCCAGGAAAACTGAAGGAGTGCAGTAAGGCGGCGCGCGGCGCGATTGCGCCGCGCGCCGCTTTTGCATGGAAGGCGGGTTAGCGTTGTATTAACGCTGCGTCAACATCATGTACATCTGGATGACCATGTCCGGCGAGAACGTGAACGGCACCCAGCCGTGGCCGGTATGGCGCATCACCAGCAGACGGTCGCCGTTCGACTGTTTCTGCGCGGCCATCACCGGATTCTTCGTCGACGCGAAACGCCAGCCAGACGGTATCGCGCCCGGCGGCTCGGGCTTCATCGATGCACGCGCATTCGCCAGTTCTTCGATCAGCCGACCGATCTGCTCCGGGTTCAACGAGACGGTCTTTCCGCCGATCGTCATCGTGATTTCGTTCTGGTTCGGGCGACCGACCAGCAGCGTCAACTCTTCGGTGGCAATGTCTGCCGCGTTGTCCGTGGCAACGGCAGGGGCAGCTTCCGTGGCAACGTTGGCGGCGGGTTCTGCGCTCGCCGATGCCGGCACGGGTTGCACGGCGTGCGTGTCCGGCGCGGCGGCTGCGGCGGGAATATCAGGGGTGGCTTCCTGGGTGGCCACGGCTTTCGGGGCCAGCGCGACTTGAATGAGCTGATCGACGCCCGTTTCAAGCGCGCCGATCTGTTCTTGAAGATTCATGCGAGGCTTTTTCCGGTAAGACCCGCGATTTTACCTGTTACGCGCCGCCTATGACCTTTCGCCGTCTTGCCGACGTTGTAACAAAGTGCTTGGGCAGGTGACGACTCCCTTCCTGTCAGGTGCGGGCCGGGCGAACTCAAGCCTTCAGATAGCCCGCCTGCCTGAACCACTCCAGTGCATCGCGCAGCCCTTCGCGATACGGCCGCGCCCGATAACCGAGTTCGCGTTCCGCTTTCGCCGACGTGAAGTACATCTTGTTCTTCGACATCTTCAGCCCATCGACAGTGACGAACGGCTCGCGTTTCGTGATCTTCGCGACGGCTTCCGCGCCGATCGCCAGCGGGTACAGCGGCCAGCGCGGCAGTGCGAGTGTCGGTGGCTTGCGGCCGGTGAGATTCGCGATGTCGGCCAGCATGACCTGCAACGGCAGGTTTTCGCCACCGAGAATATAGCGTTCACCCACCTTGCCCCGTTCGAGCGACAGAAAGTGGCCGGCAGCGACGTCGTCGACGTGGACCAGGTTAAGCCCGGTATCGACGAACGCCGGAATCTTGCCGAGCGCCGCTTCGACGATGATGCGTCCGGTCGGTGTCGGCTTCACGTCGCGTGGGCCGATTGGCGTCGATGGGTTGACGATGATGGCGGGCAGGCCGTCGTTGGCGACCATGCGTTCCACCGCGCGTTCGGCGAGCACCTTGCTGCGCTTGTAGACGCCGATCGCCTTGTCGGCTGCGAGCGGCGAGGTTTCGTCGGCGGACTGTCCCGAGCTTGTGACTTTCAGCGTCGCGACGCTGCTCGTGTAGATGATGCGCTCGACGCCTTCCTTTAGCGCCGCGCGCATCGTCGCCTCGGTGCCTTCGAGATTCGCGCGTTCGATGTCGGACGGGTCCGGCGCCCACAGGCGATAGTCGGCGGCGACGTGAAACAGATAGCGCACGCCGCGCAGCGCAGCGCGCATCGACGTCTCATCGCGCATGTCGCCCACGACGATTTCCGCGTCTAGCGCTTCGACATTGCGCCGCGGACTCGTCGCGCGGACGAGCACGCGTACCGCAAAGCCCTTCTGTTGCGCGATACGCGCGACGGCCGATCCGACAAAGCCGGACGCGCCGGTGACGAGCACGAGGTCGCGATTCTGATCGGTCATTCTTTTCTGACTTCCCTGTCTGGCGTGTGAGGGCGCTGCGCGGTTGCGGGCAGCGCTGGTTGATCGTCGTCGGATTGTACGTGGCGCGCGTCAGATGGTCACCGGAGCTGACAGTCCGCGAAGACGTTCGACGCGGGCAGCAGCATCGCCACGACGCGACTAAAATGCCGGGTTGAAAAGATAGTCAGGAGATGTCCGCATGACCGGCCCGGATCTGGATTCGCGAATCGAAACGTATTACGTGCGCGTGCGGGGTCACGTACAGGGCGTCGGCTTCCGTCATGCGACCGTGCGCCAGGCGCACGCGTTCGGCATCAAGGGATGGGTAGCGAACCTCGACGACGGCTCAGTCGAAGCCCTGTTGCAAGGGCCCGCCAATCAGGTGGACAGGATGCTGTCCTGGCTGCGCCACGGGCCGCCTGCGGCGCGCGTGACGGAAGTCACCGGCGAAGAGCGGTTCACCGACAAGCGCTACGAGCGCTTCGAACAGCACTGAAACGACGCGCCCGTTTGATGGCACACGCCTTCGCGGACAGCGGAGGACCGCCTGTTACGCGCGTTGCTGCTTGCAGGCGCGGAGCACACACGGCGAGAGCGGCCAGAACAGAACCGGCCGCTTTGCCCGCAACCCTGCCGCGGGGACGTCAGCGCGCGACCAGCAGACTTTCCGCAAATCCCCAATCACGCTCGACCCACTGACGCAGGCACGCGAATCCCGCGTCGTCCGCGATGGCATCGACTTCTTCCGCGCGGTATTTATGGCTGCTTTCGGTCCAGATCGTCTCGCCTTCTTCGAGCGTGACGGTCAGTTTCGCCGCTCGCACGTGCGCACTCACGCGGCGCTTTGCGCGCAGATGCATCTCGATGCTGCGCGCCTCGGGATTGAAACGCGCGACGTGCGCGAACGCATCGAGCGGAAAGTCGCCACCCAGTTCGCGATTGACCCGCGCGAGCAGGTTCAGGTTGAACGCGGCGGTGACACCGATCGGATCGTCATACGCGGCGATCAGCGTCGGCACGGGCTTGTCGAGATCCGTACCTAGCAGCAACGCATCGCCGGGCTTGAGCATCATGCGGATATCGCGCAGAAAGCGCGTGGCGGCAAGCCGGGCGAAATTGCCGATCGTGCTGCCGAGAAACAGCACCAGTAGCTGTTCGCCATCCGGCCGCTTTTCGCTGACTTCCGCAAGCCCGGCGAGATAGTCGCGTTCATATCCGACGATCGAAATCCGTTCGATATCGCCCAGCTCGCGGCGACAGAGTTGCAACGCGGTGCGCGAAATTTCAATCGGGCAGTAAGAAGTGGGACGCTTTTTACACAGTGCTTCCAGAATCCGGCGCGTTTTTCGGCCACTGCCGCTGCCGAGTTCGGCGACCGTCACATCGCGGGAAAGCTGCGCGACGATGTCAGTGGCATGCCGCGTCAGCAGTCGCTCTTCCGAGCGCGTGACGCCGTATTCAGGCAGAGCGGTGATGACCTCGAAGAGCGCGGAACCCACTTCGTCATAGAGATACTTGGAAGGCAGTTCCTTCTGCGGGGAGTGTGTCAGGCCGGCGCGGATATCTGCTGCAAATCCGGGCGAGACGTCTTGCAATAGCGCAGGCTCAGTCATGCAGGGGTCCTCTTTCAGGTGACGGCTGCTGGCCGTGCGGTGGGCGCGCAACGCGAGTCGATGCGCACAGGAAGGTGGACGAAAGCGTCCGCGTTTGTGTCGAAAAAGACTGGTTTTGAAGCAAGAACCGCGCTTGCCGCGCGTGCGTTGACGTTCTGAGAGAGATCCGCGGCGCGTTCGCGGAGCCGATGAAGTTACGTTCTAGTTCATCAATCGCCAATGCGCACGAAATAAATACAGTGGACCTTCTGTGTGACAACCCGTCTAGAATGCCGGCTTACATTCACGAGGCGGCGCCTCACGTCATTCGCCAGACCGCCCGTCTGAGACAATCGAGACGATGAAAAAGAACAGAACCGCGTCCACGTGCGGCGCGGCGAACGTAAACGCCCCCATTTCCCGCGTCGCCGGACTATCGTTGCGGCAGGTCAGCCGATGAATCAGTATGAACCGGGACGCGGTATTGCGCTGTCCGTCGCCGCGTCGACCCTGTTTGCGCTGCTATCGGCTTACGTGAAGCTTCTCGCGCCGCTGACGGGCCTCGACATCTTCGCGTGGCGCATCATCTGGACGCTGCCGGGCGCGTGGCTGCTGATCACGCTGCGCGGGCGTCTGCCGCAATTGCGCGAACTGGCGGCGCGGGCCGCGACGCAACCCAAAATCGCATTCTTGATGATCGTTAGCGCTGCGCTGTTGGGCGCGCAATTATGGGTCTTCCTGTGGGCGCCGCTGCATGGGCGAATGCTGGAAGTGTCGCTGGGCTATTTTCTGTTACCGCTGACGATGGTGCTGCTCGGCCGCTTTTACTACCACGAGCGGCTCGACACGCTGCAATGGCTCGCGGTCGGCTTTGCGGCTCTGGGCGTCGCCCACGAATTGTGGGTGACGCGCGCATTTTCGTGGCCGACGTTGCTCGTCTCACTCGGCTACCCGCCCTACTTCGTGTTGCGGCGCAAAATCAAGGCGGATTCGCTGACGGCGTTCGCGCTCGAAATCACGTTGCTGTTTCCGGCTGCCATCGCATTCGTCGCAGCAGGCGGCTCGCTTACGATTCTGAGCGGTCGCTACGATATGTGGCTTCTGCTGCTGCCGGGGCTGGGCGCGCTGAGCACGGTGGCGCTCGCGTCATATCTGAAGGCGAGCCGGTTGCTGCCGATAGCGCTCTTCGGCATCCTGGGTTATGTCGAGCCGGTGCTGCTCGTGATCGTCTCCGTGACCTTGCTTGGCGAAACGCTTTCGGCGCAGCAACTCGCGACGTACATACCGATCTGGATCGCGGTTGCGCTCACAGCGCTGCACAGCGTGCGACTGGTGCGCTTCGCGCCACGCTAATGGCGCTGATGTTGATGCTGATGCGCCACGGCCTTACCTGCGTTGATGCGCGTTGGCCCGACCTGCGCTTCGATCGCCTCGCGTAGCGCGGGCCGCCAGCCGAAGCCGAACAGCACTTCGGCAAGCACGAACAGTGGGCCGATTGCGAGGCCGATCACGTCATCGACGAAGGCGGGCTTGCGATGCTCATACGCGATGTGGCCAACCAACTGAAACGCCCAGCCCACGAGAAAAAGGCCGATGCCCGTGCTGAGCCACGTCAGTGTCGATTGCGCCGCGAGCCACTGGCCGGCAAGGAGGCACAGCGCGGACACGATTGACATCATCAAGCCGAGCGGCACATCGAGCACAAGGTAGTAGACGGTTGCCGTGACGAACAACGCCAGCGCGGGCGAAAGCGCAAAGGGCAGGCCGCCGGCCATCCATGCAGGGCGGCTCAGCAGCACGGCAAGCGCGGCAACGATCATCGGAATGCCGACCAGATGAGTCGCGATGTTGCGCCGGTCCCGATGGTAGGCCGCGTACTGGCCAAGTTGTTCCGTCAGCGTTCTCATGGATGCCGCTCCGTGGTCCGATTCGCCATAATCGCGTGCAACAGGATTTCAAACCATCGGGTAGCCGACAATTCAGCACGGATGTCGCGATATGAATTCGAGTCTTTCTTCCAGTCGACTTGCTGATCTTCCCACAGACAGGTACGCCGCGTTGATCGACGTGCTGCCGCATGCGGGGAAGATCTGCGAGCACAGCTTGTCGCTTTGGGACGCGTACAGCCACTGCCTGGCGGGACCCGGCTCTTCATGCGGGGAGACGCCGATGATGGCCTCTATTGCATGCTTGAGGGCTCGATACGCATCAGCGCTGCGAGTTTCAGCGGCAAGGAAGCGCTGCTCGCCGTCATCGAGCCGGTCAACTGGTTCGGTGAGATCGCGCTGTTCGACGGCAGGGAGCGGACCCACGATGCCTGGGCAGAACGCGATTCGATGCTGTTCCATGTGCCGCGTGTCGCGCTTGTCGCGTTGCTCGAGCGACGACCGGACTACTGGCATGCGTTCGGTCTGCTTCTGACGCACAAGCTGCGGCTCGCTTTTGAAGCGATCGAAGACGCAGCGCTGCTCCCTGCTGCGCAACGCATCGCCCGGCGCTTGCTGATGATGGCGCGCGACTTTGGCGAGCCACGTGCGATGCGGAGTGTGCTCAGGGTACTGCAGGAAGATCTGGCGATGATGGTGGCCCTATCGCGGCAAACCACCAATCAGGTGCTGCGTCAGTTCGAAATGCGCGGCGCCCTAAAGCTGCGTTACGGAGAGATCGAGATCGTCGACGCGGAAAGACTCGCGATGCTGGCCGAGCCGCAAGCGGACGCATAGTGGGCGGACAAGCCACCCGCAGGACGATTCTTGCGGACAGAAAAAAGGCGAGTCTCGCGACTCGCCCTTGAATGGCCTCTTCCGGTTATATTCGGCGCGCCGGAAGACGCCTGACCGATGACGTTATTGCGTTTTAGTCGTATCGGCCTTGGTGTTAGCCTGCGTAGCGTTGGCTTCTTTTGACGTTCCCGCCTTCTCCTGAGAGACTTTGGGCTCAGCAGCGTGTTTCTTGTGCGCGACCTTCACGTGCTTCTTCGCGCCGGCTGCGGGCTTCGTCGCGGGAGTATCGGCCGCGGTCTTGTCTGCGGTGGCGTCGGTCTTCTTCGATGCGTCAGCATTCAAACTGGTGGACTTCGAAGCCTTCAGTTGCGCCTCTGCAGCCGCGGGCGCCGAAGCGGGCGCGGCAGTCTGGGCGAATGCCGTCGAAACGAGCAGAGTGGAAGCGAGTGCGGCGAAAATCATCTTCATTGTTTGACTCCGTGGGTTCGCGGCTGAGAATGTTCAGCGCTGCCGGTTTAACGCGGCGGCGATGACGCCAGTTGACGCGGTTCTGGTGACAAAACGTAACGGCGGCCAAACGCATTCAGTTAAAAGAAAAGACCCGCGGTGATTAAACCGGCGGGTCTCTCCAGGCTTGCATCAAGAAAGCGCGAGTGCGCCGCAAACACTAACTGAACGGATTGTCGATGACACCTGGTTTCGCGTCCGGTTCATCCCTGATCCTGTCGGGTAGTTTGCCTTCGGCCTGCAAGGCCTCGACGACGCTATCCAGCGCCTGCTTCAGCGCGAGCGCCGCCTGCAGGCCGCGTTTGTCTTTCGTGAGTTCCAGCGTGCCCGCGACGACAACGCGTGTCGCACCGTTCGTTACCGTGAGGGCGTCGCCCTGGATGTTGAGGACATCGTCATTGTTCGAGTAAGCCTTAAACACCTTTTAGCCCTCCAGGTTTCTGGTCCTTCAGATTTTCCGGAATGCCCGGAAAGCGAATGCCGCTCATTGATTCGACTTCGTGAATCGAGTGCATGTCATAGCGATTCGTCGCGACATTATCGACCACGATTGCGAATGCCATCTGTTTCGATCGGATGTAGACGACCTTGAACAGCTGCGTTGGCACGAACACCCGGGTCGGACCGATGGTCTGCAACTGCTGCCCGCTGAACATCGGCCCCGTGATGACATAGGTATCGTCGTACCTTGTCGTGAGTCGGCGCACGGCCGTCTCGATGCGCGACCACAGGCGCTGATTGTTCTCGCGATTTTGCGGCACGATGTTCGCGAGCGAGAAGGACTCCGCCATCGCTTCCTCATTCCAGCGATTGCCCGCCGGACTCATGTGACCGCGATCGAAGCCGCTGCGCTTGTAGTCGGCGAGCGTCGCGCCTTCGCCGTCCGGCAGGCGCGAGTCTTCGAAGAATTTGTTGGTGCGCACCATGTCTTTCGCGGCTTCGATGTGATCACGCGTCAGATGTTCCGCCGACCACAGCGGCCCGTGCGTAATACCGGAATGAAGCACCGCGAAATCGGCGTAGCAAAGCACGCGCGTTTTCGGCGTCATCCGTGGATTGGTCAGCACGGGGAACTGATCGTTGGGAACGAACCCGGTGCAGGAGGGCGCGGCAGCCATAGCGTGGCCGGCGACTGCGATCAACAGACAGGCAAACACCTTCTTCATATGCGGAGCGATCGATGAACGGGGCGCAAGTATAGCGTCGTCCGTCGCGTCGAACGCT